>DAHXNO010000066.1 GCA_027365345.1 Granulicella sp.
GGCTGGTCCTCCGCTTCGCCCCTCCGGGGCTACGCTACGGACCAGCCAGCTTCAACGGCACAGACAGAAGAACTAAGAAGTCCTAACGACAATCGGGAATTTTGGTTGTCGTTGACCGGAACAAAAGGTTGACGCCAGACAGAGGTGAGAGGTGCGGCCTTGCTGTTCGTGCAACCGTTACACTTATCCCTCCGCCCTCCGTGTTCTTCTTCGCCCAAGCGAACTACGGACACTGCGCCACAGCAGGGAGAGATCGAGATTGCGTAAAGTACCTACAAGGAGAGTGAGGGATGAGAAGACTGCACTGGTGCTGTTTGATGGTGTCTGCGTTGCTTTGGCTTGAGCTGGGGAACGTTTGCATTGCCGGGGCGGAGCAGGCTACGAACCCGTTTGGGCCGAATGTGATTGTGCTGAGTCCGGAGCGCAGTTCCACCGCCATGCAGGCGGAGGTAGACCGCATTTACGCGCAACAGGAGCACAGCGAGTTCGGCCCGGGGCGCTATGCCATTCTGCTGATGCCGGGCTCGTATCACCTGAACATCCCGGTGGGGTTCTATACGCAAGTGCTGGGGCTGGGCCTGACGCCGGAGGCGGTGCGCGTCTCTGGCGATGTACACGCCGACGCTTCGCTGCCGCACAATAACGCCACCTGCACTTTCTGGCGCTCCGCCGAGGGCTTTACGGTTGTGCCTTCTACGGGCACGATGCAGTGGGCCGTCTCGCAGGGGGTTGCGCTGCGCCGCATGCACATTGCGGGCAATCTGGTGCTGGACCAGAACCACGGCTGGGCCTCCGGCGGTTGGCTCTCTGACAGCGTGATCGACGGAACGGTGGACTCCGGGACGCAGCAGCAGTGGATCTCACGCAACGTCGATTGGAAGAACTGGACGGGATCCAACTGGAATATGGTGTTTGTGGGCGTGAACCATCCGCCCGCCGGAGCATGGCCGAAGCCGCCTTACACGGTGGTGGGCACGACTCCTGTGATCCGTGAGAAGCCGTTTCTGGTGTATGCCGCCGGCTCCTGGGAGGTGATGGTTCCGGGGCTGGAACACAACAGCTCTGGAGCGACCTGGCGCAATGGGTCTGCGCCAGCCGCCAAGGGCGTGCCGTTGTCGAGATTCTATGTGGCGCACGCGGATACGGACACAGCGGCGACGCTGAACGCCGCGCTGGAGCAAGGCAAAAACCTGTTGTTTACGCCGGGCGTCTACGATCTGGCGAGCCCGCTGGAGGTAAAGCGCAAGGATACGATCGTCTTTGGGCTTGGTTTCGCTACGCTCCACGCGACCGGCGGCAAGCCGGCGATGCGGATTGCGGACGTAGCCGGCGTTACTGTCTCCGGGCTGCTGTTTGAGGCCGGGCTGGAGCGTTCGCCGTCGCTGCTGGAAGTTGGGGTTGCAGGCCAGCACGAACGCCATGCCGAGGACCCTATCTCCCTGCATGATGTCTTCTTCCGCGTGGGAGGAGCAGCGCCTGGCAGCGTACATGCGAATTTAATCGTCAACGCGGACGACACGCTGATCGATAACACGTGGATATGGCGCGCCGACCACGGCATTGGCGTGGGCTGGAACCAGAATCGCAGCGATAACGGCTTGATTGTCAACGGCAACAACGTCACCGTCTATGGACTGTTTGTTGAGCACCACCAGCAGTTCCAGACGTTGTGGAATGGAAATTACGGCAGAGTGTATTTCTATCAATCGGAGATACCGTACCGTCCTCCTGCACAGGATGTTTGGAAGAGCACGCCTGAGACCGACGGGTGGGCTTCTTACAAAGTGGCGCCCAAGGTGCGCCACCACGAGGCCTGGGGGCTTGGCGTCTATAGCGTGTTCATGACGCCCCAGGTGGTTCTGACCCGGGCTATTGAGGTTCCGGATGTTCCGGGGGTGCGGTTCCACCATATGCTGACGACCGCGCTGGTGCAGAACGGCGCGATTGAGCACGTGATCAACAACACCGGCGCGACTGCCCATCCAGAGCCCAACCGCAATACGCCGACCGTGGCCGAGTATCCCACGACGCATTAGCCAGAGCGGCTATAGGACGAGGACTGCCCACGGCAGCAGTTCTTGGAATCTGGGCATAGAGGGAGCGCCCATTCCCACTGAAGAGCTCTTCTTCTCTCCGCTCCGAGTCCCCTTTCAGCTAAGAGCGGTGGAGAAACAGGCAGCGGAAGCCGCCCACCTGCGCGCCTTCCGCCAGCGGCTCTTGCCTCCGGTAGCGCTCGACGGCCGCCCGCTTCAAACAGGTGCGTCTTGTTTGAGAACGCGGCTTTGGGAGATCAGTCCTAATCGTTACCAGCTCTCGCGGCGCCCTGAGCATGGGAAACCGCCGGGATGTGTCCAAAGTGGAAGAGCAGACCTGAACTCAGTTCAATCCCGTTCATATTGGTTCGCCCGCCCTGGACGTAGTCCAGCGAGTTCGCAACCCCAAAGTCGATATGGTCGTAGCGGTAGTCGGCCTCAAGCAGACGCCATCCAAGGCGATGGTTGAAGAACGGCAGTTGAATGTCCACGCCTCCGCCAGGCATGAGGCCAAGGCCCCAGGTGTAAGGGTTGTATCCAACGGCTCCAGGATTGTTCGGGCCAACGCCATCCACAGCGCCCACGAGGCCGTGGACAAAGGGGGTCATGTTGTGGAAGTTCCAGCGGAAGATGGGTCCGGAATAGAAGCCGTAGAAGCCGTCACCTTGACCATTCGGGTTGGCGGTAAGATTCACTTCAACGCCGACCAGCTTATTGAAGTAGTAGGCTCCGCTGCCCATGGCTCCAGCAACGACGGAGCCGAAGGTTCCACCGTAATAGCCGAAGTTCTGATTGTCGTTATCTTCAAGTTTGATCCTACTGTTCAACCAGTAGTAGGAGTATCCCGTAAACACCTCTATACGCGAGGAATCAGGGGCGCTGGGCAACGTGCTCTGCGCGCTGATGCCCATGGCTGCGAAGCTGACCGCGCATGCGCCCAGAACGAACCGGCCTATCTTGTGAAATGGATGAAAAGTCATTTTGCGATCCTCCCGATCAAGCTGCTAAGTTGTATGTTTCCAGAGCGTATTTCATCATTGGTTTTGGCCTCAAGCTAAGAACCCAGCCCTGAGGGGGTGTTTGGTTGAGCTTCCGTTATGAAGAAGCGGCAGAAGTGGGTGACGGATGAGCCGTTGGAGTTGATGGAGAGGTTGTTTCCCGAGTGATGCGTGAGGGAAGACAACCTTAAGCCGCGCCGAGGCGATCTCCAGTCAGTTGGAGGGCGATGCCCCACCTCCGTTCTGCGTATCGCCTTGGGGGGTCATGGACGGTGGCGCGTCCTGAGGATCGCTTCCCCACTGCTGGTTGGGCGACGGCCCCATGGTTAGGACGAGCGTGGCTCCGTCTGCAATATCCGAGTAGCTGAACCAGGGCTTATTCCATGGCCTTCCGTTCAGCGTTGCCGACTGGATGTAGATGTTCTGCGCCGAGTTGTGGTGGGCCAGGATCGTGAAGTCGTGCCCGTTGCCCATGTGGATGGTCGCCTTATTGAAGATTGGGCTGCCCATGATGTAGTCCGGCGAGGATGGATCGACCGGATAGAAGCCGAGGGCGCTCATGACATACCAGGATGACGTGGAGCCCTGGTCATCCATTCCGGGAAACGCGAAGCCGGAATAGTCGCTGCCATACATGAGCGCCAGGATCTGCCGGACGAGTTTCTGCGTCTTCCATGGCTGGCCGCCCCAATCATAAAGATAGGCTGCCTGCTGGTCGGGCTGGTTCCCCTGCACATATTGCCCGATGACGCCGGTGCAGTCCCGGCAGATGCCCTTGGCCGTGTAGGGGGTGCTGAAGAACTGATCCAGTTTGGCGTCAAACTTCGGGCGGCCTCCGAGGAGATTGATGAGACCCTGGACATCGTGCGGAACAAGCCATAGGGTGGACCACCCGGAGGCTTCTTTCATCATGAAGTTGTAGTACGGCTCGCGAGGATCGAAGGGAGAGATCCAGTTACCGTCGGCAGTCCTGCCGCGCATGAAGCCGATGCTGGGATCAAAGACGTTCCTGTAGTTGTGGGCGCGTTTCAGAAACATCTGGTAGTCATCTTCGTTACCCAGGCGTTTGGCGTACTGCGCCATGGCATAGTCGTCCCAGCTGTATTCGAGGGTGGTTGCGACACCTGCCTTGCCGCCGGCATAAGGCGGGTCAGGGTTTCCGGGAGGAATGAAATCCGAGATCCAACCGTTTTGCATGTACTCAGCGAGATAGGAACGGGGTCCGTTCGGGTCCATTGCATTCTTGCGCAGATATTGGTAGACGGCAGCGCGGTCGAACTTGAGCCCGCGCTCCCAATCCCCGAGGTACATGAAGACGGCGTTGTCGCCGTGGAAGGAGGTCTCCATATAGCCGGTCTCCCGCGCAGCATCCAACTCCGAACGCAGGATATCTTCTTTTACCTTGGGCTCCAGCAGGGTGAGCAGGACGATCTGGTTGCGTCCTGTATCCCACAAGGGCACCGGCCCGTAGCGGCTATAGGTTGCCGTCTCGAGGTTTCCGTTGGGGTTATAGAACTGTTCACCTTTGTTGGCGAGAAGACGAGGACTATAGAACGAATGATAGAGGCAGGAGTACAAGAGCATCCTCTGCTCGCGGGTTCCGCCATTGACCTGGATGAGATTAAGCTTCTGCGCCCAAGCATCTTCCGCCTGGTGGCGGATCTTTTCAAAATCCCAACCTGGCTGCTCCGCTTTGAGGCGGTCTTCAGCGATCTGGAAGCTGGGCCCCGAGCCGATCTTCACGAGCACCTGTTCGCCCATGGTGGTCTGGAAGTTGAGGTAGACGCCGGCGAAGTTCCCTGAGACGGTTTGTGCTTCTGGATCGACCTGATTGCCCCCCAGCAGGGAATATCCGGGCCGCATGGGTGGATTCTGCTTAAAGGTTCCGTAGCTGGTAAATGGCTGCGAGAACTCGGCGACAAAATAGCGATGCCCACCGCGGCTGCGTCCGCGCACTGTATGGTCATCGAGAATCTCAACAGTGCCTCCGCGACGCCCCAGGTCCATCAGGATGTGGGCTTTCTGGGAGTGTGGGAAGGTGAAGCGAAAGAGCCCTGTCCATGTGGTAACGGTCATCTCCGCGAGGGTATGGTAGTCGTTGAGATAGACGCTGTAGTAGCCAGGGGACGACTTCTCGCGGGTTTTGTCATACACCGAGGCGCTGCGCTCCGGCGGCACGGTCCAGTCGCCTACCATTGGCATGACGTTGGGAAGCCCGTGGGCACCTCCGCTGAATCCATAGATCATCCGGTTGGGGTAGAAGTATGGCGCTCGCACGCCTGCCGGATAGCTGAGATCCAGGTTCGCGTTGATGGGGCCCAGTTCCGTGGAACTGTGAGGCAGAACTGCCGCAGGCGTGGTAAAGCCCGAATATAACTGCTCTCCGGGAGGTGGTGCGTTGCCAATTAGAATCTGCCGATCGAGGGGCGCGGTACCTACCAAACCGTTGGTATCCGCCAGCGGACTGTCACTGCGGGCGCTCGGTTGCTGAGCCTGGGTTGCCGGTTGCAGCGAATGAGCAGCCAGCAGGACGAGAGCGAGACCAGCGATGGAGGAGCGGCGCGCTGTAATTCGAGCCCTTCTGATAGTTTGCCGACACGCAACGCGGAGATCGCCAGCTCGACGCATGACGGGTAGACGATCGACCGTGCATGGAAATAATTGACGGATTCGCATCTACTTTTCTCCTGTTTCTGTCGGCACATTTTCTCCTGTTTCTGTCGGCACAAGCGTAATCGCGAATACGATTACGTTCCGGTTTTGCGGAAGGGTGAGGCTGGTGACCTGCTTGTTTGGGTCGAGCGGAAAGCTATAGGCATAAAGGTGGAATGGGTTGGGATCGACGGAGCCATCTCCCTGCAACCGATACGGAACCTGGACGGCATCGGTCTCTCCGCGCAGGCCGCTGGAGCCGGCCCAGTCGCTGAGGCTTCGCATAAAAGGTGTTGACGTTCCATCGCTGTAGTTGACGGTAAAGAGCTGGCGGCGCTGATCTCCTTCTACGGCGGTACCGAGCAAGCGCAGGCTTGCGAAGCTTCCCTTGGGAAGAGTGACGGTGCGGCTGGTGACGGCATCCGGCACGCCTGCCGGCCCGAGGTTGAAGGGAACCTGATCGCCAACCTGCTGGGTTCCCAGGGTCTCCTCAGCCAGGGAGGAGCCATCGCCGTCCATGCTCTCTTCCGAGGAGAATTTGGCGCCCTTCCGCTCGATGGCGCGTACGTTGTACACCGAGGAGAGGTTTACGGGCACCGTGTTCTTCAACACAGGCGTCACGTTGAGGGTGAGGGTTGCGCTGTGGATCAGGTTGCCCGATGTGGCCGAGATGGTAATGGTGCTAGTGGAAGGCGAAGCGTTAGCGGACGCTACGACGGTGAGGCTGGTGCGTCCGCTTGCCGTGACCGGCTCAAAGGCCAGATGCACGTCCTGGGGAGCTCCCGACGCGCTGAGATGGACCTGCTGCTGGAAGCCCCCCATGGGCATGAGAAGGACGTGAGCGGAGTGGCTCATGCCCTGCGAGACGGATAGATCGGCGGGCGCCGAGATGGAAAAGTCCGGCGGTCCAGCATGCGGGGAGGGTAGGACGTCATAGAGCGGCTGCACGGGATGCGTAGCCGGGTTTTCCTGGGCTACGGAGATCGCCAGGATGCGAATGTGAGGATTATCGGGTAAATCCAGGGTCCTGGCATCCGCAGGAAGGTTCATCTGGTAGCCGAAGAGATAGGAGTAGCTGTAGGCTACGTTCTTGCCGGCAGCGTCGTGATGGTGGGAGCAGTACCATGCCAGCTCGGCGCGTTTGATGAATCCGGGCTTGAGGCCGATCATCTCGCCGTAGCTGTCGCCGCCGCCTACGGAACTCCATTGGCGGTCATCCCACTGGCCGATGAAGCCGCCCCAGTCTTCGACATCGAGTTCTTTTTTGGATGAGCCGGCCTGGAAGACGGCCTTCTGGTCGCCGTCATCGGATGCGGCCAGGATGTACACGCGGTTGAAGCCGCCCTGGGGCAGGGCGATCTTCTGGCCTTTGGTCACGATCGCATTCGGAACGTCTGTCTTGGCCGGCGCCAGCTTGAAGACGACTCCATTGAATCCAAGCTGAGCAGGGAGCATCCCTGCGGGAAGGGCGTCTCCTTTGCCATCGAAGCCAGTCTTGTCGACGGCGCCGACGTTGGTGGCAGTCGCAAGGTCATAATGCAGCGATACGGGCTGGGAACGCACCTTTGCGACGCTGGACTGTGGCGGCGTGAGACGGAGGGCGAAGGTGCGAGGCTGATAGGCTCCGAAGGAGGTAACCAGCTCACCTTGCTTCAAATTCGCGGCTCCCAGCGGCTGCTCCTGGCCGTTGACTTCACGCGCGCTGGTGATGGGCGAGGCAAACGAGACGTGAACATCCGGCTCCGGCTTTCCATCGAGTTCGACGAGACGCAGGATATACTCGCCGCTCGCCTCGGCTCTTTTGAGGGCCATGATCCGGATGCGCGGATTGCTGAGCTTGACGAGCGAGAAGGTGCTGCCCAGCTCGCCGTTGTGTTTGGTGGCCTGAAAGGCAAGGAGCGGGTCGTTGAGACGCTCGGCCTGCCAATCGGTCTGGGCGGAACGCCATCCATCGGCGTGGCCGGAGATGCCGTAGGTAAACTCATGGTGACCGAGATCCTGCGTGCCCTGGTCCGGGTAGCCGCCCCTTGTTCCTGGCGTACGGATGAGGGTGAGGCGGATGGTGTGGTCGTTGGGCTTATCCGAGCCATTCTTGCAATCGGTCAAGATAGTGGCTCCAAACTTGCCGCTCATATCGGTGAGATCGATCCACTGGTGGGTGGCGACTTCAAAGGTTCTGGGCTGCGCCGTAGGCCGCTGGATGGTGCCGATGCCCAGGTTGTAGGTTGCCATCTGATTGGAGGCGGTCAGGGGAAAGACAGCTTTGAGATTGCGCTCCCGGGAGTTCCAGTCCACTACGTTTGCGAACTCAAGCCGTTTGCCGGCGTCACCGGCGGAGAGCTTGATGGTTTGAATAAATCGCGAGCCATCCGTGACGCGGGTTACCTGGATGGCAACCTGCACAGGGCCTGCCTCCACGACTCGAATCTCTGCCGGACCTGAGACATACTCACGGGGAGGAGCCTGCTCCTGATCCCAGTCCATGTTCCATGCGGGCCACTGGGAGGGGTTGTCGTAGGAGAGCGCGAGGCGCGCCGGCGCAGCGAGCAACTCGCGGTTTGTCTGCTTGTCAAAGATGCTCGAAACGTCGCCATCGGCGTTCAAGCGAACGCGATAGTAGGCATTCTCCAGTTGGTCGCCGCTTACATGCAGCGTGGACTCCTGGCTGTCCGCGGCGGCTCCCGGCTGTACGTGGTAGACCGCATAGCCCACAGAGGGGACGCGGGCTTCAAAGAGCACTTTGCCATCGGCGATCTGCGCGGGCTGCACCTTGCCATCCGGCGCGACGACATGGACCTGGGCGGGCAGGCCGCCGGGGAAGTGGAGAGAAGCTTTTACGATGTCATCCCGCTGAATGTTGAGCGGGTTGAAAACGACCACGGGGACGCCTTGGCCGTCAGTGTCGAGAGCTGCTGAGACGCCCTCTACGCCGCTCTTGAGCACATCCGCGAACTGATTGAGGGCAATGACGTCATCATTCCAGGCGAACTCATAGGCTTTGGGGGTCGCCGTACCTGCGGCGAGATCGTGGAAGTGAGCTCCCATGGCCAGCGTCCAAGCGCCATTGAGCCGCTCCATGGGATAGGTACGCGCTCCCAGCCACGACGCGGCGACTGAGGATTTTTCTGCCGCGTCCGCCAGCAACTCTTCTTTGCGGATCCAGCGTTTCTGATAGGCCTGCGAAGTGAGCGAGCCGGCAGAGTGATTGGTAAGCTCCAGTTCTCCGGTGTACCGAGGGAGCAGGTTCTCCTCGGCAGGAGTGAGGTCGCGGAACATCTGATCCGCCGTGGCAGAGATGACGTGAACCGGACCTTCGCCCACTTGCACCTGTGGCCAGGCAGCGTGATTCTGACCGCGGTAGTACATCCCGTTCTGCGGTGGAAGGCCGACTGTGCCTTTGGTGACGATGGCCTCAAGCCGCTTGACGGAGTCGTCGCTGGGTGCGCCGCCGACGTCGCCGGTGCCGTAGTAGTGGTAATCCGTGAAGACTCCTGTGACCTTGCCGTTATTCAACACGCGCGCGGCCCAGTCGCCCTGAAAGCGCCGACCCTCATTTTGCTGCTCAGCCAGTTCGATGCCTTCCTGCTCGGTGCGGAGAGTGAGAAACTGCTGCAGGTCGCCTGGGCTGATCTTGCTTCCCGGGGTTCTGCTCTGAAGCTTTTCCTGCAAGGCAGCCATCTTCTTTTGAACGTCGCTCATGGCTGGATTGGGCGGCAGGGGCGGTAGGGGCGTACTGAGATCGGTGCTGATGCCTCCGCTATAGGCTCCGGGGTTCAGCGCGGCGGCCACGCTCTCTCCATCCGGCCCCACCCAGATGCCGACGTTGAATGGCGTACCCACCGGAGTTCTCTCCAGTGAATCTGGTCCGCCGACGTTGGCCGAGGAGCCCCAGGTGAGCTTCTGCGTGGAGAAGCCCTTGACCCCGGCGTGGGCGAGGATGGTGGGCAGAGAGGCGGGGAAGCCGAAACAGTCCGGCAACATGAACTCTTCGCTGCTCTTCCCGAACTCACGTTGAAACCACTCATTGCCGTAGAGAACCTGGCGGAGGATTGCCTCTGCGCTGGGGGCATTGACGTCGCCCTCTTCCATGGAGGAGCCGGCTGGGAACCAGCGACCTGCCGCGACGTCCTGTTTTACTTCGGCGAATTCGTCAGGGTAGTACTCCTTCATCAGGCGGTAGCGGTTGGCTCCGCTGAAGTTGAAGATGTAGTGCGGATACTTGGCAAAGAGTTTGAAGTTGTACTCCATGGTGTTCCGCAGGTATTGATTGATGACCTGCGGATACTCCCAGCGCCACTCGGTGTCCAGATGTGCGTATCCCACAACATAGAGCGTGGGATCCTTCTCCAGGTTGGGCTTTTGAGCCGTTTGGGCGTTGCCGGCGCCAGCCAGGAGGAGACCGATCAACGGCCCGAAAAGGAAATGGCTACGAAAGGAATGCATTGGATCTCCACATCTTTGGAAGCGGTTCAAGAGCACACCAGGGCGTTTTGATTTCTCAATAGATTCCTCCGGAAGCCAGAGGCGATGGTGCGACGGGGTTTGTGGGTTGAGCTTGCTGCACGATTAAGAACATGTTTGATTTGTTGACGGATGGACTGCGGGGGCTCTGCTCGCAGGACCATTGGTTTCGTGGGCCAGGAGCAAGGAAATCGAGGGGACGAGCGCCGGGCCGCGCCGCTTGCAAAGAAAGGCTCAAACTGCCGCACTGCGAGCGGTGTCCGATGGCAAGAGGCTCCTGCGCCCGACACAGACCGTTCCGCTAACTCCTCCTCCTCCGCCACAACCACCTCCTTTGCAGGTATTGGGCCTTTCCGTCGCCTGCCTGTGGTTTGCCGCTCCCGGATCGAGCCAGGGATGGAAACGGATCGAACAGGCCACGCGTCCTGAAAAAGAGACGTGGCCTGCTCGCTCCCGAGAATCAAAACTGGAACTTGCCTTGGATTTGCACCACTCTTGGCACGTTTGCCTGATCCGGACCAACGGTTCCGAAGCCGCTCCAACCAGCGCCCGGAGTATAGGTAGCAGGTCCGGCTCCGGGGTTGGTGTTGGGGCCGCCGAACAGAACCGAGTTGGTTGCATTGAAGGCATCCATGCGCAGTTGGAAGGTCGCCTTTCTCCAGACCGGGAAGGTCTTCATGAGGGAGAGATCCAGATCCGGCATGGTCGGGTTCCGTACCTGCTGCGTGGTGCCGGTGAGGTTCATCAGACCGTAGGGCGGTATGCCCGACCAGCATTGGCTCGGATTGTTGGCGGTTGAGAACCAGTCGCCTAGCCGGGTCCCACCCTTTGGGCGGTAGCTTTGGGTGCAGGTGTAGTACCAACCGGTGTCTACTCCCACAGGTGTTCCACTCTCCGCAGTCAGCACGGCTCCCAGGATCCAGCCGCCTATTATGGTGTTCACGGCATCGGAGGGATGGCTCCACAAGAGGCCTCCGCGGCCAATGGGCAGGTTGTACACCGAGGTGAGCACCATCACATGGGTGCGGTCATTGCCCCCAAGCTGATGAATGCGGTGGAGGTCCTGATATGGCCAGCCGTTCTCATAGCCGTCTTCGTTGATGGTTCTGGAGAAGGTATAGGCGAGCTGGAAGCTGAGCCCGTTGCCCCACCCGCTGGTCACGCGCTTGTTGAGTTTGACTTCCAGGCCGTTGTAAAAGCGGCCGCCGATGGGAGCGTTATACTCTCCCACCAGGCCGGTGCCGCCGGGGCTGCAGTACTGAGGCAGGATGGTGCGGAGCTCAACCGCGGGAATGGTTGGCGCGGTGCCGCATTCCCCGGGTCCAGAGATGCCAGGAACCTGGTAGTACGGATTCGGGACCTGCTCATTGAAGTAAGCGGGATTGTTGATCGCCTCCTCTTCCTGGGCCAGGCTTGCCGTTCCGTTCTTCCAAAGGAACGTGCGCAGGCGATTGGTGAAGTTCCCAGCATACCTTGCATCGAGCACGAGGCCGTGGGTTAGTTCACGCTGGAAGCCCAAGGACATGACCTGCTCGATGGGGATTCTGCGGTTGGGGAAGTCGACCGAGACGCCTCCGTCGCCGAGGTCGGTGAGCAAGCCAAGGGTGTCGTCCGTGGGTTTGACCAATCCGGTGGCGAATGGATTGCCGCTCTGGAAGTAGTTGGTTGGTATGATGCCGGAGTCGAGCGAGGAGGTATAGTTGGTGTTTTGAGCCATTCCTACGCTGGAACCGCCCTCCAGCCCAAAGGAGTACAAGATGCCGTAACCGCCCCGGATGACCGTCTTCGGATTGACGGTAAAGCCGAAGCCGAAGCGTGGACCCACGTCTGTCCAGTCGGTGTTGTAAGCATCCCGCGACTGGCCGTCGGTGCCCGCGAACTCAATGCCGCCCAGCACCGTCGACAGGTTGGAGACATTGATGCCGGCTGCATTCCAAGCAGCCACATTGGCTCCGTTCGCTACGTTTGCCTGGTAGGACGCCTCTTGGCCGATGGGGTTGATACAGGTCATGCAGATGCCGCGGTTCAAGTAGTTATGGCGCTCGCGTAAGCCCCTCTGGACGTCATACCGGATTCCCATGTCCAAGGTAAGGCGCCTTGTCATGCGCACATCGTCCTGGAAGTAGACGGAGAAGACCGGGTATCCCTCCATGAGCGATCCGATCCATTGAATGTCGCCGCTGGACGGGTAGCCGAGGTAGAAGGATGCAAGAGCAGAACCATTCTGGTCATTCTGGAGGGTGTTGCAGCTTGGATTGGGTAAGCCGGAAGGACTGTAGCAGTACGCATCTTCCGGGTCGTACTGGGTAAACCCGGAGTTGTAGGAGAAGGCACCGCTGGCATTTCCGCCGCCGTAAGGATAGCCTCCGAACTGATCCTCGTCGATCTCACCGCCGAACTCCAGGGTGTGCCTGGAATGGGTTGCGGTGAAGTCCACGTTGAGCGAGTAATCATTGACGACGCTCGCACTGGCAAAGATGTCGTTGCCAAAGAGGGTGTTATCGCCGTTGCTATTGTTATTCAAAAAGCCCGTGCCCCACTGGTCCAGGATGTTGAACTGCGGGAAATACTGGACCCCGGTGGTGGGTGGCAGCGGCATGGTGAGTCCGATGGAAGTGGGATCGCTTGGCTTGTTGACGCCATTCGGGTCGTCCGCCCAATACCGGCTCCACGACACCTTGAAGTCGCCCGTCATGTTAGGCGAAAACACATGGGTCACGTCCTGGGTGGCGACGTAGGTCTGGTGAACTGCATCGATGGTGCCATTCTCCGCGAGAGTGCTTATGCCGTTGGAGTTTTGAGTATCGGCGCCCTTGGAGTAGATGAAATAGCTGTAGAGCTTGGTTCTGTCGCTAAGGCTATAGTCCACCCGAAACTGCGGCTGGTTGTAATAGAGCTCGCTGGGAGTCTGCACAAAGTAATTGTTGCCGTTGACCAGGTTCAAGGCGTTAGGGACGTTGGGCAATGGCAGATACTGCAGGAGGCCCGCCGCCGTGGGGTTGAGCATGGACCCTGGAATGTCGTCGTTGGGAAACTCGGTCTGGGCGAGTTCATTGCTGTTGCAGGAGTTTACAGGGCCGCCTGTGAGACAGACAGCGGATCCAGGTTCATATATCGGAAGCCCGTTGGGAAACTCGGAGGGGTCCATAGCTCCGACCAGCCCGAAGTCTATGCCGGAGTTGCCCTGGTATCCCGGCCGTAAAAAGGCCGGAGCGACGTTCTCAAAGAGCGAATCCTGCAGCGATTGATGAAAGCCCTCAAAGCCGAAGAAGAAGAAGAGACGATTCTTGATGATCGGACCACCCGCAGTGATCCAGAACTGATTCTGCACCTCTCCGTTGCGAGGGGCTCCGGCCAGGTTGTTCTGATAGGAGTTGGCGTTGAGGGTTGTGCCCTGGAAGGCGTAACGCGCGGTGCCGTGAAACTGGTTGCTGCCGCTCTTGGTGACAGTATTGACGGTTCCACCGCTGGTGCGTCCATATCGCGCATCGTAGGTGGTGGTCATAACGTCCATCTCTTGAACGCTGTCCATATTGGGCGCAACCGTCCACTCGCCGGCGCCCTGATTGTCATAGGTGTATTGGCTGGTGATGTTGGATCCATTCAAGGTGAATTGATTATTGCCGGTGATGCCGCCGCCGATACTGTAGGCGTTCTGGTTGTTGTAACCGTTAAGCGCCGTATTGGGAGCGTAAGTCGCCTGGGTTCCCGGCGTAGTCCCGATGAGGGCGTAGACCTCTCCGCCGTTGAGCGGTACATCTTCGATGGTTCGCGCGCTGACAGGATTATTCTCCGAGGCGTCCGCAGCATCCAGTTGCGGGGGCGCCGCGCTGACGACGACCTGTTGAGAGAGCTGGCCCACCTGGAGGGTAAAGTTCTGTTTAAAGACCTGCGTTGTGGTTACCAGCACATTCTCCTGCACCGCAGTCTTGAAGTTCGCGGCGGTGACGGAAAGGGGATAGGTTCCCGGCAAAACGTACGGGATGAAATAACTGCCCTTCCCCGTGGTGACCGCGGTGTAGGTGATCTGGGTGCTGTCATTTACAGCGGTCACTTTGGCACCTGGGATGACGGCTCCCGACGTATCTGAAACCTGCCCAGTGAATGTTGCGCGGAAGTCCTGGGCATAGCCGCGGAAAACTCCAAATACGAAGACAAAGACAAAGGCCAAAATGCTCTTCGCCCAACGATTTGCCATGGGAAACATGCTTAACCTCCTTGAAAGCCACTAATCCTCAGTTGTCGCCGCTCAGGGTCTGCGTGGAACTCTGGGGGCATCATGGTTTACGGAAACGTTACCATCTGGGACAATGAATCTCTTCCGAACGCTGACATTGTTTAATAGCCACGCGGGTGTTGTCAAGCTATTTTTACGCAGCTTGAGGTTTGCTGGGAGGACAAACGATGCGCCTACGCGTGCAGCCTGGGTGTACGGGCATTCAGGCGGCCCTGTCTGCGCCACGTTTACCGGAAGCGCCTCGCTGGTGACCGCTTCTACCTCATGATCTGCTGAGATCCGCGCCTTCTCTATTTGATTTGGCCGCGATGAAGGACTGCGCCGGCGTTTCCTGTTGCTCCGCTGCTCACAATGAACGGCGCTGGAATCCAGTTCCGGGCAATGGTCTTCTAGCGCCAGTGCGCCGCATGCGCCGTTCAGAGGGGGGGGTATTGGAACTCGGCAGCCGCGATCAGCGCCTTTAACGCTGACGTTTGATGGATGACATTGCTGGACTCGAACGGCCCTTGCCGGGCGGCGCCTGTTACAAATACGGACTCGAACTGCCGCACTGCGAACGGCATCCGACTGCAAGAGGCTCCTGCGCCCGACACAGACCGTTCCGCTAACTCCTCCTCCGCCACAACCACCTCCTTTGCAGGTAATTGGGCCTTTCTGTGGCCTGCCTGTGGTTTGCCGCTCCCGGATCGAGCCAGGGATGGAAATGGAGCGAACAGGCCACGCGTCCTGAAAAGACGCACGGCCTGTTCGCTCCCGGGAATCAAAATTGGAATTTACCCTGAATCTGCAGCACCCTTGGCACATTTTGCTGGTCCGGACCAATGGTTCCGAAGCCGCTCCAGCCAGCGCCCCCAGTGTACTTGGCAGGTCCGGCTCCAGGGTTGGTATCCGGGCCGCCAAACAGGACCGAGTTGGTTGCATTGAAGGCGTCGAGGCGCAGTTGGAAGGTCGCCCTTCTCCAGACCGGGAAGGTCTTCATCAGGGAGAGATCAAGATCCGGCGCGATAGGAGTCCGAACCTGCTGCGTGGTGCCGGTGAGGTTCATGAGACCGTAGGGCGGTATGCCGGACCAGCATTGGCTCGGATCGTTGGCGGTTGAGAACCAATCGCCTAAGCGGGTTCCACCGGTTGGGCGGTAGCTGTGGGTGCAGGTGTAAAACCAACCCGTATCGGGTTCCACAGGTGTTCCACTCTCCGCAGTCAGCACGGCTCCCAGGATCCAACCGCCTATTATGGTATTCACAGGATCGGAGGGATGGCTCCAGAGGAGGCCTCCGCGGCCAATGGGCAGGTTGTAGACAGACGTGACCACCAGGACATGGGTGCGGTCATTGTTCCCGAGCTGATGAATGCGGTGGAGGTCCTGATACGGCCAGCCGTTCCGGTAGCCGTCTTCATTCATGGTTCTGGAGAAGGTATAGGCAATCTGGAAGCTGAGCCCGCTCCCCCATCCGCTGGTCACGCGCTTGTTCACTTTTACTTCCAGGCCATTGTAGAAGTTACCGCCGATGGGAGCATTAAACTCTCCCACCAGACCGTTGCCGCCGGGTTTGCAATACTGAGGCAGGATCGTGCGGAGGGTGACGGCGGGAATGGTCTTCCCGGTACCGCATTCCCCAGGTCCAGACATGCCGGGAACTCCATAGTACGGATTGGGTAGCTGCTCATTGAAGTAGGCGGGATCGTTGATCGCCTCCTCTTCCTGGGCCAGGCTTGCCGTTCCGTTCTTCCAGAGAAACGTTCGCAGGCGACCGGTGAAGGTTCCAGCATACCTGGCATCGAGCACGAGGCCGTGCGTGAGTTCACGCTGGAAGCCTAAGGACATGACCTGCTCGATGGGGATTCTGCGGTTGGGGAAGTCGACCTCGACGCCTCCATTACCGAGATCGGTGAGGAGGCCAAGGGTGTCGCCCGTGGGCTTCACCAATCCCGATGCGAATGGATTGCCGGTCTGGAAGTAGTTCGTGGGGATGATGCCGGAGTCGAGCGAGGACGTGTAATTCGTGTTCTCCGTCATGCCTACGCTGGAGCCACCCTCCAGCCCAAAGGAGTACAAGACGCCATAACCGCCGCGGATGACTGTTCTGGGATTGACGGTAAAGCCGAAGCCGAAGCGTGGACCCACGTCTGTCCAGTCGGTGTTGTAGGCATCCCGCGACTGGCCGTCGGTACCCGCAAACTCAATGCCGCCCAGCACGGTGGACAGGCTGGAGACGTTGATGCCAGCCGCATTCCAGGCCGCCACATTGGCTCCGTTCGCTACGTTTGCCTGGTAAGACGCCTGTTGGCCGATGGGGTTGATACAGGTCATGCAGATGCCGCGATTCAAGTAGTTATGCCGCTCGCGCAGACCTCTTTGGACGTCATACCGGATTCCCATGTCCAAGGTGAGGCGCTTTGTGATGCGGACATCGTCCTGGAAGTAGATTGAGGATACCGGGTATCCCTCCATGAGCGATCCGACCCATTCGATATGGCCGCTGGACGGGTAGCCGAGGTAGAAGGATGCAAGGGCAGAACCGTTCTGGTCATTCGCGAAGGTCTTACAGGTCGGATTTGGTGAGCCGGAGGGGCTGTAGCAGTATGCATTTTCCGGATCAAATTGGGTAAACCCGGAGTCGTAGGAGAATGCACCGCTGGCATTGCCGCCGTCGTTTGGATACCCTCCGAACTGATCCTCATCGATCTCACCGCCAAACTCCAGGGTGTGCCTGGAGTGGGTCGCTGTGAAATCCACATTGAGAGAGTAATCATTGGTGACGCTCGCGCTGAGAGCGATGTCATTGCCAAACAAAGTGGTGTCGCCATTGCCGTGCAAAAAGCCCGTGCCCCAGCCGTCAAGGATGTTGAACTGCGGAAAATATTGAACGCCGACGGTGGGCGGCAGCGGCATAGTGAGTCCGATGGAGGTGGGGTCGCTTGGCTTGTTGACGCCGTTTGGGTTGTCTGCCCAATACCGGTTCCACGATATCTTGAAGTCGCCTGTCATGTTAGGCGTGAACACATGGGTTACGTCCTGTGTTGCAACATAGGTCTGGTGAACCGCATCGACGTTACCATTCTCTGCGAGGGTGGGTATGCCGTTCCCGTTGTGATAGTTCGCACCATCGGAGTAGACGAAGTAGCTGTAGAGCTTGGTTCGATCGCTGAGGCTGTAGTCCACCCGAAACTGCGGCTGATTGTAATGGAGCAGGGTAGGAGTCTGCACGAAGTAATTGTTCCCATTCACCAGGTTCAAGGCGTTGGGGACGTTGGGCAACGGCAGATACTGCAGCAGTCCCGCTGCGGTAGGGTTGATCATGGATCCTGGAATGTCGTCGTTGGGGAATTCGGTCTGGACGAGTTTGTTGCTGTTGCAGGAGTCCACAGATCCACCGGTCAGACAGATGGCGGATCCAGGTTGATACACCGGAAGCCCGTTGGGAAACTCCGATGGATCCATAGCTCCGACCAGCCCGAAGTTTATGCCGGAGTTGCCCTGGTATCCCGGCCGTAAGAAAGCGGGGGCGAGGTTCTCAAAGAGCGAACTCTGCAGCGACTGATGAAAGCCCTCAAAGCCGAAGAAGAAGAAGAGGCGATTCCTGATGATCGGGCCACCCGCGGTGATCCAGAACTGATTCTGCACCTCGCCGTTACGAGGGGCTCCGTCCAGATTGTTCTGGTAGTAGTTTGCATTGAGGGCCGTGCCCTGGAAGGCATAGCGCGCGGTGCCATGAAACTGGTTGCTACCACTCTTGGTCACGGTATTGACGGTTCCACCGCTGGTGCGTCCATAGCGCGCATCGTAAGTGGTGGTCATTACGTCCATCTCTTGAACGCTGTCCATGTTCGGCGCAATGGTCCACTCGCCAGAGCTCTGGAGGTCATACGCGTACTGACTGGTGACGTTGGATCCATTCAAGGTAAATTGGTTGTTGCCGCTGATGCCTCCGCCCATGATGTAGCCGCTCTGACCGTTGTAGCCATTCAGCTTGGTGCCCGCGCCGTAGGTCGGCTGGCTGCCGGGCGTAGTCCCGATGAGGGCGTAGATCTCTCCGCCGTTGAGTGGTACATTCTCGATGGTTCGCGCACTGACCGGGTTATCCTCCGAGGCGTCCACAGCATCCAATTGCGGCGGCGCTGCGGTGACGACGACCTTTTCAGAGACCTGGCCGACCTGCAGGGTGAAGTTCTGTTTGAAGACCTGCGTTGCGGTTACCAGCACATGCTCCTGTACCATAGTCTTGAAGTTCGCGGCGGTGACGGAAAGCGTGTAGGCTCCCGGCAAGACGTACGGAATGAAATAACCGCCCTTTGCTGTGGTGACGCCGGTGTAGGTGATCTGGGTGCTGTTGTTCACAGCGGTCACTTTGGCGCCTGGGATCACCGCTCCTGACGTATCTGAGACCACACCCGTGAATGTCGCGCGGAAGTCCTGGGCGTAGCCGCGGAGAACTCCGAATACGAAGACAAAAGCCAAAAGGCTCTTGGCCCAACGATGTGCCATTGGAAACATGCTTAACCTCCTTGAAAATCGATCATCCTCGGTTGGCGCCGCTCCCGGTCTGCGTAAGATCCCGGGGCGTTATGGTTTACGGAAACGTTACTGGTGACAGATTTTGGCGTTTTTGCGAACAACAGATTATTTATTCCCCAGTTGTCAAGAGTTTCTGGCTGCAGTCGGCGTCCAGCCGCTTGGGGGTAAAGCATCCAAGCAGCGCTTTCTGCGGCACATTTGCCGGAGACGCCTGCCTTGTGACCGCTTTTGTGTCTGGTCCGCAAAATTTCACATCTTCCATAAGTTGTTCCTGACGAAAGTTCCCTCTCCCAATTCCCGTTGCTCAACCGTTCACGGTGATCGACGCTAAGATACCTTTCCCGGCAATGACCCGGCGCCACGGCGCCGAGTGTGCCGTCCGGGTATTATGGAAACTGGGCAGCCGCAATCAGAGCATCTAGCGCCGATGTTTGATTAATGGGACTGCTCGAATCGAACGGCCCTTGCCATGCAGCGCCAAAATAAGAGCTGTACCGATCGCTCGTCCAGATGCTGCTCGCATTGGCATCGATGAACGTCTTGTATTGCGAATTGGAGTCGGCCTTATAGAGCACCGCTAAATTGCGCATAAATATACCTTTGAACTGAGGGGCGTCGGTTCCTGACAGGGTTCCAGGCTCTACCAGAATGCCATTCGTGCTCAGATTGGTGATGGCTGCAGTGGCGATCGCTTCTGCTTGCGGCAAGAGCGTTGGATCCTGGTCGGCTTTGTAGAGCGATGCAAGACCTCCAAGAATAACCCCCTGATTGTAGGTCCACGTGGTTGCGCCGTTGTTTTTGCAGGCGGTTGGGTCAGTTGAAGTCAAACCATCATTGATCAGGTTTTGCGAATTGATCATGCCGGAGGCCTTGAACCATGTCCATTCTTTTTGCGCCCACGCCAAATATCCGGCCGATGTGGTTCCAGTGGTCCTGTTTGCCAGTTTGGCGGCGACCGTAAGAAACAGTTCATTGGCGATGGCGTTCTTGTATCCGGTGACGCCTTTGCCTGGCTTCTCCCACCAGACTCCCCCTCCGCAGGTGGAGGTGTCCCACTCGGTGGCGATGTTCGCGAAGATGGTCTCAGCCATGGACAGATAAGACTGTGTGCCGGTCAGGTCATAGGCTGCGATCCACGCCAGCGCCCACCAGCCTTCGTCGTCATCGTAGTTGTCGAGGAAGTTCGTATGACCCGATGACGCATTTGCATTGGCGAACGTAGAGGCAAATGCAGGATTATAGGTCTTATCGCCAGTGACGCTTGAATAATCTGCGAGCACGGTGATTGAGTTTGCGGCGTTCCACCAGCCCGACGGCGAAAAGTAGAGACCCGTGCTCGCGTCATACCAATTACTTTGCAGCGTGGCGACACCTTTGGCGGCCTCCTGGGAGTACTTCGAAGTGCCGGAGCCGTTGCTGCCACATGCGGTCAACTCTAAGAGGCACACGCCGGAGAAGAGAGCCCCCAATATGAATGTAATCATCCTTTTGTTCATAACTTCCTCTCTGTTTGCATCGCTTGAATCCCATTGCCGCTCTGCGCGGTGCGAGAGATCTCCACCTGCTGGCGTCTGAAGAATGCGCGGGCTTCATTTGGCGACTCCTGAGAATCCTGGTTGGGCGGGGACTAGGGTCCGAAGGCCCTTCGCTCAACGATGTGCGCCTGGAACCATGCTTGACCTCCTTGACAACCGAGCATCCTCAGTTGGCGCCGCTCAGGATCTGCGTGAGACTCTGGCGCATCCTGGTCTCCGGAAACGTTACCAACCGGGTAAATTTGACCTCTGGGAAACGAAAACATTGTTTATTGCCGGAACGGGCGTTGTCAAGCCTGTTTTGCCGGCCTGGCTTTTGCCAGCAAAGAATTCCGGCGGGAGTGGCCCCCTGACCCTACCCGAGAGATTCCGTGGCTAAACCGACTTGGTCTTAGACGGTAGGATCTGAAGTGGCGCCTGCGCATCCTGACGCGGCGATTTCAGTGAGAGGATGCTTCTCAGGGTTGGTTCGGACGGCATCCGCAGGATTCCCGTATGAGCAAGGATGTCTTGAGCACGACAGGCTTCTGAGTGCCGGTTGGCGCAGGCTTAGCCGAGACTGCGGCGCCGTTGAGATGGCGGAATAACAACTGACCAGCCGTTTGCGCGAGTTCCTGAATCGGCTGCTGCACCACGGTGATGGCTGGACGCACCGTTCCGGCGAGTTGAAAGTCGTCATAGCCTATGATGGCGACTTTCTGCGGAACCGGAACACGCAATTGCAGCAGGGCCTGAAACGCGTCCACCGTAGTGCTGTTCTTCAACGTGAAGACGGCGTCCAGCGAACCGGGTTGCCGAAGCATCTTCGCTATCGCATTTTCGCAGGAGGCGTAGTCGTGGATGGAGGTGTGCAGCAAAACCTTGAGGTTGGCGGCAGCCATGGCCGCCTGGTAGCCACGGACCCGTTCGCGGATGGTAAAGAGGTTCATCTCCCCGGTGAGACACGCAATTTTCTTGTATCCGTGCGCGATGAGATGCCGGGTTGCATGTTGCGCTCCAACAAAGTTATCGGCCACCACCGAGGGCACGACGGCTCCCGCTACCGGACGGTCCAAGGCTACGATCGGTACCGAAGCGCGCATGAGCAGACTGCACAACTCGCCGCTCTCCGAGTCTGACGGCGCGATGATAAACCCATCGACGCGATGCTGCATCAGCGTATTGACCGCGTCCCGTTCCATGGATTTCTCATTGTGCGTCGCCATGACGATCAGCAGACATTCATGCCGGCGTGCGATACCCTGCAACACCTCAGCACAACTGGAAAAGAAGGGATCGGCAATGCTTGGCACCACAAGACCGACAGTGCGGGTTCTATGCCCCTTGAGAACCCGAGCGGCGTGATTGGGCAGATATCCCAGTTCTTTGATGGCGCGCTCCACGCGAGCGAGCGTCTGAGGCTCTACGTGCTCCACCCCGTTAATGACTCGCGACACGGTGGTTGTACCAACGCCGGCGCGCTTGGCCACTTCATGTAACGTGGGAAGCTTTCTCGGTTTTCTCATGGTTCGTCCCAGCCCATACCGTTGCGGAGTATGAGCAGACCTCCAATCCTTAGCAGCACGGACAATCTGAAAGGCAGCATACTACGGAACGATCGAGATAGGTTCTTCCCCCCCTCGCTCGCTCGAAGCGGATTGGCCGCCGGCCAATGATCGCTGAGCCAGCGGTGAAGCTGAATGCAGATACCGGTCTGTTAGCAAAGCTACCGTGCAGCGATGGTACTACGATAGACGCGAAGATTTGCAGGCCGAGATTGCAGGCCGGACGGCTTGATGCGAGTCCGCCAACGGGCTGAAGGCTCTGCGGAGGCTTCCGGCGTCTCAGAATCTACTCCAAAAAAGCGGGCCGGGCTTGTTTTTGGACGCAGCGGGAGCAGATGCAGATGAGAGCAGAGAGAAAGCCTGCACGCTCGGCGCGCCGGGACGGAGAGGATTCGACGGGCAGGCATGCTCAGCAGGGACCGCTACCCGTGCGGATGGTGGTTCGATGCTCGCCGGAAGGAGCGGGTCTGCGCGATATCCGGGCCGAGAAGATCCTGGACGTCCGCCTCCGGCTCTTCTGGGATGGGAGCTTCCGTGCGGGGTTGTGCCGCCTCGGCATCGTGACGGGTGAGCCCCTCTTTGAGGATGGCGAAGGCCTGCTCCGGAGTGTCGGCGAAGTGGAAGAGTTCGAGGTCCTTGACGGCGATGGCTCCTTTTTCGGCGAGCAGCTCCAGGTTGATCACGTTCCTCCAATAGCTGGAGCCGTAGATGACGACCGTGATGGGTTTGGAGAGCTTGTGGGTCTGGGATAGAGTGAGCAGCTCAAACATCTCATCCAGTGTGCCAAAGCCGCCGGGAAAGACGACCAAAGCCTTGGCCAGGTAGGCAAACCAGAACTTGCGCATGAAGAAGTAGTGGAAGTTGAAGTTGAGCGCCGGAGTGATGTAGGGGTTCGGACGCTGCTCGAAGGGGAGCATGATGTTGAGGCCGATGGTCTTGCCACCCGCTTCCCAGGCTCCCCGGTTGGCTGCCTCCATAATGCCCGGACCACCGCCGGAGGTGATGACGAAGCGGTGACGGCGGCCAGGAAGGCTCCTGGACCACTGGGTGATGAGGCGGGAGAGGGAGCGGGCGTCCTCGTAGTAGCGGGCCATCTCGACGGCGGCCTCGGCGCGTTTGAGGCGCAGCGCGGAGGACTCCGCTTCCCCGGAGCGTGCGGGTTGCTCTTCCGGAGGCGCGGGCTGGATGGATCCGGTGTTCTCCAGAAGTTCCAGTTCGTGGAAGGCTACGTCCCGGGCGCGGAAACGAGCGGAGCCGAAGAAGACAACTGTGTCCTGGATGCGTTCGCGGCGAAAGCGCGCCATGGGTTCGTTGTACTCGGCGAGGATGCGGAGGATGCGGGCATCGGGTGAGTTGAGAAACTCAGGATTTTCATAGGCCAGAGGCGCGGAGGCGAGGGGTTCAGGAGTGGGCTTGGGAGTGTGATTGCCAGACATGCCGGATTCTCATTTCGTTAGCCGCGGTAGTCGCGGTAGTGGAGGAGTTCGCTGACGCCGATCCAGATATCGAGCAGACCGATGCCGGAGATGAAGCCGCGGGCCCAGCCGGTGTTCAGGGTGCTTTGCAGGGAGGGATGGGCGAGCAGCCAGCCGTTCTGGTCCCAATAGCGGGGAGACCAGGGGAGCACGGCCAACAAGGCACCGATGTAGAAACAGAAGAGGACCAAAACCACCAGGCTCATGCGCTGCAACCACACGGGCGCTAGCTTCGAAGCTCCGGAAGAGGCGGAGCCGCGGGCAAGCGGCGCGGGATCGACCGCGGCCGGTGTCTCCGCTATGGGTTCCGGGTGAACTGCCATCGTCTCCTAAAGTTATCAGGGTCCGGCGCGAAGGGCGAGGGCTGAGGGCCAGGCTTGGGATCTCCGCTGCCGATCCGGGAGGGGCCAGGGAGGGGCAGTGAGGAGCAGAAGTTGGGGATTTGGGCGTAGGGATTTATGGGGGGTTACGGTTGAGAGGCCGGATGGTTCCCCGCGGCGTTTTGAGGGATGCTTTTGGGTGCGCCGGCGGGCTGCGAGGGGAAGGTGGCGCGCAGGTCGTCGGCGATGAGCGAAGCCGGTTCATCCACGCGGTTCCGGGCCAGGCCAAAACGAACGGTGTTGTTGCTGCCGGTGATGACGACAGGGAGTTGGAGGCCGGCTCCGCGCGCCTTGAACAGGGGGTTGAGTGATTTGAGAAGGGCGGACTTCCATCCGGTGACCATCTGCGAGGGCATGGCCTGAGTGCGGATGTGGCCGAGAAACTCAAAGGCTCCAGCGTTGAGGAAGTAGGCTCCGTGAAGTTGCGCGGCGCCTCCGGGAACGAGGTACTGGAGAGATGGGACAACCAGCATGGCCTTATCGAGGGAGAACTCCAGGTCCATCTGGGCGGGGGCCAGAGGTAGATTGGCTCCGGTTTGCCTTGCGGCGGCAGCC
The DNA here is from genome assembly GCA_027365345.1 of Granulicella sp. Lineage (GTDB taxonomy): Bacteria > Acidobacteriota > Terriglobia > Terriglobales > Acidobacteriaceae > Granulicella. The sequence goes on from DAHXNO010000066.1 coordinate 24,387, forward strand.
TGCTCGGCCTGACCCTGGGCGCGCAGGCTTAGGGAGTTGATGCGGTCCTGCAGTTTAGGGTTGGTGAATTGGACTCCATGAATGCTGACCGTGCCGACGATCTGGATCTTTTCAATGACACGCTGCTTGCCGGGTGGGATGTGGATGCGAAGATCGAGCGCTACGGCTCCGAGCATGACGGGCTGGGGAGATTTCATGCCCAGCATCAAGAGGTCTTCCATACGCCCGTTGGACATGTGGGCGGTTAGGTGAATGTCATGACCCTGGCCATGGATATTGAGGATGGTTCCCTGGGTGGTGAAGCGGGAGTGGGACAAGAGGGCGTGGACGGAGGTGAGCGTGGTGTCTCCGCTGGCTCCGTCGACGCTGGCGTGGAAGGTGGTGAAGAGAGGCAGGGGATGCTGACCGACGTCGAGAAAGAAGTTGGGCGTGCGGGTGGTTCCATCGATCTGGATGCGATCCAAAGGGCCGTAGAAGTTGCCGGTGGAGAAGAGCGTTCCGCCGATGCCCTTGATGGTGCTGAGGTCGGCGTTGCTGAAGGTGTAGTGGCCGTCAATGGGCGTAGAGCGGGGATTGTTGCGGTTCCAGGGGCCGAAGTGGCCGGTGGCATGGACGGCGCCGATGGGCTTGGGGTTGATGATTTGAGCGTCGTAGAGGAGCGCCGGGCCCGGCGCCGCAGAGCCGGAGGGTGGAGCGCCAGAGTCCGGCACGGTGAGCTTGAGATCCTGAATGCGGAAGGTGAGCGGCTGCTTGGCGGGGTTGGAGGAGGCGATAAAGAGATTGGCGTTCCGGCACTCGATGTGGTGAAGAGTGATGTGGATGGGCGACTGGGGAGCAAGGAGCCTGGGCTGGGACTGGGGAGCTCCGCCAGCGGGAGCATGGTGAGGGGGAAGGTGGAGGTCGAGGCCGTCGATGCTGACCCAGGCGAGATCGAGGTGACGATGCAGGAGGGCATCCAAGGAGGCGCGAAAGCGGAAGTGGGCGACGCTGAGCAGAGGCTGAGCGGAGCGGATGGCGCCAGGGGGAGCGGGGCCTGCGCCAACAGGGGCGACGGGAGTAAGAACATGCAGGCCGGCTCCCTCTACCTGAATTCCGCCCCATCCTTTGACCACGGAGACCCGCAAGGAGTCGAGTTCGACAGGCGCGTGGAGACGCTGGCTGAGCGTGGCGACGATGCTGGAGCGCAGCAACGGGCTGAGGTGACGGGCTGCGTACTCGGCGGCTGCGAGGAAGGCGAGGAGGAGAAGAGCGAGGGTGAGGGCGATGGCGCGGAGCCAGCGCCAGCGGCGGGAGCTTTGGCGGCGGGAGTCTTTCTCAGGGTTGGAGTTTGGCTCGGGGTTGGAGTTTGGCTCGGGATTGGCCAGCGGGCTTTGCCCAGCGATGCCGTCACCTGCGATCATGCTTCTCCCAGACATGGTGCATGCTCCAGTCTTCCGCGGCGAGGGCTTGCTCTTGTGTGCGCCACTCAGGGTTCGATGCGGCCCGGCATGGAGGCGTCGCAGCGAGCTGAGACTGGGATGGGAGAGATGAGAGAATGGAAGCGATGCTTCAACTCTCCGGGGCCGGCAAACGCTACGGCCACAAGCTCCTCTTCGAAGACGTGAACTGGCTGGTGACGCCCAAGGAACGAACCGGCCTGGTGGGCGGCAACGGCACAGGCAAATCGACGCTGCTGAAGATTCTGGCAGGATTGGAGACGCTGGATTACGGGCAGAGGACGCACATCAAAGGGATGACGCTGGGGTATCTGCCCCAGGATGGGTTGGCGCTGGTGGGGCGCACGGTCTTCGAGGAGTGCCTCTCGGTGTTTGACGAGTTGCGCGCCATGGAGAGCGAACAGGAGCGGCTGACCCACGTACTGAGCGACGCCAATCCAAAGTCACGCGAGTATGCGGAGGCAGCCGACCGGTACTCCGAGATCGCCGACCTGCTGGTGCACCATGACATCTATACCCTGGATGCGCAGGTGGGCGCGGTGCTGGGCGGGCTGGGGTTCCGCAAAGAGGACTGGGAGCGGCGAACGGAGGAGTTTTCCGGCGGCTGGCAGATGCGGATTGCGCTGGCCAAGCTGCTGTTGCAGAAGCCCTCTCTGCTGCTGCTGGATGAGCCGACCAACCATCTGGATCTGGAGAGCCGGAACTGGCTGGAAGAGTATCTGCACAACTACGAGAACGCCTATGTGCTGATCTCGCATGACCGGTACTTTCTGGATGTGACCGTGAACAAGACGGTGGAGGTGTGGAACAAGCGCCTGCATGTCTACCACGGCAACTATGAGAAGTACCAGCAGCTCAAAGAGGAGCGGCGAACGCTGCTGATGAATGCGTACAAGAACCAGCGCGACCGGATTGAGGCGCTGGAGACCTTTATCAGCCGCTTCCGCTACCAGGCGACCAAGGCCAAGCAGGTGCAGTCGCGGATCAAAGAGCTGGAGAAGATTGAACGGATCGAAGTGCCGGAGGAAGAGGCTACGATTCACTTCAGCTTTCCGCAGCCGCCGGCGAGCGGGCGGACGGTGATCGAGGTGAACAACCTGACCAAGATCTATCCGACGCCAGGAGGCGGAGAGAAGGTGGTGCTGGAGGATGTGAGCTTCACCATTGAGCGCGGCGACCGGATCGCCCTGGTGGGAGCGAACGGGGCTGGGAAGTCCACGCTGATCCGGATGCTGAGCGGGCAGGAGGCTCCCACGCGCGGGACCGTCAAACTGGGGCACAATGTATTGGCCGATTTTTTTGCTCAGGATCAGTACAAGGTGCTGGATGGTTCGGCACAGATGCTGGACGACATTACGGGCAGCAACCCCAGGGTGGATGTGGTGACGCTGCGCTCGCTGCTGGGATGCTTTCTGTTCTCCGGTGACGACGTGTTCAAGAAACTGGGTGTGCTGAGCGGCGGAGAGCGCAACCGCTATGCGATGGCCAAGATGCTGGTGAGCCCGGCCAACTTTCTGCTGCTGGATGAGCCGACCAACCATCTGGACCTGCGCGCCAAGGATGTGCTGCTGGACGCGATTCGGGAGTTTACGGGCACGGTGATCTTCGTCTCGCACGACCGGTACTTTATCGACGGGCTGGCCACGCGGGTGTTCGAGGTGGAGGAGCGGCGAGTGCACATCTACCCCGGCAACTACGAGGATTACCTGTTCCGCAAGCAGGGGGGAACGCCCACCAACAGCGCCGAGGCGGAGAGGATGCTGACCCACGATGCGGTGACCAACGCCCGAGTGGATGCTGCGACCGGGATGTTCAAGGCGGTGAAGCAGGTAGCGGTGGCAGAAGAACAGGTTGCCGCAGTGGGGGGCGAGGCGGCGAGCGAGGATGGCTCTGGAGCGGGGACCGCCGCGAGATCCGGCGTGAAACGGTTGAACCCGATCAAGCTGAAGCAGCTTGAGGAGCGCGTGGCCGCCATTGAGGTGGAGTTGCAGGAGCTGGAGGCCAGGATTCGCACCGGCGAGCAGCAGCAGGCGGTGTATACAACAGCCGAGGCGGCACAGGAGCTGGCCCGCGAGATGGACGCGCTGCGGCAACGGCACGAGGAGCGCACAGGCGAGTGGGAGACCCTGGCGATGCAACTGGACGAGCAGGCGATCGCCCAGAGCTGAAGCAGCGGGCGAAGGACGCTTAGAGCATTTTCCCCGTGGATGGGTATCCAAAAGCGATTGTGCAGTGGCGTTTTCATTGGGGAAGACACCCATCAATCTCGATCTGCTGGACTACACCTACGGGAAAAATGCTCACGGCGTTGGCCGGGTGGGGGAGTTTCGGGCTGGAACGCGGGCGCGCCGCGCCGGACTCAGGCGCCGACGGGGTGGGATGAGGCTGGATGGATCTGCAGCGAAGGCGCCGCGTTGGCTTGAGCCTGTTCGTGCGCGTGGTAGCTGCTGCGCACCAGGGGGCCGGACTCGACGTGGCGGAAGCCCATCTGCAGGGCCTGATGCTTGAGGAAGGCGAACTCGTCCGGGGTGTAGTAGCGGGAGATGGGGAGGTGGTCGCGGCTGGGGCGAAGGTACTGGCCGATGGTGAGGATGTCCACTTTGCGGTCGGCGAGGTCGCGGAAGACGCTGAGCAGCTCATGCATCTCTTCGCCCAGGCCGACGATGATCCCTGTCTTGGTGACCAGGGATGGAGAGCCGGGGAGGCCGGCGGCGTCGCGCTTGGCCTCTGCGAGGAACTCCAGGCTGCGCTGGTAGCGGCCACCGGATTTGGCGATGGCGTAGAGGCGCGGCACAGTCTCAATGTTGTGGTTCAGGATCTCCGGCTGAGCGGCGACAACCATGCGGCGAGCCTGGGGGAGGCCCTGGAAGTCTGGGGTGAGGACCTCGACCTGCGTGCCGGGGGAGAGGCGGCGAATCTCCTGAATGACGTTGACGAAGGCCTGCGCAGCTCCCAGGTTGTCATCATCACGATTGACGCTGGTGACAACGGCGAAGGCCAGGCCAAGGGCTGCGACGGCCTGAGCGACGCGGGTGGGTTCGGCGTGGTCGATGGGTTCGGGTTTGCCCTTGGGCACGGCACAGAAGCCGCAGCGGCGGGTGCAGAGATTGCCCAACATCATGAAGGTGGCGGTTTTATGATTCCAACACTCGCCGATGTTGGGGCAGTGGGCGCTCTCGCAGACGGTGTGCAGGTTGAGTTCGCGGGCCAGAACCTTGAGGTTATGGAAGGTCTCACCCATGGGAGCGCTGGCCTTGAGCCACTCCGGCTTGGGCGCGGGCTTGCGGGGGGTTAGGTCAATCTGGATGAGGCTTTCGGATTGGACGAGAGAGGCCACGCTGGGATTGCTTCCACCTGCCAGGGGGCTTTGATTCAGAGAAAAGATTCTGACAAAGGATGCTACCCCGCTGCTTTGATTGTAGATGGTTTTGAGTTTCGCTCCTGCGGATTTCACGGCCATGGATTTCATGCCCACGGATTTCGTTCCCACCGGTTTCCCTGCAAAGGAAGGGCGACGGGTTGGGATAGGGGAGTTGGGGTCTGGCGGAGTGTTGCGTTTTAGGACGCCTTCCCTCCGGACTAAAGTTGGTTGCCGGTTCGCCGATGGGACTGGTATGGTGTACGACTTTCTCCTCGCTGTGGCCGTGGTGGGACTTTTGCTCTCGCCGCTGATGATCGATGCGTATCCGAGCCGCGAACTTCGCCGCCGGATTCGGGCGCGGCGGCAGAGAGCGATACAAGCAGAAGAGCCGGCGTTGGCGGAAGAGGCTCCGGCGCTGGTCGGCGCTCCAGGGAGGGTGCGGGTGCATCCCAGGAACGTGCTGAAGTGGCTCTTTTTGCAGCCGGAGGCGGTCCGACCGAGGTCGAGCGGCAAGTCCGCATAGCCTCCCTGCGAAATCCCCGCGGCTGAGTGCGCGCTGCGTTGGTGAGGGTCTTCGTCGAAAGATCTCCGATTGGATCCAGTCGATGTTGGTTGCTGGTTTGTGGGTGCGGGTGGCCCCGCTGCGCACTCTTATCGGGCGCTGTTCCCTACTCTGTTTGCCTCAATGCAGGCGCTCGCGGACCTCTGTGCGGCTGAGGTAGAGGAAGAAGACGATGCTGAAGAGCGCGCGGATGAGCAGAAAACCGATGTGCCGCCGGGAGTAGAAGTAGAAGTCGCCAGCGGCCAGCAGAAGAAAGCCGGCCGTGACCAGGGACCATCCCCAGCGACGCAGGCGAAGGAAGCCGAAGACGCCGATGGCCATCAGGGTGCAGAGGATGAAGATGCCATAGCGGGCCAGGCCGACGCCGTAGACTCCCTGCACCGCCGCTACGGCGTTGAGCGCGGACAGAAGCAAGAGATACAGGGCAATAAAGGCCATGCCGGGCAACATGCCTTTTAGCTCGCCAGCCGGGGTGCCGGGAAGGTGGCGTGAGGCGAAGCCTGTATCTTGCGCCGCGGGTGAGACGGCTGGCGGGATGCCGTGTTGCTGGGCCGGTTGGCCGGCGTTGCCGGTAGGCTGCTCCGAAAAGATGGACTCCTGAGCCGGAGTGCGGGAAGGAGAGGCGGCGGGGTGGGGGTCGGGTGAGTTCATGAGGTTGGCTTCATGAGAAGAGCTTCGGAGATCCGAATGGGCAATGACCGGCTGTTGTGCCTGCCGTCTACAGCGTGTGCAGGTAGGCGAGCAGATCCTGGGTCTGCTGCGAGTCGATATCGATGGGCGGCATGAGGCCGTGACCGTCCCTTATGGTGGCCGCGACGCGCTCATCGTTGGCCGGGGCTCCGCTGGGCAGGTAGGGCTGCTTGAAGACCCCAAGAAGGGGTGGGCCGTGCAAGGAGTCTGCGTCGCGATCGTCGTGGCACTGGGAGCAGTAGACGTGGAAGTCCCGGTAGCCTTGCCGTTGCTGCGCGTTGAGCTGGCTGAGGGGCGTGGGTGGAGGAGTTGCCGGGCGGCAGCCGGCGAGCAGCGGGCAGAGAACGATGAGTCCGCATGGACGCAGCAGGTTCCGGCGGAGTAGGTTCATGGGCGATCGCTCCTTCGGCGGCTGCTGGGGGTGGTGCGGAGCCTACTGAGCATCCCGCTTGAAGACCTGTTCCGCGAAGAAGTTCTCTACCTTGGTTTGATCGGTGAGGATCTCAAAGTAGGCGGACTTGAGGAGCTGGGCGCGGCTGTCGTGGAGTTGCTGACGGATGCTCTGCTGCACGCGAGGGTCGTTGAGGTCGCGCTGGCCAGCGGAGTCTTTGCTGATGAGCTTGAAGATGAAGTAGGCCACGGGCTTGTGGGTGGTGGAGTCGACCTGGGGGATGATGTCTGTGACCTGACCGGGGCTGAGCTTGGAGATGGCAGCGTAGATGGTGGGGTTGGTTTTGAGCTGGGACTCTGTGATGAAGCCCATATCGCCGCCGTTGGGCGCCGTCTGCGGGTTCTCAGAGAAGTTGGCGGCAAGCTCTCCGAAGTCTTCTCCGGAGGCGATGCGGTTCTGGATGGCCTGGATCTTTTTGCGCGCATCCGCATCGTTGGTGGCCTTGTTGTTCTGGAGGTTGCCAGCCTGGCTTGCTCCCTGGTCCGTTACCTCAATCTGAGCGAGATGATAAGCCGGCTCGATGAGGTTGAAGTCCGCCTTATGGGTGTTGTAGTAGTTGGTGACGTCGGCGTCGCTGACGTTGATGCGAGAGTTGATCTCCTTGTTGAGGAGCTTGTCTTCTGTGATGCTGCGGCGAACGTCGCTACGAAGCTCATCCAGGGTGAGGTTGGAGGCCTTCAGCTTGGCCTGGAACTGCTCTTCGGTGTAAGGGGCCTTCATCTCAGCCAGCTTGGCGTCCACCTCAGCGTCGGTGGCGGTGAGGCCCTGCTTGGCGGCGCGCTGATCGATGATGGCCTCAACGATCAACGTGTGCAGGATGTTCAACTTGAGCGAGTCCTCCTGATCCTGCGTGGGCGTCTGCTGCTGAGCGTTGGAGGCTAGTTGAGCCTGATAGGCTTTATCGACTTCGGTCTGGAAGATGGGGTTGCCGTTGACGGTGGCTACAACGCCCTGCTGTGGACCTTTGTGGCATCCCGCGAGGAAGACGAGCGCAAGCGCGAGCGGAGACGCAAGCAGGAGATGGACGGAGCGAACGGGCTTAGGCATCGGGGAGGATTCCTGGAGTTCAAGGCTGCGGAGTAAACGCCGCAGCCCTATAAGTTTACAACTTGCCGAGGTTTACGGTGCGGACGCTGGTAATGGCTGGAACCTGACGCAGGGCGGCAACCGCCCGGTGGAGGGTTTCCTGAGTCTCCGGGGAGGCGTCTTCCGAGGGAATGTCGAGTTGAACAAAGGCCAAGGCATGGCCCGGAGTGGCGGCCTGACCAGCTTGAGGCGCCGAACCGGCAGCCGGGGTGGACCTCTCCCGGCCCAGCGCGAAGCTGGCGATGTTCAGCCCAGCCTCACCCAGGATGGCGCCGATGCGGCCGATGACGCCGGGAACGTCCTGATTGCGGGAGAGGATCAAAGTGCCGGCGAGTTCGGCCTCAATGTCGATGTTGTCGTAGCGGAGGAGACGCGGGGACCGGCCATGCTGGACGGTAGCCTCGCCGGTCCAGAGGCCATCCCGGCCTGCTCCGGCCGCGGCTCCAGCCGGACGTGTCCAGTGGAGATTCATGCCGAGGGTCGAGCCGGTTCCGCCGGTAATCTGCTCGCGCTTCTCCTCCTGGATGCGGATACCGCGCTCAGCAGCGGCAGCCATGGCGTTGATGCGGTTGACGCCGTCGGCTCCATAGAGCACGCCGGCGATGGCGGCGTTGCGGATCAGATCTGTTTTGAGCGCCGCCAGGCGGCCGTTGTAGGTGAGCGAGATGCTATCCACGGAACCCGGGGAGGCGTCTGAGCCGGCGGAGCTGCCGGCGTGGCTAAGAAGCTGGCCGAGGCGAGCGGCCATCTCGACGTAGGGCGAGACCTCGGCGTACTCCTCTTCGCTGAGCGAGGTTGCGTTGACCGCGTTCTGCACGACGCCGAGCTTGAGATAGTCGCGGACCTGGTTGGCGAGCTGGATGCCGATGGCCTCCTGGGCTTCGTCGGTTGAGCCGGCGATGTGAGGGCTGAGCAGAACCTGCTCCAATTCAAAGTAGGGCGAATCTTTCAGCGGCTCCTTACGGAAGACGTCGAGGGCTGCGCCGGCGACGTGGCCGGAGCGAATGGCTTCCACCAGCGCCTGATCCACGATGAGTTCGCCGCGCGCACAGTTGACGATGCGAACCCCTTTCTTCATCCCGGCGATGGAGCGCTGGTTGATGAGGCCTTCGGTCTGGGGAGTGAGGCCGACGTGCAGGGAGAGGAAGTCAGAGGCAGCGAAGACCTCTTCCAGCGCGAGCAAGGCGACGTGATTCTCGCGGGCGATGACCGGAGCGATGAAGGGATCGTATCCGATGACGGTCATGCCAAAGGCCTGGGCGCGCCGGGCGACCTCCAGGCCAACGCGGCCGAGGCCGATGATGCCGAGGGTCTTGCCGCGGAGTTCCGAGCCCTGCAGGGACTTCTTCTCCCAGCGGCCGGCGTGCATGCCGGCGTTGGCGCGGCAGATGCCGCGGCACATGGAGATCATGAGGGCGAGGGTAAGCTCGGCGACAGCCACGGCATTGGCTCCGGGGGTGTTCATGACGACGATGCCGCGGCGGGTGGCCTCTTCGGCATCGATGTTATCGACGCCAACGCCGGCGCGGCCGATGACGCGCAGTCTGGGCGCCGCCGCCAGCAGCTCCGCATCGACTTGAACTGCCGATCGCACCACCAGGGCGTCGGCGTCGGCGAGCTCAGCAGGCAGGCCGCCGGGGGCGATCTGGTCGGCGGAGACGACCTTCCAGTCCGGTTCCTTTTGGAAGATGGCAAGAGTGGCGGGAGAGACTTTTTCTGCAAGAACGATCTTCAACGACGGCTCCAGGAGTAGATTGAGGCACACGAAAGCTTGATTTCGCGCATCCCTTCCAGTGTACTTCCTGAGACTGCGGGGCACGATGCTTGAAGCCGAGAGGCAGGCTCTAACTGCGGGAACCAGTCCGGGTACTGCGGTTCGGGGTGCGGGGTGCTGCTTGCCGCAGAGAAGTACAGAAGAGGTGAGGCGTCGCTGGGCAAAGCTGCCGAGATAGCCGGTCTGCCTGTAGGAAGCTGATCGATTCACCTTCCGTTTGACAGCGTTTGTATCAGGGGAGAAGCGATGGTTGCCACCAGTCGCGAGTGAGTTGCACAGGCTGCTTCGGGCCGAGTTCGGAAGGGCGGGCGGTTGGGCGCACTCGAGGCTACACTGGAGCAAGTGGCCGCGGCGGGAAACGGGCAGCCTCGCGAGGGGCGAATTGCCGGAGCCGAGCGTAACGATCCCAGCGCCGCACACCCCATGCTGTACTCCGCTTCGTGCGCTACGCCCGGCGACTTACATGTTTCGTGCAGCAGCCTGCCAGTAGCGCCGATAAATGCGGAGGCAACGGAAATGTATACGCCGAAGGCGTTCGCAGTTGACGATCTAAAGGCTCTGCATGCCCAGATGCAGGGGATAACTTTGGCCACACTGGTGACGATGACCCCGAATGGGTTGCTGGCCACGCACTTGCCGTTGCTGCTCGACGAGGACGCAGGACCCTGGGGAACGCTGCTAGGACATGTTTCCCGGGCGAATGCGCAATGGCGCGAAAGTGCCTCCGATGTGGAGGCCTTGGCCATCTTCACCGGTCCGGACGCCTATGTTTCGCCCTCGTGGTACCCGGCGAAAAAACAGGGAGGGCGGGTTGTGCCCACATGGAACTACGTCGCCATCCATGCGTACGGGCCGATCGCATTCTTCGAGGACCCCGAGCGACTGCGATCGGTCGTGACCCGCCTGACGGAAAAGCATGAGCGGAGCCGCCCAGTCCCGTGGCGGGTAAGCGATGCTCCGGTGGAGTATGTCGAAGCGCAGCTTAAGGCTATCGTGGGCTTCTCCCTTCCTATCCGGCGCCTGGAAGGCAAGCATAAATTGAATCAGAACCGGTCACTGGAAGATATGCAGGGGGTGGTGGAGGGATTGCTCGCGTTGGGCGGGGAGAAGAACCTGGAAACTGTGCGACTGATGGAGCAAGCGGCGGCGGCGCGGCGCGCCAAAGAGGGATGATCCCCGATCCAGCCGCGCGGCTCGACGTAAGGCTCAGCATTTGGGTGAATCCTGAGAATCGGTTCGCGAAGCTCGTAACTTCGCGTCCCTACTGTTGTGAAACAGAATCCTCAGGAGTTGCCAGATGGCCGCTGTGCATTATTCAGGTGATAAGAAACAATCCTCCGCTGCAACTTCACAGCAAAATGAGCACTCAAGGATGTCATCAGACTGAACATCTGAAGGCCTGGATTACCCGGAGGCTGGGAGTGGCCGCGTCTGATGGCCGGGAAGGCAGAGGCGACGGACGAGGTTATTGGTTCGCGGCGGATGGAGCTGCCGCCGCTGGCGTCGCCGGTGTGGGATGATATGGCGGAGGAGGTTGGACCCCCTGGGCGCGCAGGGCATCGTCGATCTGGGAGAAGATGTAGTCCGTCGGCAAGGCTCCCTCATACTTGGCGCCGTTGATATAGAAGGTGGGCGTGGACTCCACGTTGAGATTGTTGCCGATCTGGCGTTCGGCGTCGATGGTTGAGGTGTCCTGTTTTTTGATGCAGGCGTCGAGGCGCGGCATGTCTACCTTCTGGAGGACTCCCTGGTCGTGGGTAACCTCGTCGAGCTGCACGAAGCTTCGGTTCAAGGTGCGCAGAGCCGACTCTGCCTGCTGGGTGCCGGCCGCGCCGCCGGCTTTGGCATCCGAGCCGGAGGGATCGGCGGCGGCGGCGGTTCCTATCTCATCGTGGTGTTTGTGAACGTAATCCACCACGTTCCAGTAACCAGCGGGTGACTGCTGGGCCAGGCAGTTGGCGTCCACGGCAGCGTGCATGGCCCAGGGGTGCTGATCGAGTGGAAAGTCCAGATAGACGATGTGCACCTTGTCTCCGTAGCGCTGGGTGATGGCGGGGAAGAGGCTGTCATGAAAGCGTGCGCAGAAGGGGCACTCGAGGTCATCGAAGTTGACGAGGACCACAGGCGCCGAGGCCGGGCCGCCGCGGAAGGGACGGCCGGAGGACGGAATCATGGTGCGGGGATCGGCGGAGAGGTCGTAACGGATGAACTGCGCCAGTGTCTTGCCGTCGGCGGAGATGAGGAAGCTGACTGGACGGGAGGTTTTGCCTTCAGCCGTAAAGGTGACGGTGATGGTGTCATACCCAGGCAGCGTGGCGGGCTGTGGCGTGGAGATGGCAATGGTGGAGCCGGGGGGCAACTCCGCTCTGTTGCGCAGCAGAACCTGGATACGATGTGTCATGGCCGGTGACAACGGGACGCCGATACTCACCTGGTTGGGCGATGATGGTTCCGCAGAACCATGGTTCGCGGTGCTGGTTCCGGCAGAGGATTGAGCGTAGCCGTTGAAGGAGGCCAGCAGCGTGACGCAGAGGACAAGGACGAGAGGACGAGAAATCCGCACAATCTTTCCATTAAAGCATCTTTGGAGGGGAAGAGGCATTGCGGCACCAGTGGGGCTGGGGCCGCAACGGGAAAGGCGCGTCGATTTTCCTCCCAGGATCTGCTCCCAAGCGGGCGAGCATGGCCGCAAGGAGTAGAGACCTAAAACAGGCTCTCAGAGCGGCGCAGGCTCCCGGCAGAGCCGATGTTGGCCAGGGTGAAGTTGAAGCTATATTCGCCCTCGTCGCGGATGGTGCCGAGCTCGTACTTACGGTACTCGAGGGAGATTCCACAGCAGTTCCAGTTGTAGTTGGTCTGGATGGTGATGTACTGGGGAACTTTGAGATTCAGGTCGTAGCCGCCGGAGATCGCTCCGGAGAAGCCAGCCTCATTCGCCTTGCCGTAGCCGAAGAGAGCGCGCATCTGCGAGAAGTTGGAGGTGAGCGAGCTGGTGAGACCGGTGACGACGTTGTCAGAGTAGTTGATGACCTCCGAGTAGGTTTTGCCGGGGGCATCGAGGCGGGAGTAGGAGAAGCCACCGAAGAAGCGGTTCTCATGCATATCGAGGTAGGTATTTGATCCGGTGACCTTTTTGACGACGGGGTCGTAGTCCAGGTCCCAAGCGATGTCCGTGTGGCCGGAGGTGCGGAAGCGCATGCGGCTGATGATGGGGGAGAGGTTGCGCAACTGGGTGAGGAAGGCGACGCCGGAGAAGTTGAGCGTGGAGTCAAAGACGTTGCGTTCGCCGTTGACGAGCGCATTGCCGAAGGTAGGGTCGAAGAAATACTTCTGGGCCAGAAGCCAACTGAACCACTCGCGCTGAGGAGGAAGAGCGGGTGTCTGAGCGCAGGGGTCGGGTTTGCGGGGGTGGGTGCGCAGCGGCTCGCCGGGCGCGATATCGTCAGCGCTGGAGATTCCGTTGGCGTCGTTGGCGGATTGCGGGTCAGGGGTGAGGGCATCTGGCTGAGGTGGAGAAGCGGCGTTGCTGGGGGTGGTTGCAGGGGGAGTGGCTGGGCAGCCGGGCTTTGGCTTGGCCGGAGGCTTGGGGTGGGGGCGGAAGTAGAGGTGCTGGGTGAAGCCGTATTGGATCTCATTGGTATCACTGTCCAGATCGACGCCGTCAAAGCGGAGAATGGAGCGAAAATTATTGATGCCGCTGGTGTTGCGATAGATGATCTCCGGCTCGATGGTGTGCCGGACCTGATCGCCCAGGAAGCGTTGCCAGCGTGCCGGAACGGTGAAGGTGCGCTCGACGACGGGTGGACGGATATCAACGTGGAGGTCCGTGTCGGCACGGTTGAGCGGGATGCTTTGTTCGACGATGGGAGTGCCGAGACCGATCGTGGTGCTGCTGACGCTGCTGGCTCCGGAGCTGTGGACGGGGAGCTGAGAACGGGAGTAGGCGGTCTCGCGGACGGCTGCGCCGGCGAGGACGTGCCAGCCGTCAAAGCGGAGAGGAAGGGAGAGTTCAGGGCGAAGGTCCAGCCGCCAGGTGAGGCCGGCGGTGGAGAAGTTGGGGTCGACGCGTTTGAGGCCGGCTGCGCTGCCGGTAAAGCTCCACAGCAGGGGTGTGCCGGCAATGGGATGATCGAGGCTGGTGAGATCCAGCGAGGGAACATGGTAGATCTTTACTTCCTCGCTCGGGCTGAAGTCGGTTGGCACGATCTTGAGGCCCTGGTAGCGGTCAAAGCGCACATCGTAGGAGAAGCCTTTCTTCTGATCGATGAGATAGAGAACCGAGTTGATGTCTGTACTGACGGCCTGATTGAAGTTTTCAGCGAAGGCTTCGACGTAGATGAAGGAGTTGAGATACTCGGCATCGCCGACGGCGCGCAGAGTGGGGGTGAGTTGGCGGCGGAAGCTGCTGATGATGTCCACGCCGCCCTGGTTGTTGTAGACCTCAACCGTCTGACCGGCGGCATTGATGCCGGGTGCGTAGAAGCCGCGGTCCTGGAGGGCGGAGAAGTGGGCGGTGAAGAAGTTCTGGCCCATGCCTTTGAAGCGGAACGCTCCATTCTCTGACCAGCCGCGCAGGGAGTAATAGAGCATGCCCAGAGTGAGATCGGCTGAGTTACCCAAAACCTGATAGTACTGGTCGCCGAAGGTGAGGCCCTGCGAGCCGGTATTTTTGCTGGCGCTGGAGTAGCCGAACTCCGGGATGAGAAGACCCGACTGGCGTTGGGAGGTATCCACCGGGTGGGTGATGTACGGAAGGAAGAGGACAGGCAGGCCAATGAGCTTGAAGGTGGAGGCGGCTGCGCTGGCCTTTCCTCCCGGGGCGCTATCGACGGCGATCTTGCCGGCGAAGAATTGCCAGTCCGGATTGGGCAGCAGGCAGGTGGTCACGGAGCCGTTGTAGATGGTGTAGGCGGTGGGAGTGGTTTTGACCACCATGCGGCCTTGAAAGACGAAGGGGTTGGAGTTCTGGTAGCCACGCTCATGCGAGGTGGAGGCGGAGGCGATGCCGGCGTTGGTGTTGATGGTCTGCGCGCCGGTGGACCGGAAGAGGCCAACGGAGCCATGGACGGCATAGAAGACGCCGGTCTGGGTACGCAGGTTGTAGATTCCGTGGGTGGCCTTGATGTGCTCGTTGTTGACCCCGCCGGTGAGCTCCACATGGCCGGTTGCGGTGACGGTATCGGTGGTCTGATCCCAGGAGAGTTTGTCGGCGCGAAGGATGTGGTCGCCGTAGGTGAGCCTGGCGTGTCCAGCGGCGTCAAAGATCACGCCGTGGCGGGTCTCCTTATCCGCCTCGACGACGGCTGTTTTGGGCGCTTGACTTGGAGGCAGCGGTGAGGCGCGCGGAATGTTGGACAAGTCTGGGATGTTGTTGGTGGATGGGGAGGCCTGGGGGACGGCGTTCTGATTTGGCGCCGGAGCCTGAGGGAGTTCCTTTGCGGTTACGACCTGCGCCACGAGATGTGGATGACCTGCGGCGAGGAGGGTGATAGTTATGAGAAGAGGGATGAGGCGAACGGCCCGTCCAGACCAAGGAAGACGCGACCGGTGGAAGCCCCCGGGGCCGCAGGTTCCAGCCTGAACACCTGGGGCGCTTAGACCGAGAGATTGGATCAATCCTTCCACTCCTCTCAGATTAGACGATCGCTCGCCGCCATTTGCCTACGCAAGGGCAGATGGTGTTGTAGACAGAAGGACAGAGGAAGATGAGCAGCGCCGCGCAACGCGAAGATCCATCCGAAGGCTTTAGGCCGGCCGGAGCGGAGAGACGCAGCGCCTTGAAACAAATCGCAGCAGAGCGCCTGGCGGCGCATCGCAGTCGTAGACCGGCTCCGGAGAGACGAGCCGCGCAGGCCGAGGCGGTGCGGCTGGAGGCGCAGAGCGAGGCAGCACGTGCGGCAGCGCATCCGGATGTTGCGCGGGTGCGCGAGGCGGTTGCGGCGAGGTATCGGCAGAGTGAGAGCTATCGCGAGTTTCTAGCCCGCGAGGCTGAGCGCGCGCTGGAGCATGCCCAGGCCCAGGCTGAGATGGCCACACGCACCGCAAAGGCCGTGGCAGAGGCGCAGCGCCAGCTTCTGGATGAGATGGAGCAGTGGGGCAAACCAGCAGCACCGGCCACTCCAGACGAGTTGTGCGCGGAGCGTCCGCCGCTGGAGACGGCGGGGCCGGTGGAGGATAGACTACAGAGCCAGAGCGCGAAGGATGGCGCGCGGAGGGACGGCCTCCCAGGCGGAGAAGAGACCGCGTTCGAGCACCAGTCTCGGCCCCTGTTCCAGACTGCGGCAGAGACGATCTCTGGTGGGCTCCAGCGGCAGCCATCCGATGGGAGAGAAGATCGGCTGGAGCGGGAAGATGCGCAGCCTGGCTTTGACTTTGCGGCCACGGCTGGTCCTGCAGGCGCGTTTTCACCAGCACAGTTGCAGGTGCTGCTGCCCGGTGAGGTAGGACTTTCCTTGCCGGTTGAGACCCGCTGCGCACCTTCACCGCAGTGGCCGACAGCGACCGAAGAACTAGCCGAACTGGATGAGGAGATTGAATTCCGGCGGGCTCCGGAGTTCGACGACATCCTGTTGGAGCCGCAGCCTATACCGGCAAACATCATCGAATTTCCGCGCGAGCTGGTGGCTCCGCGAAAGGCTCGTCCACGGCTGGCGGAGGGCCCTTTGCGCGGCGACGGAGTTGTGCCGGGGGCGCTGCCGCAGGGCGCGGAGACGGCTTCCCGCGCGGAGAGAGCGTCGGCTTCCCAGCTTCGCATCTTCGAGGTCGAGCCGGAGCAGATCTCAACCGCGTCGGCGCCAGCCGTGCCGGCTCCAGAACTGACGGATGCTCCGGTGTGGCAGGGGATGATGTTGAACGCAGGGCCGGCAGCCGAGGCGCGGGTGGTTATTTCTGCGGCGATGGAGGAGCAGCTTCATCTGGATCAGCCGATGTATGCGGCTCCCGTACGGCGGCGTATCTTGTCGGCTGGGGTGGATTTGGTCTGCGTTGGCTGTGGCTTTGCCGCGGCTTGCGCGGTGGCGGTGCGGCTGGCCGGGAACAGTTCCCTGGCGAGGACGCCCTTTCCGTTGCTGGCCGGGTCGGCAGCCGGGGTCCTTCTCGCCTTTCTGCTGATCTATCAGGTGTTGTTCTTTACCTTGAATGATGCGACACCGGGAATGCGAGCCGCGCGCCTGGCCTTCTGCACCTTCCACGAGAGGAATCCATCGCGCCGGGAGATGCGCCGCAGGCTGATCGCAACCGCTCTGGCGGCGTGCCCGCTTGGTCTAGGCCTGGTGTGGATGGTGCTGGACCATGACAGCCTGGGCTGGCATGACCGCATGTCTCGGATGTATCCGCGGGCTTACTGACGGGCGAGACAACGAGAAGCCGGCGGCAGGAACGGGTGCGCGACAACCAAGCGGGAGATGAGCGTAGCTAAACCGGGGGGAGACGTTCTTTGCGAGCGAGCCCAGTAGATTCCGGGCTCTGCGGACAGGGATGATGGTTGACCGGCCAAGGGGTCTCTGGGTCTGAATGGTTTCCATACCGGGAGCGCTCCGGCTAGCAATGCTTTGCTGGGCATTGGACACATGGCTTCGCTTGTGGGTAGCGCAGGCCATATTTCGCGCAACCCTTCTTTTCCTCTCTCTGCGGACCACGGAGGAGATGTATACTGTATACGTCCAGATGCCTCCAAGGCAATTATTGGATCAGCATTTTCAATTTGAATTCCAATCCGACAGTTCGATCGAGAGGGTGAACCGATGCTCCATCTGCGGCAATTGCAATTTGAGCGTGCGAGTGCGAAGTGTGTTGAGCGCGCAAGAGCAGACGTCTGTGCGGTGCAGGCTGGATTCCAACAGCTAGCGCCGGCGAGACGCAAAGCTGGAACGGGCACAGGGATTTTGAGATGGTGCGCAAGGCTCCTGGTCCTGATCTTTGTCTGTTCGGCGACATTTGGAGCCTACGCCGCGAACGATGTGCAGAAGGCAGAGATGGCGGGGTATCTGATCGTGCCGCACACGAACGTTCCTGACTCTTACGGTGCCGGGTTCTCCATGTATTCTGCCGCGTGGCCTTTGTTGAAGATATACCCGGGAGCGAGTTTTCAATCGGGTCTGTTAGGCACGTGGATGTTCGCTAAAGAGAATCCGCACGGGCATGGCCATATGTATTCCGATGTCGAGGGCGGCCTGGGTTGGTGGAATAGCACGCAATTTGCCTCCGACGCGCCGAAGTTCATTATGGGCGGCGTGGCTCCAAATTTTGGAGCATGGGCCAACAGTCCGGGTGTGGGCAAAGGAGATGATTGGAACCACCCGGAGGGCCAGTATGGCGTGGTGCAACTGAGTCCGTGGTTACTGTTCCCGCCGGATGGCCTGAACATCAAAGAAGGCACGGTAGGAGGGCTGGTGGGCTATGGCTACCTGGCGCTGCCCCTCACCGAGCCCAAAGCCACCACCGACGGGAGGAAGATTCCCACGGGAAACAACTGCTGGACTTTGTTTCTGAACACGGGAAACTTCAAGGGTCCGGTTGCGTTCTTCGCCCCGTATTTCTGGTCCCACTGGGCTGTGGTGTATCCACAACTGGCGGGAAAGCTTTTGGATACGAGCCCCGCCGATCCGAATCGAGCGATCGAGATGGAGACGCAATTTATTCCCGCGGATATGGCTACGGACGCGAAGGGGAACACGTACGCGCGCGTAACGCAGATGCAGTTTCCGCTGGGATCGGATGATGAGTCGGTGGTGCTGAACCGGGTGATGTCTTACAACAAGAGCGCGCTGTGGGACGAAGTGAATGCCTGGTTCCAAGGTGGGCCAGCGCCCAGCGGAGCGATTAACCCCGACGACGCGAGCGTGTACACCTTTAGCGCCACGGGGAGAGCTACCTGGAGCATTGATCTCTCCGGGCGAAAGCTGACCTGGGCAAACCGGACGCCCATCCAGTGGAGTTCCATGGTGAAACCGGTGGCTCCGAATCCCATCACCTACGGTTATCAGTGGAACAAGCAACTGGTTAAGAGGAAGGTGACCAGGAATGGCGCCTTGGCGGAACTGCCGCAATATTACCGTTTGACGAAGGCCGACAATGGAAAGCCGGAGTGGGTTCCCATAGAAGCCAAAGATGTTCCTGCTGAAACGGGTTTGACGAGGACCGAATTTACTCGGCCCGAAGAACACCCGAAAGCACTCGTGACACCTGATAATCCTGAGAGTTGCTGGAAGAAGCCCGGCCCTGCGTCAGGACCATTCAAGGCGCATCTGGAAGACGGCAGTACGGTGACCTATTACTGGTATCGATTTGCTGACCAGCCTGCGTTGCTGAATGCCGACCTGACTCCAGCAGAACGGGAGAACTTGCAGAAGCGCGTGGAGATGATCCAAAGGCACTGGACCAAAGACCGGAACTATCTGCCTCCGCCCACTGTGGGCAGGCTGGCGGATATTGATCCGGCGTTGATTGTGACCCCGCCACCGGGCATGGAGGTGGGGTATGTGCCTATCGCTACGCGGCAGGATTGGAGTGGCGCAGCAGGCCATCCGGGCAAGCAGTAGAGCTTTGGGCGTTTCATGAGAAGGGAGGCTGCCCGCTTTGCGGCGGCGCGGGAGTTGTCGCTATTTGGGACCCTGGGATTGGGGCGGCCAGAGGGTGGAATGCGTACAGCGCGAGTTGAGAGGATGCACCTGCTCACGACCTGGTCACGAAGCCACTTTGCTGCTGGACGCGACTGCGAAGGCTAAAGTGAAGAATCGTTTGGCGTAAGGCCTCGGACTGGATGCTCGGGAGCGAGGCTTAGGCAGGCGCAGTGAATGGATCCGGCATGTTGGCGCGTCCAGCCCCGGACCAGGGGGTGTATTCCTTCCGGTAGTATGAATCTGCCAGGGCACTATGACAGATTGGGTGCGAAGCGATAGTCTATAGAGGCTCGGCGGCTTCGCGGCCACCTTTAAAATCTGGACAGATGATGACGCAGTTGGGCCAAGGTTCGCCGGTAGAAGGCGAGCGCGCGAACAGGCATAGGTCGCGCGTGACAGCGCTGATTTTTGTACTGAGCCTGCTAGGGGGGATGGTGGTGTGCTCGGGAGCCTCAGCGCACACTGTGGCATATACGACGCCGCACATCCGTCACCGAGTTGTACGCCGTAACGCGCACCGAAGCACGCAGCGAGCCGGGAACGTGCGCGCCGCGACGCACAGAACGGCGCCGGCTTCTGCCGCCCGCAAAGAGAGCGCCTACCGGCCGGGAGCGGAGCGGGGACGCCGGTTGCATTCCGCCCACGAGCCTCTCCGCACGAGCCATGTCCGCGTGGCCAGGAGCGCGAGGAGAGGAAGAGGCGGTGCGCCCGAGACACGTCGAGTGAACCTGCACAGCCGGCGCCGGCGGCGCAGGTTCAGAAGCGGCGAGCCAGAGGTTCTGGCCGAGGCCGGCAGAGGCAATGGGTTAGGGCCAGCGGAGGAGAGAGCGAGCGGGCGGCAGCCGGTTCTGGATCCTGGTTCGAATAGAGGCGTGGAAGAAGCCTCCGGGGAAGGCGAAGCCATGACGGGAGGCTATGCGACGGGGGTTGCTCATCCGGATGAGGATGTGAGCGTAGCTCCGCAGGCGGTTGGAGCATCGCCGGAGGCCGAGACGAGCGCCGATGTGGCGGAGGCGCGGCCCGAGCGGCGCAACGCTCCTGAACCCAGCATGGCCCCAGGGGCTGGGACCGATTTGCGCGAGCAGCCGGCGGTGGGGGTTGCGCAGACCGCTGTGCAGCCGATGGTTTCGCCGGTCGTTGAGCCGGTGTTGTATCACAATGGACGCCTGGCGGTGACGCCGCCTCTGCGTGGGTCGCGGGAGATTCTGGAGCATCAGAACGTGATGGCCGATGCGGAGGGACTGAACCGGGTAGAGGATGATGCGGAGTTGCGGCAGATGCGCGCTGATCATCTGCTGGTGGACTTTCCGGAGAGCGCCGCGCTGCGGGTGAATCCGGAGTTGGAGAGCGATCGGCGTTGCGCGAGGCCGTGGACGGTGCTGTTTGCCACCGACATTGCGCGCGCCTACTATGCGCGTTTCCATGAGCCCCTGCAGGTGAACTCCGCGGTACGGACGGTGGCCTACCAGTTGCGGCTGCGCAGGGTGAATGGCAACGCCGCGGGGATCGAGGGGGATCTGGCCTCACCGCATCTTACCGGCGAGGCCATGGACTTTGGAAAGCACGGCATGACGAGGGTGGAGATTGCGTGGATGCGACTGTATCTACGGCCACTGATGCAAGCCGGCAAGCTGGATGTGGAGGAGGAGTTTCAGCAAGCCTGTTTCCACATTAGCGTTTATCGTTCCTATGCGCCGGAGCTGCAGCGGCGGGAGTTTGCTCGCGCCGGTCAACCGGAGACCGACTACACCGGGGTTCAGGCCGGAAGCTACGAACAGTAGGCAGGGAGCACGCGAGCACAGCCCAAGCTGTTCGCCTGGCACGCTGCCGGATCGGGAGGGTTGAGCGCCTGACCCTGGCCGAGGTGCGGGGCGTCTGGTTGGCATTTTGCAAGGATCTGTCTGGTTTTAAGACTGCCAGATCGTCTGGTTTCAAGACTGCCGACTCAGCGGGTTTTCAGACTGCCAACTCGTCCAGTTTTTTTACCACCAGCTCATTGAGCAGCACTGGGTTTACCTGGCCTTTGCTGAGCCGCATCACCTGCCCGATGAAGAAGGCGGAGACGGTGCGCTTGCCGGCTTTGAACTGCGCCACCTGAGCGGGGTTGGCAGCGATCACCTGATCGATCATGGTTTCAATGGCTGAGGCGTCAGAGATCTGCTGTGGTTTGTCGCGATCGTAGATGGCGGTGAAGTCGCTGCCCTCAGTGAAACAGCTATCGAGCAGTTGCTTGAGCTGTTTGCTGCTGATGGCTCCAGACTCGGCCAGGTCAGCGGCTGCAACCAGACCTGCGAGCGAGATGGGGCTCTTGTCCAGGGTGATGTCAGCAGCGCGCAGGCGCATGGTGATCTCGCTGAGCAAGATGGCTGCCACCCGCCGGGGTGACTTGGCCGCCTTGGCGGCAGTTTCGAAGAGATCCCCGAGCGCGCGGTCCGTGGTGAGGGTAGCAGCGTCCTGCGGGCTGAGGCCGAACTCCGACGCCAGGCGGGTACGGCGAGCTTCAGGAAGCTCTGGCATGGCGGAGAGGATCTGCTGCTGCCAATGGGGACCGACCACGAGCGGGGGAAGGTCGGGCTCTGGGAAGTAGCGATAGTCGTGGGCGTGCTCCTTGCTGCGCATGGAGAAGGTGCGGCCTTCGGCGTTGTTCCACAGGCGCGACTCCTGCACCACGCGGCCTCCCTCTTCGAGGATGCCGATCTGGCGCTCGATCTCATACTGCAAGGCGGCGCGGATGTAGCGGAAGGAGTTTACGTTCTTGACCTCAGCCTTGGCTCCAAACTTTTGCGCGCCTTTGAGCATGACGCTGACGTTGGCGTCGCAGCGCAGCGAACCCTCCTCCATGTTGCAGTCTGAGACGCCGGTGTAGAGCAGGATCTCCTTGAGGCGGGTGAGGTACTCGAAGGCCTCGTCGGGGCTGCGGAGATCGGGTTCGGAGACGATCTCTACCAGCGGCGTGCCGCAGCGGTTGAGGTCGATGTAGCTGCGCGAGGCGGAGTCCGGAAAGCCGTCGTGCAGGCTCTTGCCGGCATCCTCTTCCAGGTGCAGGCGGGTGACGCCGATGGATTTGGGATTGCCCTCGGCATCCGAGACGATGATCTCTCCGTGCTCGGCGATGGGTTTATCGAACTGCGAGATCTGGTAGCCCTTGGGAAGGTCAGGGTAGAAGTAGTTTTTGCGGGCAAAGATGCTGGTCTGACGGATCTGGCAGCCGATGGCTTTGGCGGCCAGCACGGCGAACTCCACGGCCTGGCGGTTGAGCACCGGCAAGGCTCCGGGGAGGCCCAGGCAGACGGGACAGACGTGGGTGTTGGGTTCGCCACCGTACTCGTTTCGGCAGCCGCAGAAGGCCTTGGAGCGGGTGAGGAGCTGGACGTGAACCTCCAGGCCGATCACGGGCTGGTACTTGGCGAGGACTTCCGGCGAGAGAGAAAGTGCTGCGGGCATAGGGTTGATTTTATCAACGCCGGCCGAGGGCGAAGCGGAGAGAGTTGCGGCGGCCCAGGCGCAGAGCCGACGGCGCGCATGAGCCTGGAAAGATCCGCGGCTGCGGGTTGATAGACTGAAGGCTGCATGATTCTACCCTTCGTCCGCGAGCTGGTGGCGGACCTGGAACACTCCGAAGCCTTTGAGCGTGCGCGTCGCCATCTGGCGGGCGGTGTGGGGCGGAGACGTGTGTCTGGACTGACCACGACCGCGCGCGCCTTGTATCTTCCCTACTTTGTGCGCGCCGCGCAGCCGATCTCTGGCGGCGATGCGCCGGTGCTGGTTCTGGTGGCCGATAACAAGGCTGCGGAGACGCTCCACGCCGCGGTGCTGGCGGCCTGCGAGCTGACCGGAGCGCTGGATCCGGCGGAGGTGCTGCGCCTGCCCGCGCATGATGTACTTCCGTTTGAGAATCTGTCTCCCCACGGCGAGATCCAGGAGCAGCGCGCGGCGACGCTGTGGAAGCTGGCCAGCCGCGGTGCGGGGCAAGCCCACGGTGAGCCGCCCGCCAGGCTGGTGATTGCCCCGGTTGAGGCTGCGTGCATGCGGCTGTTTCCGCGCGAGTACTATGCGGCGCTGGCCCTGCGGCTGCGGCTGGGCGAGGAGCATCTGCCGGAGATGCTGGTGGAGCACTTGCAGTCCGTGGGTTACACCCGCGTGGATGTGGTGGAGATGAGGGGGCAGGTGTCGATTCGGGGAGGGATTCTGGATGTGTATGGGCCGGAGATGGAGCGGCCGGTGCGCGTGGAGTTTCTGGGGGATGAGATTGAGTCGATGCGCAGATTCGATCCGGAGACGCAGCGTTCCAGCTCTGCCGTGGATGAGGTGGTGCTGTTGCCGCTGACGGAGACGCCGGCTACCGAGGCGCTGCTGGGAGCGATCCATGCGCGGCTGACGCGAAGCGCGGCAGCGGGTGCGGGTGCGGTGAAGGATGCGGCGGAGGCGATGGAGCCCGCGCGTGAGGCTCCGATGCGCGCTGCTCCCACGGGAGCGCACGCGGGACAGGCGACCATCTTCCCAGGCTGGGAGTTCTACGCCGCCGTGGCCGGTGCGCGGTGTTCCCTGCTGGAGTTGCTGGGAGCGCGTGCGCGCGTGCTGGTGGAAGAGCCGGCGATGGTGGAGAACCAGGGAGAGCGCTGGTGGAACAAGGTGGAGCAGCGCCATGACCGCTCCGGGGTGGGCTCGCTGGTGCGGCCGGCGGATCTTTACCTTTCTCCGTGGGAGTTGCAGGACGCCATGCGTGGATACTGCGGCTTTGAGTTGGATCAACTGGGCGCGGTGGATGTGCTGGATGGCGACCGCAGCGACGCCGCGGAGATCGAGTTCGCTACCCGGCCGACGATGCGCTTCCACGGTTCGATTCCAGCGCTGATCGACCATCTGAAGCTGCTGATGCAGAGCGAAGCGCGGGTGTTGATCGCTGCTCCCAACCAGGGTGAGGTGGAGCGGCTGGCGGGATTGATGCAGGAGTACGGGGTTCCTTACCGCATCGGCTCGCGGGTGGATACGGCCGGCGGCGCAGGGGCCACGATGTACTCGGAGTCAAGCCATCTGGCTGGAGATCTGCGCACGCCGGTGATTGTGCGGCTGGCGATTGCCAACGGGGTGCAGGTGCTGGATCTGGATCGGCGGACGGCGAGACAGGTGGTGATCCTGGGGGCCAATGACATCAGCGACGATGCCGACGTGATGGCCCGGCCGGAGCGGCGGAGGTCAAAGAGCGCGGCGTTTGTCTCTGACTTCCGCGACCTGAGCGTGGGTGACTTTGTGGTGCATGTGGAGCACGGCATTGCACGCTACGACGGGCTACGCACGATTGAACAGCTAGATGGCACGGACCTGGAGCTGATGATCCTGACCTTTGCCGACGAGGCAAAGTTGTATGTTCCGTTGACGCGGCTGGATCTGATCCAGAAGTATCGCTCGACCGAGACCGGCCCGGCTCCGCAGTTGAACCGGTTGGGAAGCCCAGCCTGGAGCAAGACCAAGGCGCGGGTGAAGAAGGCGATGCAGGATATGGCCGAGGAGTTGCTGAAGCTGTATGCGCAGCGCAAGGCCGCGGTGGGAACAGCCTTTAGTCCGGACAGCAACCTGCAGCGGGAGTTCGAGGACGCCTTCGACTTCAACGAGACCGACGATCAGCTTGCGGCGATTGCCGATATCAAAGCTGATATGGAGTCCGTACAGCCTATGGACCGGCTGCTGTGCGGCGATGTGGGATACGGCAAGACCGAGGTGGCGATGCGCGCGGCCTTCAAGGCCGTGCAGGACGGCAAGCAGGTGGCGGTACTGGCTCCCACGACGGTGCTCTGCTTCCAACACTTTGAGAGCTTCAAGCGGCGCTTCAGCAAGTTTCCGGTGGTGGTGGAGATGCTCTCGCGGTTCCGAAGCGCGAAGGAGAAGAAGGAGATTCTGGAGCGCTGCGAGCAGGGCAAGGTGGACATTTTGATTGGAACCCATGCGCTGCTGTCAAAGGATGTGCGGTTCCAGGATCTGGGTCTGCTGGTTGTGGATGAGGAGCAGCGCTTCGGCGTGCGGCACAAGGAGCGGCTGAAGCAGATGCGGGCGGCCATCGACGTTTTGAGCATGAGCGCCACGCCGATCCCACGCACGCTGCATATGTCTCTGGTGGGCCTGCGGGATATGAGTGTGATCGAGACGCCGCCCAAGGATCGCATGGCGATCCAGACGATTGTGGCGAAGTTCGATGAGAAGTTGATTCGCACCGCAATCGAGGTGGAGTTGGAGCGCGGCGGGCAGGTGTATCTGGTACACAACCGCGTGGAGACCATTTACGATCTGGCCGCGAAGGTGCGCGAACTGGTTCCCCAGGCGCGGGTGGCGGTGGGGCATGGGCAGATGCCGGAGGCGGAGCTGGAGCGCACCATGCTGGCCTTTATGGACGGCGAGTTCGATGTGCTGTGCGCGACTTCGATTATTGAGAACGGGCTGGATATTCCACGGGCCAATACGATTATCATCAGCCGCGCCGACCGGCATGGATTGAGCGAGCTGTACCAGTTGCGTGGACGCGTTGGGCGCTCCAATCGAAGGGCGTATGCGTATCTGTTGATTCCCCCCGAGCAGCAGTTGACGGAGATTGCGCGGCGCAGGCTGGCGGCGCTGAAAGAGTTCTCTGACCTGGGCGCGGGCTTCAAGATTGCAGCGCTGGACCTGGAACTGCGTGGCGCAGGCAACATGCTGGGAGGCGAACAGTCTGGCCACATCGAGGCCATCGGCTTTGAGATGTACACCACCATGCTGGAAGAGGCGGTGAGCCGGATGAAGGGCGAGGTGCGCGAAGAGCGGCCACAGGTGACGGTGAACCTGGGCATCTCACTGCGCATCGACGACGGGTACATCCCTGAGGAGGGGCAACGGCTGAGGATGTACAAGCGGATCGCCGCAGCGGAGAGCGCTGCGGCGCTGGCTGAGGTGCGCGCGGAGTTGGAGGATCGCTACGGCAAGCCGCCGGAGAGCGTACTGCATCTGCTGCTGGCGGGCGAGATCCGGCTGCTGTGCGAGCAGTTGGGCATCACGCAGATCGAGCGCAAGCGAACGGTTGTCGAGAGCCCCAAGCCGGTTGCTGCTGCGAAGCCGGGGGCGCGGGCTGGCGGAGCGCCGATGCAGCGGCCATGGCTGGGCGGCTGGTCCCCTGCCCCGCCGCTCGCTGGGCGGCATGGCCAGGCTCCGCAAACCGCCAGCTTGCAGTTTTCCAGCCGTGCGGCGGTGAGCCGGCCTGTGACCAACGCCACCATGGCGCTGCGCCAGAGCACGCCGGCGCGTGGCTCCGGCGCTGCGCAGGCTGGGGTGCTGAAGCCGATGCGGGAGATGCTCTACGTCAGCTTTAGCGAGAAGCTGCACGGGGCGCAACAGCCGGAAGAGGCTGGGATCGATGTGGGCGCACTGATGAAGTTGGTGGCGCGAAACGCCAAACAGGGAGCGCAGCTTACCCCGCAGGGAACCCTGCGCTGGCCGCTCACAGGCGCGCAGGCCGATGTGGTGTTGGCCGAGACGCGCCAACTGCTGGAGATGCTGCGGCCGCAACGCGGGCGGGGTTGAGTCCGACGCCCACGACGGGCTGCCGGGCGCGCCGGCCACCGTGGTCCGAGGCTATGTTTTGAGGAAGGCTTGCGCCGCAGGGGGGCAGTAGCGGAAAATCCAGCGTATGCCTCTGGATCAACGTTACAAGTCCGCTGTCTCTACCCCGGCCGCTCCCGCGGCCATTGGCCCTTACTCTCAAGCTATTCGCAGCGGCGATTTCCTCTACACCTCCGGCCAGGTGGGGATGGATCCGGCCACCGGGCAACTGGTTCCGGGCGGAATCGAAGCCCAGACCGCGCGCGTCCTGGAGAACGTGAAGGCGCTGCTAAGCGCCGCTGGTTTGGAGATGGCCCACGTGGTGAAGACCGTGGTCTACTTGAAGGATCTGGCTGACTTTGCCGCCATGAACTCGGTCTACGCCACTTATCTGGCCACGGAGGGCACGGTGGCTCCGGCGCGCACCACCGTGCAGGTAGCCGCTCTGCCCAAAGATGCGCTGGTGGAGATGGAGTGCGTCGCCGTGATCCCTGCGGCCTGAGGCCGGGTGCGCTGCATCGCTGCCTGGCGACGACCGACATCATGGAGAGCCCGCACTCCGGCCTACGCATCCGGACCCGCCGCTTTACCCATGGGCAGAAGGGCAGGATGGTTCGGAGCTGGATGACGTCGGCGCTCCTCCGGAGCGAGCAGCATTTCAACAAGATCATGGGCCATCGCGATCTCTGGGCCCTGGGAGCGATCCTCAACCCCTCTGCGACCGCCAGCCAAAAGACGGCGTAGTAACATCAACCTATCCGCCGCCCGCAACTTTCAACTACGCGCGGGACATCCTCTGGCAGCTTCTTTGGCCGCCTTGGGGCGCTGTTCTGTGCCGTTGTTTTCCTGGACATTCTCAGGCACCGATCTTGATGGTCGCCGTCTTCCGCGGCCACCCCTCGGCGTGACGCTCATTCACTACCTTGGCGCCTGTTCGCTCACCGCTTATGCTCTCCGCTCGGCTCGGACGACTTTCAGCCTTTGCCTTTGCCAAGGCGGCGAATCGCGGGGAGGATCTGGTAGATGCGCCTGGGAGTGGCAGAACCCGCGCAGACGCGCTCGGAGAGGCTCACCATGGCAATCCTTGGCCCCCCGGGCGTGTTCTCATCCTGTGATGGGTTGACAGGAGAAGAAGCAGCCGCAGCAAGCGGCGCTTTAAGACCAAAAGGCCTTCCCAGTTGGGAGGCCCTTTTGGCTTGGGGGGGAGCCCGTTATCCAATCGCGGGGGTAGGGGCGGCTTTACTGCTGCGGAACGATTCCGCCGTGCTCTGCAATCTTTTCTTTCTCCAGTTCGTTGGCCTTGCGGGCTCCCATCGCACGCTGCACCCATGCATCCGCCTGCGCCAGGTCGGCTTTGCGGGCAGCGTCGTTGCCGCACTCAAGATCGGCCTTGCGGCGATCGGTGAGGTTCAGGTACGCCATGGCGTCATCATAATTTGGATTGATGTCCACGGCCTGCTGAAGATACTTTTGGGCGTCGTTGACCAGATCGGAGTTCGCGGCAACCAACTGCTGGCAAATCTGTTTGGACTTCTTAACGTTCCCCTCGCCGTCATCCTGAAGCCCTGCAGACGCCAGGATGTTGGTGGCGTTCTTGTAGGCCTGCGTCCAATCAATCACGCCTAACGTGTAGTAGGCTTCGGAGTCGTGCGGGTCAATCTGGATGATCTTCAGCTCATCGGCCTTAGCCTGGCTGAACCTGTGGATGTTGCGATCCAGCGAAGCCACCTGCCGCAGTGCGTCCAGGTCGTTTGGGTTCTGGGCTAGCACGGCGTCAAAGCCGCTGATCGCCTTCTGCGCAATCGCAATATTTTGCGGCGTGGTAAGGTCGGGAACTACTTGATAGCTGTATGCGGTTGCAAGGTAGAGACGGCTCTCCGCACTGCTCGGGTCGAGCGCGACGGACCGTTGAAAGAAGTCAACAGCCTCTTCATACTTGCCTGCTTTGAAGGCCTGAACACCCTTGACGAGTTGATCTCGCGCCTTGAGCTTCGTGCATCCTACGCTACTTCCCAGTATCACAAGCAGCGCTGCACTTGCGGTGATTCGTGCACTAAGTTTCATCCGTGAACCCTTCCCAATGATTTGACAAAATCCCCCACGGCCCATCGAAGGGCTCTGTAATCAGAATACTACTACCATAGTTGGGCCACGAACGATTGTACTGCTCGCTGCGAAGGTTTGTCAGCGCCATGCATCGGCCGAACCGTCTTCGGTACCCGGCCAATCCTCACGTCCGGCCGGGGACTCCTGCATCAACCCGCAGGCGTAACCCGGGGCCGCGAAGTCAATGGGCGTCTTCCACTAAGAAACATGCCGCCGCAGGGTTCCTCTCTCCGGATGCCTGGAAGCAGAAGAGACGCCAGAAGCGATCCCAGAAGCCCGGCAAACGACACGCCTCTTCCGCTTGGCGTCCATCCTCACGGAACCTTGTCTTAATCCTTGCGCTTCTTGCCAGCCACCCTTTTGCGCGGGAGCGCGCCTCTGCCGGAAAGTTTTCTGCCGGCTAGCCGTTTGACCCCCGGCCTGCCAGCCGACGCCGCCGAAGACGCTGAACTCTTGCGCGCCAATGTTGGCCGTTTGGCCGGAGCTGCGGCGCAGTTGGCCAGCCGCTGGAGCTTGGCTGCGTGCGCTTCCAGCATCTTCTCAATCTGACGAAGCAGGACCGCCGTTTGCATGGGTTTCACCAGCATCTTGTCCGCGCCGATGTCCGCCCACTCGTCATCCGGGAAGGAGGTCAGCAGCGCAACGGCAGGATGGTAAGGCGCCGAGCGGGCGGCCAGGATAACGTCCCGCCCGGCGGCGTCGCTCTCCATGCGCATATCCGTTATCACCATCTGGTACTCGTGCAGCTTGATCTTGGAGCGGGCTTCGCGCGCGCTCGCGGCTGTATCCACCTCAAACCCGTTGAGCTCAAGAACGGTCTTCATGGTCAGCAGAACAGCTACTTCATCATCGACAAGTAGTATGCGGCGTTTTGCCAAGGGAATCACTCCTGCTTCTGCAAACCTGGGAGGACCGGTAAGACCCGATCGCTTTCACCGGTTGCGCGAGATACGGGACTTCTATCACGCTGCGGGGCGGTTCGCGGTCTTCCGCGTACGGGGTCCCGGGTGAAGAGCGGCCTTCTCCCCAGAATACGCCACAGTTGCGGGGCGTACGCTGTCCCCGCAGTGTGTCAAGGTGATCTGTCCAGCTCCGTACTGTTCGCAGCTTGCCTCTGCACGGGCGGGGGCCATGCGGAGTGATCCCCCCCTTACCTGGATGGGAGCAGTCCCTCCCGCGGGGAGCCCTTGCGTCCGCTGCGCAAGCGCAGCAAGCGGTTCATTGACCCGCCCTGGACGACGATGGAGAACACGACGACGATGTAGGCCGTGGGCAGAATCCAGCGGTCGGCCGCCGTAGGGGGTACCGCGAAGGCCAGGGCAAGGCCCAGGCCGCCGCGCAGGCCTCCCCAGCTCAGCACGGCAATGGAACTCCCATGGAGCCCATCAGCAGGCCGGGCAGCGCCCGCCGTCCGTACCGGTCCCGGAGCGCTCAGCAGGCCAAGCGTCCGGACAATCCCCACCATGGAGGCAACCACGCCTACCCGAACGGCGAGCACCACCAGGATGGCTACCGTCCCCAGCATCAGATCGCCACGGCCAAAGGGGATGGAGAGCACCTCCAGACCGAGCAGGACGAAGAGCAGCGCGTTCTGGATCTCGTCGACCATCTCCCAGAAGCGGTCCATGCTCTCGTGATCCATCCCTTCAGAGCCGCTGGAGAGCGGTGAGCCGTGGTTCCGATGGCTCCGAAGGAACTGGCGCAGACTGATGCCGGCAGTCACGGCTTCCAGCGGCGCGGAGAGATGGAGCGCCTCGGCGAGCGCGTAGCCGCCCAAGGCCAGGGCGAGCGTAATCAGTATCTCGACCTGGTAGGAAGGCGTTTTGCGCATCAGGCAAGCGGCCAGCCAGGCGCCGAGCAGGGCCAGCACGACTCCGCCGCCGACTTGCAGCAGGAAAACCCAGGCGATGTTCGCCGCGGTGGGCCAGGCTCCGCTGGAGGCGGAGAGAAGAGTGAGAAAGATCGCAGCGCCGATGCCATCATTAAAGAGCGACTCACCGGCTAGCTGCGCCTGCAGGTGAGGCGGCGCGCCGGCCCGTCCCAGCATCTCCAGCACGGCGATCGGGTCGGTGGGAGAGATCAGGGCGCCGAAGAACAGGCAGGCAAGCCACACAGGATGAAAACCAACCAGAGGAAGCACCAGCCACATCAGGCCGGCGACGGCGCCGGTAGAGAGGAGGGTGCCGGGAGCGGAGAGCAGAGCGATCAGCAGACGCTCCTGGAACAGAGACTCCAGGTCGAGAAGGAAGGCGCCGGCAAAGAGCAGCATGGGCAGCATCCCATGCAGGATCAGCGATCCGAAGTGGATCTGCTGCACCAGATGGATCGCCCAGGCGTGCAGACTGGGGGCGCGGGCGCCGATGGCCTGCAGCAGCAGGGAGAAAAAGATCGTGAGCAGAACGCTCCCAAGGGTGATCGGGACCTTGAGCCAACGGGAGCTGATCCAGCCCAACCCGGCCGCAATCACCAGCAGAGCCCCAAGGATGTGCAGTGTGGTCATGGCGGGAAGTCCGGTAGTTCGAGTCTATCTGGATCCTGCTCCTGGGGCCGAATGAGGCTCTCGGAGAGCCTTTGGAGGGAGAGCGTCGAGCGAGAACGGGGCGCGAGAAGATGCCTATCGCCGCGCCGGAGTGGCCGGAGCGGCAAGGACGAGAGGCGTTTGGGATCCGGCCAGGCGGACCCCTGACGCCGGATCCTTCTGCCATCCGGAGAGCAGAGTTCTTCGCGGCTTTGCATTCGCCAAGCCGTCGCGGAGGCGGTCTCTGTTGTAGACTATGGATTTAGCGAGTCTTCATGGCCATGGCAAGCCACTGCCTCTTTCCTGCGCCTGCCGGTGAGATTTGGCTGTCGCGGGGCCAATGCTATACTCGCCAGTGCTCCGTGATCTCCGCTGGACCGTAGCGGGAATCCAAACCATTTTCTTTGAACATGGCCGCAGAGCCTGCGCGCCGTGGAGGCCGAAGATTCCACCATTCGATAAGCGTTCCGCAAAATCCCTTGTCCGCACCAATGAACGTATCCGCGCACGCGAAGTCCGCGTGATCGATGAGAACGGAGAACAACTGGGCGTTATGCCGCCGTTTGAGGCCCTGAAGATGGCCCGCGAGCGCAGCCTGGATCTGGTGGAGATCTCGCCCAACGCGGTCCCGCCTGTCTGCAAGATTCAGGACTACGGCAAGTACCTTTACGAGAAGGACAAGAGTGAGCGTGCGGCGCGCAAGAAGCAGAAGGTGATCACCATCAAGGAAGTCAAGTTTTCGGTCACCGTGGACGAGCATGACTACCAGACCAAGAAAAACCAGGCAATCCGGTTTCTTGGCGAAGGCGACAAGGTGAAGGCGAGTCTGCGTTTCAAAGGCCGCCAGATGGCGCACCGCGATCTGGGCTACAAGATCATCAATCGCCTGATTATGGACATTGGCGACGCCGGGACCGTGGAATTTATGCCGCGCATGGAGGGAACCACCCTGCATGCCATTCTGGCTTCGACCAAGAAGGCAGACTCCCTGCCGGCAACGCCCAAACCCAAAGCCGTCCCTGAGGCGCCTAGCGCTTAGGGCTTGGTGAATCCAAGCCGCGCCTAGCGCGACTCCAAGCCGCTCCCAGCGAAACCCGGCAGCGCATCCCGCTGACGGCTCGGCATCAAGCTGCCCCCATGGTCCTTCCATGCCGCCAGGGCAGCGAGGTGTCCGCACATGCCATGCACGGCGCCGCCGGGCGGCGTCGAGGAGCTGCACAGATAGATCCTGCTATTGCTGGTGCGGTAGAGGCTGGCGGTCGGGCGGAAGAAGAGTTGCCCCAGCGTCATCGCGCCGCCGCTGATGTCGCCGCCAATCAGGTTCGGATTCCACTCCTCCAGTCCCTTGGCGTTGCTCACCCGGCGGCCCAGCACGCACTCCGCAAAGCCGGGAGCGTACCGTGTGATCTGCTCTTCGATCGCCTGCGTGCGGTCCAGGTTGCAGCCTGTCGGTACGTGGCAGTAGGCCCAGGCCGTGTGCCGGCCGGCCGGGGCCCGAGCCGGATCAAACAGGCTGGGCTGCACCAGCAGGACAAAGGGCCGAGCGCCAGAAGGCCGACTCGGGGAACCGTAAAACGCCTCCTGCTCGGCGTGGGCGATCTCCGCCAAAGAGCCTCCCAGATGCACCGTAGCCGCGCGCGCACAGGCTGCGGCTCGCCACGGGATCGGCCGGCGAAGAGCGTAATCGATCTTGAAGATCCCCGGCCCGCGCTTAAACGACTGCAAGCGCTGCCGGTAGCCAACCGTCAGTTCCTGTCCGGCGATGCGTAGCAGCGCCTCCACGCTGGTGTCCAACAGGGTCACGTCGGCCCGCGGCAGGTCGCTGAGCCGGCCAACTTCGGAGTTCAGCACCACCCGGCCACCCAGAACGCCCAGCAGGCTGGCCATCGCGTGGCTCAGGGCCTGTGCGCCATAGATCCCCGGGATGGCGCTACCGGCCACCGGCCAGCCGCCGGCCTGCGCGGCTGCGGAGAGCACAATCCCCGTGGCCGCGCTGGCCACGCTGCTGAGGGGAAGTACGGAGTGTGCGGCGACGCCTGCAAACAAAGCCTTGGTGCGCTCGTCCTCAAAGAGTGCGCCGGCCAGCAACTGTGCGGGTAACAGCCCCGGCGCTCCAAACGCCGCCATCACCCAGGGATGGCTGGGCAGCCGGAGCAGCGGCTGGGTGACGTCCTCCACCAGCCATGGCCAATTGCGTACGGCAGAAGAAAAAAGCCGACGCCAGGCCCGGCCATCCCGGGCGCTGAGTTGAGCGGCGGTGGCCTCCAGCGTGTGCTCCAGCGTCAGGGCAGAGCCGTCGTCAAAGGGATGCGCCAGCGGAGCGGAGGGATGGATCCAGCGCAGGCCATGGCCGGCCAGCGGCAGGCTACGGTAGAAAGGGCTGCTGACGCCCAGCGGAAAAACGGAGGCGCCCAGATCGTGGTGAAAGCCCGGCAGGGTGACTTCAGCATTGGAGCAGGCTCCGCCCAGGGCAGCGTTGCGCTCATACACCGTAACCGCAACGCCTCGCTGGGCCAGCGTGACGGCTGCCGCAAGACCATTGGGACCGGAGCCGATGATGTTGGCTGTGCGCAGCATGGGAAGAGGGGCGTCGCTGCCTGCAAGATCATGCTACTCCACCCATCCCCGCGGCAACGATCCCCAACTGGCGAAGGTGGTTCACGGACGCCGGCCAGGGAAAGATCTGTCTGGAGAAGGGGAAGCGCTTAGCGAATCACCGCAATCCTGGTCTGTCTTCCGCAGCGCACGGTGAGTTCGCGCGGGCGGCTGGCGAGTTCGAAGAACTTCTCGAAGGTCTTCTCCCCGTCCAGAAAGACCCCAGCGGTCTGCACCTGGGTCTCCGCCGCGCGTCTGGACTCTTTGATCCCCAGGCGAACCAGCAGCCGGGCAACATCGACGAAGGCTGGATGATTCAGGTCCCGCTTCGCGCGGTCGAGGTCGAAACCGCCCATGACAGCGACCTCGGCCAGCGCAACGGCAATTCTCTCCACATTCTCTGCGACGCCCTTCTGCTGGAACTGCGTCGCCCAGTCTGCGGCTGCGCCGGCGGCTGCAGATGCGCCGTGGAAGTCCGCGGTAATCGCCTGGGCCAGATTCTTCTTGGCCTGCATGGGGTGCAGCTTCTCCGCAAGAACCTCCGCCCGCATCGCGTCGATGCGGGACTGCGGAAGGTCGGTGAGGAAGGTCCAGTAGCGCCACATCAGATCATCGGAGATGCTCATCAGCTTGCCGTACATCTCCGCGGCCGGCTCCTGGATGCCAATGGCGTTATTGAGCGACTTGGACATCTTCTGCAGTCCGTCCAGACCCTCCAGGATGGGCGTCATCAGGATGATCTGCGGCTTTTGTCCGGCGTCGCGCTGCAGGTCGCGGCCACGCATCAGGTTGAACTTCTGGTCGGTGCCGCCCAGCTCGACGTCGCACTCCAGCGCCACCGAGTCATAGCCCTGGGCCATCGGGTACAGAAGTTCGTGTACGTGGATCGGCTGCTCATCCTGAAAGCGTTTGTGAAAGTCCTCGCGCTCCAGCATCTGGGAGACAGTGAACCTGGCGGCCAGGCGGACCATGCCGGCGTAGCCCAGCTTGTCCAGCCACTCGGAGTTGTAGCGGACCTCAGTCTTATCCCGGTCCAGGATCTTGAAGACCTGATCCTTGTAGGTTTCGGCGTTGCGATCGATCTCTTCGCGAGAGAGCGGCTTGCGGGTCTGGTTCTTGCCGGTGGGATCACCGATCAGGGCGGTGGAATCGCCGATCAGGAAGATCACCGTATGGCCAAGCTGCTGGAAGTGCTTCAGCTTGCGCATCAGCACCGTGTGCCCCAGGTGGAGATCGGGCGCCGTGGGGTCAAATCCGGCCTTTATGCGCAGCGGGACGCCGCTGCGCCGGGACTCTTCCAGGCGGGCTGCAAGGGCCTCCGGAGCGGTGGAGGCCACCGGGGGAATGATCTCGGCAGCGCCCTTGGTGATCAGGTCAAGCTGTTCGGCGACCGGGGCAAAGTTGGCGTGGGATTCCGTTGGCATGGGTCAGTTTGAAGTATAGCCGCGCTGCCCGAACTTCCACTACGTCTGCGCGGCTGCGGCGGATGCGGCCCCAGCTCTGCGCGCAGCGCGGCAGCGGCCCCTCAAAACCGCCACGGGCCCGTGCGAGGGCCCGCACAGGGATCTGGCGCAGGGGCCTGCGCGTTGGAATCGCTCGGCAGACCTGCTACAACTTCCGCATGACTCTCTCCACACAGCAGGATGGTCTCTCCCTCTCGTTGCACGGCAAAGTGGCTCTGGTCAGCGGCGGATCGCGGGGGATCGGCGCGGCGACGGTGCGCCTGTTGCGGCAGGCCGGGGCGCGGGTGGTCTTCAGCTATCGCCAGGCGCAGCCCCAGGCGGAGGAACTGGCGCAGGCCTGCGGGGGCGAGAGCTGCTGCCGCGCGCTGCGCCAGGAGTTGACCTGCGTCGAAGATGGACAGGCCCTGGCAGCCGCGGCGGCTAAAGTCTTTGGCCGGCTGGACTGCCTGATCGTCAACCACGGCATCTGGCCTCCGCACGACCAGCCCTTGGCCACCATGCCCGCGCGGCAGTGGCGCACCACGCTCGGGGTGAATCTGGAGAGCGTCTTTGGTCTGGTGCAGGCCGGGGTAGCGCAGATGCTCAACCAGCCCGGCCCGCCGGAGGGCGCGCGCGGGCATCTGGTGCTCATCGCCTCTACCGCGGCCCAGCGGGGAGAGGCGTTGCATGCCGACTACGCGGCCAGCAAGGGAGCGCTTATCTCACTCACCAAAAGTCTCTCCAGCGAACTGGCCCCGCAGGGGATTCTCTGCAACTGCGTGGCTCCGGGATGGGTGCGCACGGAGATGTCGGAGGCCACGCTCGGCGACCCGCGGGCTGCCGAGCGCGCGCTGCGCCTCATTCCGCTGGGCAGAGCCGCAACGCCGGAGGAGATCGCAGGGCCGGTGGTCTTTCTCTGTACCCGCTATGCGGGTTTTGTCTCCGGAGAGGTCTTCAACGTCAATGGAGGCGCGGTACTGGCCGGGTGAGCCCGCCATGCGCAAGGAACGCGCCCCCCCAGAGCCCTCGCCCGGCGGCCCGGGACCAGAGGTCCTGGGAAACCGGCCGAAGCATCGGGCGTCTTTCCTGTTGCCGGATACCCCGGAGAAGGCCTGTGGCGGAGCCTCAGCCGGCAATCCTGCCGGGGAATCCCGCACGTTTGAGAGAAGCCGATCCACGTCGAGGCCGAGCGTGGCGCCGAAAGGAAAATAACCCAAACGGGGCCAGCCTTACCAGCCCAGGATCACTCCGAACACCCAAGGATGACCTTCTCGCTGTCCGGAACCAACCTGCTCCTCCAGGCGAAGGGAAGAAGCAGGTTGTCTTCCGGAGACATCCCAAAACGCGGCACGTGATCTGATGCAACCAGATAGCAGCCGGGGGCGAACGGGTACTATGGCGGAAAGGCGGAGCGAAAAGGCCCATTCGCAGGGAGGACGTCGGCAGCTATGGCCGAGGCTCCGCTACACTGGCGCATATGTCCGCCGAAGCTCCTCTCCCTGGACCCCCCGCTCCGGAGCCCGATCGCCCAGAGCCCTATCGCTGGTCCATAGGTCTGTTGCTCGGCCTCGGCGTGCTCGTCAATTACTTCGACCGTGTCAACCTGGCCGTCTCGCACGATGCGCTGGTGAAGAGCTTTCACGTCACCCCAGTGGTCTTCGGACAGCTCTCCGCGGCGTACTCCTGGACCTACGCGGCGTGCCAGTTACCCACCGGCATGCTGCTGGACAGCTTCGGCGTTCGCAAGGTCTCCTTGTTATCCATCTTTATCTGGGGCGCTGCCTCGATGGCTGCCGCATTTGCGCCCAGCGTCTTGTTGTTCTTCGCTGCCCGGCTCTTGCTGGGCATTGGGGAGGCGCCCACGTTCCCAGCCAGCGCCAAGGCTGTGGGAGCATGGTTTCCAGCCCATGAACGCTCCTTTGCCACCGCCATCTTTGACAGCACAGCCAAGCTGGCCAACGCCGTTGGCGTGCCTTTGCTCGGGCTGCTCTTGCTGCAGATCGGATGGCGCTGGTCGTTCGGATTTACAGCCCTCCTCTCGTTTGCTTACCTCATCTTGTTTGCGGCTGGATATCGCGAGCCGCATCGCTTCTCGTTACGCAACTTCATGCCTTGTGACAGCGGAGGGAGCGACTTGGAAGCAGTTGCGGCGCCTACGATTCCTCTGCGCCGCCTGCTATGCGAGCGCAAGGTGCTGGGAGCGGCGATTGGCTCCGGCGCCTACAACTATGTGTTCTATCTTCTGCTCACGTGGCTGCCTACCTACCTGGATCAGACCCAGCACATCACACTCCGTCAATCGTTTTTGTTCACCGGAGTACCCTGGCTGGTGGCGGCAGCTTGTGGGCTGCTGATCGGCGGCCTATTGGTCGACTGGCTGATCCAGCGCGGCCTGGACGCCAGCACCGTACGGCGCACAGTCTTGATCACCGGAACCTGTTGCGGCCTCGGCATCGCCGGAGCAGCCTTTGCGCACAGCGTTACCTCCGCGTTGATAGCCATCACCATCTCCATCGGCGGGCTCTCCGCGGCGTCGCCGGTGCTATGGAGCCTGCCGTCGCTACTGGCGCCCAACTCAAGCAGCGGCTCCGTCGGGGGCATCATGAACTTCTCAAACCAGATTTCGGCTATCGCCGCGCCGATCCTCACCGGTCTGGTGGTGGAGTGGACCCACAGCTACGTGTACGCCTTCGTGATTCCCGCCGCATACATTCTGGTGGGCATCGTGGCCTACCTGACGCTGCTGCGGCGCATTGAAGTGATTGACGTGCGCGGAGCGCTCGCCGGAGTGTCGATTCCATAGCCCTGCAGGGTGCGTTGCACCCGGACGCGCCTCTCTCTACTTGCTGACAAGCGCGCGCGTATGGCCTACCGTGATGCCGCCATCCACCAGCAGCGTCTGTCCCGTCACATAGCGGGAGGCTTCGCCGGCAAGAAAGACGACCGCCCCATCCAGATCGTCGGGGCGTCCCGGACGGTTCAATGGTATGCGCTCCTTCAGGTACTCCACCCATTCCTCGTTCTCGTACATCACCTTGTTTTGCTCGGTCCTGAACCATCCCGGAGCGAGCGCATTCACGGTAATGCCATATTTGCCCCAATCGTCCGCCAGGCTCATCGTAAGCTGGCGAATGCCGCCGCGGCTGGCTCCATAGGGCGCCAAACCCGCATACCCAAAGACACTGGTGACAGAGCCGATATGGATGATGCGGCCGTAGCCACGCCGCATCATGCCGCGCGCTACGGCCTGCGCCACAAAGAAAGCCCCTCGCAGGTTGGTATCCAGGATGGTGTTCCAGTCCTCCCACGTCACGTCCAGCGCGGGCTTGCGGATATTGCAACCGGCGTTGTTCACCAGGATATCCACCTTGCCGTAGGCCGCCTCTGCCGCCACGCCAAACGCCGTGATGCTGTCGCGCTGGCGCACATCCAGCGCCAGCGCCTTCGCCTCGATCCCCAGGTTCCCTAGCTCCTCCAGAAACGGGTCGCAATCGCCCACTCTGCGGCTGGTGATCACCAACTTTGCGCCGGCGCGGCCAAGCGCGCGGGAAAAGTACTGCCCCAGGCCGCGCGATGCTCCTGTGACTACGGCCACTTGCCCGGTAAGATCAAAAAAGTTGTGGCTCACGCGTGTTCCTCCGCCGTACGGTTTGGCGTAACCACCACCTTCAGCAGACCCTTCTCGCCACCGTGCAGGCGTTGGAACCACTGGGAGGCTTCCGCCAGTGACGACCTGGCGGAGATCAACGGCTTCACGTTGATGCTGCCATTGCCCACCAGGCGGATCGCCTCCGGATATTCGCCTGCCGAAGCGCAGGAACCCTGCAGCCTGATCTCCCGCGTGACCACCCGCTGCAACGGCAGCGGAACCTCTGGCTGAATGTTGCCAATCAGCGTCACTTTGCCTCCTCGGCGCACGCACTCGATGGAGGCGACCACCGTCTCCGCGCGGCCCACCGCCTCCAGCACCACATCGACGCCACGCCCACCGGTGCGGCGCAGGACCTCGTTGACCAGTTCTGGTCCGCTCAGGTGAAGCGTCTCTGGGATGCCGACCTGCTCCGCCAGCTTCAGGCGGGTTGCGTCCACGTCGGCAATCGTCACGGATGCGCATCCGGCGGCGCGCGCCGCCTGTGCGGTGAGCAGGCCAATCATCCCCGCCCCGATGACCAGAGCCGATTCGCCGCCCTTCATCTGCGTGATGCGCACCGCATGCAACGCGACAGAGACAGCTTCGAGCATCGCGGCCTCTTCAAAGGGAAACGTGTCGGGTAGGGGATAGAGGATGCGTGCCGGAACCGCAACCAGCTCCGCAAAGGCGCCGTTACGCCGATACTCCCCGCAAGAGACGCCCAGCACCTCGCGGCTATCGCATAGATTCACTTCGCCGCGGCGGCAGAACTCGCAATCCCCGCAGTACACCGTAGAGTCAAAGGTGACGCGGTCGCCAGGCTTGAAGTTCTTCACATCCGCGCCCACGCGATCGATCGTGCCCGCGCCCTCATGCCCCATCACGATGGGAGGAATCCGGCGTCCGGAGCCGCCGTCATAGCCATGCACATCGCTGCCACAGATACCGCAGGCCGCAACGCGGATCACCACCTCGTCGGGCGCGCAATCGGGCTCCGCTATCTCGGTCACCTCCAGATGTTCGTAGCTTGACAGCATCAGCGCCTTCATCAGCTTGCTCCTCTTCTTTCAAATCCCGGATCCCAGCTTCCCGCTTCCAGAACCCAAAGATCAGCTTAGCCCCGCGTTTTGCGCGTTGTCACGGAGACGACCTTCCCGGGCAGCCGCCGGATGGCCGCCGCCATAGCCGGAGATGCTCTGGTCCTCGACCCGTTTCCTCGACCCGTTGCAGCGCCAGGTCTCGCTGCTAGCCTGCCCGGACCCGTACCGCCTCTTCGCCTGCATCCTGCTCTGCCCTTTGCCCCGGGACCTCCTGCCCAATCGCCCACTTGGAGCCTCGGGCAAGATCAGGTGGAAGGCGCATGAATCAGTATCTAGATTAGGGAAAACACAGATTCATTAATGAAAAAGGCTCATCTTTCCTGATATCGACCGATTTCT
Organism: Granulicella sp.; assembly: GCA_027365345.1. GTDB lineage: Bacteria > Acidobacteriota > Terriglobia > Terriglobales > Acidobacteriaceae > Granulicella. The sequence goes on from DAHXNO010000066.1 coordinate 64,661, forward strand.
CCGTTATTAATGGCTCATGCACTCCTTCCTGGAACGTCTTTGCCTGCGCGGCTCTCCGCGCCTGATCCAGCATGCGCCTCCAGCCCGGCACGCGGCTGTATCCCGGCACGCGGCCGCGTCTGGGCTCACGGCGTGGGTCTGTCTGGGCCTTCTGCTCAGCGCTACGCTGCTGTTGAGCGGTTGCGGAGGCGCGAGTGCTCCGGCTCCCCCCACCGGCATCACCATCAACGGCCCGGCGTCAGACACCATCGACCCAGGCGATTCGGCCAACTTCACCGCCACCGTGCAGGGTGGCGAGTCCGCCGCCGGCGTCCACTGGACGCTCACCGGCTGCAGCGCAACCAGCTGCGGCGGGCTCTTTGACGCCACCACCACTGGGGTCACCTTTGCCGTGCCGGTCAGCGTCAGCACCGGCTTTACCGTCACCCTCACGGCCACCTCCGCACTCGATAGCAGCATCACAGCGTCTGTCACGCTCACTGTTCCTGCCGGCCTTAGCATCGCTCCTCCCTCCGGGGCCCTGCCCGGCGCCGTCTTTCAAAGCGCCTACGCTCAAACCTTGCGCGGGAGCGGCGGCCTTCCGCCCTACACCTGGAGCATCTCTCAGGGTGCGCTCCCCGCCGGGCTCACCCTCAGCAGCAGCGGCGTAATCGGTGGGCTGCCCATCGCAGTGGGAGCAGCCAGCTTCAGCGTGAAACTCACAGACTCCGGATCGCCTGCGCTTACGACCAGCGCCGCCTACACCCTCTCTACGGTCTATCCGCCGCTCGCCATTACCACTACGGCGCTGCCCAACGGCGTGGAAGGCAGCGCCTATAACTTCTCCCTGATGGCCCAGGGCGGCAGCGGGACAGGCTACGTCTGGACCGTCACCTCAGGCAGCGCGCTCAGCGCGGTGGGCCTCACCCTGCTGCCCTCCGGCCAGATCGCCGGAGCCCCCAACGCCAATGAGACCTCCGCTCCGCTCACGGTGCAGGTCACAGACTCCGCGGGCAACACCGCCTCCGCCGCGCTCTCGCTCACCGTCACCGCGGTAGCCTTCCAGGGCCAGGTGCTCAGCGGGTCCACGCCTGTGGCCAACGCCACCATCCAGCTCTACGCGGTGGGGGCCGGCGGCAACGGCTCCTCGGCGACGCCCATGCTCAGCCAGGCTGTCACCTCAGACGATATCGGGATGTTCCAGCTCAACGGCCTTTACACCTGCGGTAAGAGCAGCTCAGGAACCAGCATCAGCGGCAGCAATCAGGTCTACCTGGTGGCCAGCGGAGGCATGGCCACGCCCAACTCCTCCCAGCCACCCTCGGGCAGTAACCCGGGCCTGATCATGGTAGCTGCGCTGGGCCCCTGCAGCAGCCTCACCTCCACCTCGTTCTTCACCATCAATGAGGTCACCACGGCGGCCGCGGCCTGGGCGCTGGCTCCCTTTGCCACCTCAGCCACTGCCATCGGCGCCACCTCCACCAACACCCTGGGCATCAGCAACGCCTTTCTGGACGCGGCGCTGCTGGCCAACCCCTCTACCGGCGGGCCGGCCACGCTGCCCTCCGGCCTCCGAGTCGAAACCGGCAAGCTGAACGCCCTGGCCGACGCCATCAATAGCTGCACAGGAGGGGACGGCTCAAGCTGTACGCCGCTCTTCACCGCGGCCACGCCCACCGGCGGCGCCACCCCGCAGGATACCTTCACCGCAGCGCTGAACATCGTTCACCACCCGGGTGAGAACGTCTCCGCAGTCTGGGCCCTCCTTCCCTCCACCCCTCCGTTCGCTACCAGCCCACTCACCCAATCCCCCAATGACTGGACCATGTCCCTCACCGTCACCGGAGGAGGTCTGTCCCTACCCACCGCTCTGGGCATCGACAGCCAGAACGACATCTGGGTGGCCAACCAGAACGGCCCGCTCTCCGCCTTCAACGCCCAGGGCACGCCTCTCTCTTCCACCGGCTACGGCCTCTCCAACGGGATCTCCGACATCAATGAGGTCTACGGCCTGGCGATCGATCCGTCCAACAACATCTGGGTGACCAACGCCAACGGCAACGGCGGTGGCGGCGCGGGCAGCGTCACAGAGTTCTACGGCGTCACGAACCCCTCCACACAGGGCAGCTACGCCTCTTACTCGGACTACTCTCTCCAGTACCCTTACGCCATAGCTGCCAACAACACCGTGGGTTCGGCCAACTACGGTGACCTTTACATCGCCAACAGCGGCACCTCCTCGGCCACGGTCTATAACAGCAGCGGCGCTCCGGTGGCCACCTCGCTCGGCGCCAACTATGACCTGGCCGATCTGCCCTCCGCCATCGCGCTGGACTCCAGCGGCGGCTTCTGGCTCTCCGGCAATGAGGATGTCGCCCACATCTCCTCCACCGGCACGCTGCTGGTGGACGCCGCCTGTTGTGGAGAGTCCTACGGCATAGCCACCGACGCCGCCGGCGATCTCTGGATCGCGGACTATCTTGGCGGCAGCGACTATCGGGGAGCCGTTGCCGAGGCGGTCACAACCTCCTCCGGCAACACCAGCGTTCCCATCACCGGACTGGCTGCCGGCGGCATCGATCATCCGGCCATGGTGGCCGTGGACGCCGCGCAGAACGTCTGGATCTCCAACTTCCACGGCGATTCCATCACGGAGCTGGCGGGCGCGTCCAACTCTCTGGCTGCCGGCACAGCCATCTCTCCCACCACGGGCGTCTACGGCACAGGCGGCTATGGCCTGGATGCCTCGCTGGGGGAACCCTTCAGCCTTCTCCCTGACCGCTCCGGCAACCTATGGGTGTCCAACGAAGGCACCCCCACCGTCACCATGTTCTTCGGCCTGGCCGCGCCCACGGTGACGCCTCTGCAGTCCATCCCCACCCCCCCCTGAGGCTTCCTGGAGGCGCTCGCATTCTCATCCATGCGGAAGTCCCTATACACTCCTCCTGCTCGCCTGCTCTTGCGCCGGAGTGGAGGGAGGAGGAGGCGCGGGCCAAGCCGAGCGTTCGTC
>DAHXNO010000072.1 GCA_027365345.1 Granulicella sp.
TGAGACGCTGGGTCTGCGGGAGTTCAGCGCGGTCTCTGTAGCGAGCGCGGAGGAGGCGCAGGCGGCAGCGCAGGCGGAGATAGAGCGGAGAGGATTGATTGCGGCCGTGGCCAATCTGTACTACGGCGTTACAGCGGCGGATACCAAGATGGCAGTGACGGGACAGGCAGTGGCCGATGCCAACCACTTTGTGCAGATGACGCAGGAGCGGGAGCAGGCCCGCCAGGCGGCGCATGCCGATGTGCTGAAGGCGGAGCTGACCCAGGAGCAGCGAAGCCGCGATCTGGAGGATGCGAGACTGGCGGCGCTGAAGGCGCATCTGGAGCTGGGAGCTTTGCTGTTTGCCGATCCGCGCACTCCGTTTGATACCGAGGCTGCGGCGCCGCCGATGTTGCCGGATGAAGCCACGGTGGATGAGGACGCGAGCCGGAATAATCCGGATCTGAAGAGTGCGCTGGCCACGCTGGAGGCCAGCCAGGCGCAGGTGCTCTCAGCCCGAGCTGAGTATCTTCCGGATCTGGGGTTGAATGTGACCTATGGCGTGGACGCGCCGCAGTTTGCCGTGAATGGGCCGGCCGGGGCGAGGAACCTTGGCTACTCGGCGATGGCCACGCTGGATATTCCAGTGTGGAACTGGCTTTCTACCGAGCACAAGGTGAAGCAGAGCGAGATTCGCCGTGATCTGGCGAAGGTGGCGCTCTCCACCGCTCAGAGGCGTTTGATTGCCAACCTGACGGAGTTCTATGCGGAGGCGGCGACGGCGCGCGATGCGCTGGCCTCGCTGGATAAGAGCGTGAGCGAAGCGCGGGAGAGCCTGCATCTGACGGAGTTGCGCTACGTGGCAGGCGAGGGCTCTGTGCTGGAGGTGGTGGACGCGCAGAACACGTTGTTGGATACACAGAGGGCTGAGGCCGACGGAGCGGTTCGGTACGAGGTGGCTCTGGCCAATTTGCAGACACTTACGGGAAGGTTTTGATGAGAATGTTCCGGGTCGGGAGAGACGGCTGCATGCACCAGGCTTCCGGTAGCGGGAGGCTGCGCTCGCGGTTGGACGTGGGGACGGATGGACGGGGCGCCGCGGCGCAGGCGGTTTGCCGACGGGGGCGGCTAGCGCTGGGAGCTGGGTTGTTTGCGGCTGCGCTCGGCTGCCTGGGGATGGTTGGCTGCCAGAAGACTGAGACGACGCCCGAAGCGGTGGTGGATGTGCAGGCGGCGAAGCCGGTGGTGGGAGCGATTGCAGAACAGATTGAGGGTGACGCTGTTCTTTCACCGCTGGCCGAAGCCGCGCTCGCTGCGAAGGTGAGCGCGCCGGTGAAGAAGTTTTATGTGCAGCGCGGAGCGCATGTGCATGCGGGGCAGTTGCTGGTGAGACTGGAAGACCAGGATCTGGAGGCCGCCGCGGAAGACAATCGGGGAGCTTATGAGGCTGCGCAGGCGGCGTATCAACAGGCTACCAGCGTGCAACTGCCCGCGGAGATGCAGACTGCCGAGCTCAATGTGAAGCAGGCGGCGGCGAATCTGGATCTGGCGCGGGATCTGGTGAAGAACCGCACGCAGTTGTTTGAAGAGGGGGCGATTGCGGGCCATGACCTGGATGTGGCGAAGGCTGCACTGGTGCAGGCACAGGCGGCCTATGACACGGCGCGGCAGCATCTGGAGGGGTTGCGGAGTGTGGGCCAGAAGGCCGGACGACAGGTGGCGCAGGGGGATTTGACCTCTGCCCGGGGCAAGTATCTGAGTGCGGAGGCGAACCGGAGTTATGCCGCGCTGCGCAGTCCGATTGATGGGGTGGTGACCGACCGGCCGCTGTTTGACGGGGAGATGGCGACGGCAGGAACGCCGCTGGTTACGGTGATGGACACCTCTGTGCTGATCGCGAAGATGCACCTGTCCCAGGCGATGGTACAGAACCTGAAGGTGGGCGATAAGGCCGAGGTTACGGCGTCTGGCGCGAGCGCGCCGATTGCAGGCGAGGTCTCTTTGATCAGCCCTGCGCTGGATCCGGGCTCGACGACGGTGGAGATCTGGGTGAAGATCAGGAATCCGGATGGCCGCCTGAAGGCGGGTACGCCGGTACATGTAACGATCGCGGGACGGACTGTGCCGGATGCGCTGCAAGTGCCTGCCTCTGCGCTGCTGGCCGGAGAGGATGGACGGCTCCAGGTGATGGTGGTGGGCGAAGACAATGTGGCGCATCTGAGGACGGTGACGGTGGGCATCCGCACAGCGAAGAGGGTGCAGATTCTGAGTGGTGTGAGCCCCACGGATGTGGTGATCGACAGCGGCGGTTACGGCCTGGACGATGGGACGAAGGTGCATGTGGCGCAGGCTGGTGACGGGAGCGGGGATCAGGGCGCGGATGGGCAGGGTGATTCCGGCGGAGGCCAGAGCTGATGGCCGCAGCGGAGGGCTCCAAGTTGCAAGGGCGGAGAGGCTTGTGGATCGAGCGGTCCAAGCGCACGATCTTTTTCTTTGCGCTGGCGCTGACGCTGGCAGGCTGCTATGCGGCCTTTCACGTACCGATCTCCGTGTTTCCGGAGACGAACTTTCCACGGGTCGTGATCGGAGTGGACAACGGCGTGATGCCGGCCGGACAGATGGAGGTGACGATCACCCAGCCGATTGAGAATGCCATCAACAGCGTTCCCGGTCTGGTGACGGTGCGCTCCAACACCAGCCGGGGATCGGCGGAGATCAGCTTGTTCTTCAACTGGTCTGTGGATATGTTCCAGACGCTGGAGCGGGTGAACGCAGCGCTGAGCAAGGTGCAGCAGGAGCTTCCGCCGACGGTGCGAATCACGACGAATCGGCTGACCTTTGCCACGTTTCCGATTCTGGGCTACAGCCTTACGTCAAACAGGCTCTCGCAGACGGAGCTTTGGGAGCTGGCTACCTACCAGATTGCACCACCGCTGAACCGGCTGGATGGGGTGAGCACGGTGACGGTGCAGGGCGGCGCGATTCCGGAGTTTCAGGTAATTCCGAATATGGCGCGGCTGGAGGCGACAGGGGTGACGATCACGGCGTTAGCCAACGCGATTGACGCCTCTAACCTGATTGACTCTCCGGGGTTGTATGAGCAGAACCACCAGCTTGTGCTGGCGCTGGTGGGCGGACAGGTGCATAGCATCGAGGGTTTGAGCAACCTGGTGGTGAAGACCACGGCGAATGGGGCGCCGGTGCGGGTGGGCGATGTGGCCAGGGTGGAGAGCGCGACCAAGCCGGTGTACACGACGGTTACCGCCGACGGCAACCCGGCCGTGCTGATCAACATTACACGCCAGCCCTCCGGCAATACCGTGGCTGTGGCTGATGAGGTAGCCGCAGAGCTTAAACAGTTACGCAAGAGCCTGCCCCCGGGCGTGACGTTGCAACCGTTCTACGACCAGTCGCAGTTGGTGCGGGAGAGTATTCGCAGTGTGCGCGACGCAATTCTGGTGGGACTGGTTCTGGCTTGCGTGATTCTCTATCTGTTTCTGCGCGACTGGCGGTCGTCGATCATCGCCGGTCTGGTGATTCCGGTGACGGTGGCGGTTACGGTGCTGGTGATGTGGCTGCTGGGCGAGAGCTTCAACCTGATGACGCTGGGAGGGTTGGCCGCAGCCATTGGGCTGGTGATTGACGATGCGATTGTGGTGGTGGAGAACATTGTGCTGCACCGCGATGCGGGGGAGGGTCGGATTGAGGCGGTGGGCAAGGCGCTGAGAGAGATTACGATACCGCTGATCGGTTCGACGATTACGCCGGTGGTGGTGTTTCTTCCGTTGATTGCGGTGACGGGAGTTACGGGCAGCTTTTTCCGGGCGCTGGCGATGACGATGACCGCCTCCCTGCTGACCTCGCTGGTGCTGGCGCTCTCCTGGACGCCGGGGCTGGGGCTGGTGCTGCTGCGCTCGCGAGGAGAAGAAGAGAGGACAGAGGGAGCGAGGCAGCCAGGCCAGCATGAGCATGCGGGGCCGATGCTGCAGCGCGTGATCGGGGCGCACCACAGGGTGCTGGAGTGGGGCTTGCGCAGGCCACTGCTGCTGGGCGCAGGCTGCGCGGTGCTGGTGGTGGGCTCGTTTCTGGGTTATCGCTCGCTGGGCTCTGACCTGCTGCCGGAGATGGATGAGGGCGGCTTTGTGCTGGACTACATTATGCCCGCGGGCAGTTCGCTGGCGGAGACGAACCGCGTGCTGGAGCATGTGGAGCGGATTTTGCGGCATACGCCCGAGGTGGAGAACACCTCTCGCCGCACGGGATTGCAGCTTGGGCTGGCTGCGGTGACCGAGGCCAACACCGGGGACTTCACGGTGAAGCTGAAGGCGAAGCGAAGCCGCAGCATCGATGAGGTGATGGAGAGCGTGCGGGAAAAGATTCTGGCCACCGAGCCGGAGCTGGATGTGGAGTTCACGCAGGTGTTGCAGGATATGATCGGGGATCTTTCCAACGCGCCGGAGCCGATCCAGATCAAGCTGTTTGGCAATGACGCCGCGCTGCTGGATGAGATTGCGCCACGCGTGGCTGCGGCGATCGGCAAGGTGAAGGGCGTGGTGGACGTGGAGGATGGAGTGGAGAACACGAGCAGCGGCCCGGCCACGAACTTCCAGGTGGATCCGATGCTGGCCGCGCGGATGGGCTTTACCCCCGCCGAGGTTGCCGAGGATGCGACGTCCATTCTGGATGGCGTGACTACGAGCACGCCGCTGATCGCGGGTGGACGCCCCTACACGATCCGCATCCGGTTGGCGAAGGATACGCGCGGCTCGCTGGAGGCGATGGAGAATACGGTGTTCAACAGCAGCACGGGGCATCTGGCTACGCTGGGTTCGATGACCCACATTACGGAGCTGTCGCCGCAGCACGAGATCCATCGCGAGAACCTGCAGCAGTTGGTGGTGGTTACGGCGAGCCTGGAGGGAACGGATCTGGGTACGGCGGTGGCCGAGGTGCGCCGCGTGACGGACTCGCTGCATTTGCCGCCGAGCGTGCGGGTGGAGTATGGCGGAGCGTATGAGGTGCAGCAGAAGTCCTTTGCTGATTTGTTGCGGGTGCTGCTGCTGGCGCTGGTGCTGGTGTTTGGAGTGCTGCTGGCGGAGTTTCGCAACTTTTCCGCCCCGCTGGCGATTCTTGCGTCGTCCGTGCTCTCGATGGGCGGAGTGGTGATTGCGCTGCTGGTGACGGGGATCAGCTTCAACGTGGCCTCCTTTATGGGCGCGATTATGGTGATTGGCATTGTGGCGAAGAATGGGATTCTGCTGCTGGATGCCGACGAGCGGTACCGGAGCGAAGGGATGGCTCCGCGAGAAGCTATGCTGCTGGCTGCGCAGCGGAGGCTGCGACCGATTCTGATGACGGCCGTGGCGGCGATCTTCGGCATGCTGCCGCTGGCGTTTGCCTTTGGCGCCGGGTCGCAGATGCTGCAGCCGCTGGCGATTGCGGTGATCGGAGGGTTACTGCTTTCGATGTTCCTGAGCCTGGTGGTGACGCCGGTGGTCTATTATTTTTTGACGAGGAACGCTGAGGTGGCGGCGTAGAGCCGGGTGAGAGTCGACGAGCCGGTGGGCGGCCACGGAGTGGTTTGCGGGGCAGGCCGTGGGGTTTCTGGTGGGATGACTTTGCGTGGATGGGGCGGCGATGTAGTATCGCGGAATGAGATCAAACCAGGTGCACGATAGCGGGCGGTTGGATGCCACGCGCAGGCGGTTGCTGACGGCCTGTGCGGCGGCCGGCGTGGGTGGGACGTTGCTGCCCGGGGTTCTGTTGGGACTGGCGTTTCCAGAGGCGCTGCAGGGGCAGGCTGCCGCATCTGCCCAGGCTGCCCAGAGTGGTTCTGCAGGCTCCAAAGCAGGCGCGAAGCCAGCCGGAGCGGCGGATGTGAAGGCATGGCCCGCCGTGACGGCGCAGATGATTGAGGCGGCGGCGGCGATTGCGGCGGTGAAGCTGACGCCGGAGCAGATCCAGATGATGCTGGATGGCGTGGCCGATCAGCGGAGAATGGCGCTGGCGGTGCGAACGCTGGATCTGCCCAATCGGATTGCTCCAACCGCTGTGTTCAACCCGGTGCCGGCGGGGACGCCCGGTCCGCAGGCGGCGCCGGCGCAGAAGGTGGTGGTGGGTCCGGCTGCTTCGATCGCCGGAATCTCGGCCTCCGAGGAGGAGAAGGTGGCCTTTGCCACGGTACGCCAGTTGGGAGAGCTTCTACGGAGACGAAAGCTGAGTTCGGTGGAGCTTACGCAGCTCTATCTGAGACGGCTGAGACGGTACGATCCCATGTTGCACTTTGTGATCAACCTGACCGAAGAGCGGGCGCTGGGGCAGGCTGCGGCGGCTGATCGGGAGCTGGCGGCAGGCCACAGCCGAGGTCCGTTGCAGGGTATCCCGTGGGGCGCGAAGGATCTGCTGGCGGTGAAGGGGTATCCGACGACCTGGGGCGCGGCAGGATTCGAGCAGCAGAGCTTTTCTGAGGACGCGGAGGTGGTGAAGCGCCTGGATGCGGCCGGCGCCGTGCTGGTGGCCAAGCTGACCATGGGTGCGCTGGCGATGGGCGATCTGTGGGGCTATGCGGAGGGAACAGGCAAGGCCGGTGGACGCACCCGCAATCCGTGGAATCCGAGGCAGGGCAGCTCTGGCAGTTCGGCGGGCAGCGCCAGCGCGACCGCGGCCGGTTGCGTGGGGTTTGCGATAGGGACCGAGACGCTGGGCAGCATCTCTTCTCCCAGCACGCGCTGCGGGGTTACGGGGCTGCGCCCCAGCTTTGGACTGACGCCACGCACGGGAGCAATGGCGCTGTGCTGGTCGATGGACAAGATTGGTCCAATTGCGCGGTCCGTGGAGGACTGCGCGCTGGTGCTGAATGCGATCTATGGCCCGGATGGATACGACCAGAGCGTGCAACCGGCGCCGTTCCACGCCGATCTGACGGCCAGCGTGGAGACGCTGCGGGTGGGCTATATCGCCGAGGACTTTGCGGCTCCTGTGGCGCGGCCTGCGGAGAGTGCGGGGGCGGGTTCGCTGAGCGAGGCGGCAAGGAAGAGGCTTGAAGAGCAGCAGCGCAGAGAGTTGGCGCAGCGCAGATACGATCACCCGTTCCATGTGCGGACGCTGGAGGTTCTGCGCGGCATGGGCGTCAGGCTGACGCCGGTGGAGCTTCCCCGCTTCCGGTTCTCCGCGTTGCTGAACATTCTGGACGCGGAGTCTGCAGCTGCATTTGATGATCTGACAACCTCTGGGCGGGACGCTCTGCTGGCCGGGCAGACGGCCGAGGACTGGCCTAACCTGTTCCGCGCGGCGCGGCTGATTCCAGCGGTGGATTACATCCAGGCTGAGCGGGCGCGCAGCCTGGCGCTGGAGGCCATGCACAAGCTGTTTGCCGACTTTGACGTGATTGTGGCTGCCAGCGAGGGTGAGCAGTTGGTGGCGACCAACCTGTGTGGCCAGCCCGCGGTGATTGTCCCTAACGGGTTGCGTGGAGCGGATGCTCCCGGGTTCGCCGCAGGGCCGGACGATCCGTGGCCGGATTACGGTGGGCCGGGGACTCCGGTGTCCGTGACCTTCCTTGCGCCGCTGTATCAGGACGCCAAGGCGGTGCTGCTGGCGAACGCCTATCAGCAGAAGACCGGGTTCCAGAAGCTGCATCCAAAGTTGGGGTGAGATGGCCAGGAGCAGGTGGCCGGGGTCAGCCCCGGGCCAGCTCGGCCTTGACCAGCTCACTGACCAGCTTGCCGTCAGCGCGTAGTCCGCTGGAGGCGATTTTTTGCTGCGCCGCCTTCATCACCGCGCCCATGTCTTTGGGGCCGGGGCGGTTTCCGCCGTTCTCGGCAGCGACCTGTTCCAGGGCAGCGAGGACCAGAGAACGCAGCTCGTCGGCACTGGCGGCCTGGGGCATATAGCGCTCAATCCAGGCGATCTCCGCCTGTTCTTTGGCGGCCAGCTCCGGGCGTCCACCCTTGGTGAACTGCTCGACGCTCTCGCGGCGCTGTTTGAGCAGGGTGGTGAGGACCGCTTGCTCTTCGGCATCGGTGAGCGGCTGGCGTTTGTCGATCTCCTTGCTCCGCAGGGCGGCTTTGACCATCCGCAGGGCGGTGAGCTGGTCCTGCTGGCGAGCCTTCATCGCCTCCACAATATCTTTACCTAACTTGTCTCCGATTGCAGCCATGGTGAGTTTTCTCCCAGCGTGTGAGGCGCCGAGCCTTTGCAGGTGCTGCGGGCTCGACACATTCCTCACGATTAGTGTACCGATCTGTCCTGAAAAGGCGGAGGGAGTGGGAGCGGGTAGGAGGCAACGGCGGGGTGGTCCAGGGGATGAGTGAAGCTCTGCGAGGCGAGGAAGTATCGCTTACCGCGCCTTGGGGTGGCCGTTGGGATGAGCGGCGTGGAAGGGAACGGCTAGAATAGGGAATATGATTAGGAAAACTCGCCTCTTTACGCCTGGACCAACGCCTCTGCTTCCTGCCGCTCAGTTTGCCATGGCGGCCGCTGACATTCATCACCGTACGGCTGAGTTTCGCGCCCTGTACAGCCGGGTTCTTACGCAGCTGAAGGAGTTCGTCGGCACGACGAACGACGTGATTCTGCTCTCAAGCTCCGGCACTGGGGCGATGGAGGCCGCGGTCTCTAACCTGACCTCACCGGGGGATCGGGTGCTGGTGCTGAGCGCCGGTAAGTTCGGCGAGCGCTGGTCGGCGCTGGCCAAGGCCTTTGGGTGCCATGTGGATGTGGTGAGCGCCGCGTACGGCCAGACATTTTCCCTGGATGAGGTGAAGGCTGCGCTGCATCTGGAGACGCGGGCGGTGTTTCTGCAGGCTACGGAGACCTCGACGGGAGTGCGGCACTGCGTTCCCGCCATCGCAAAACTGCTGAAGGAGACGAACTCCGAGGCGCTGCTGGTGGTGGACGCCATTACCGGCCTGGGCACCACGCACCTGGATATGGATGGCTGGGGCGTGGATGTGCTGGTGGGCGGCTCGCAGAAGGCGGTGATGATTCCCCCCGGGTTGAGCTACCTGGCGGTGAGCCAGCGCGCCTGGGACCGTATGGAGGCCACGTATAACCCGCGGTATTACTTTGATCTGCGCAAGGAGCGCAAGAACGCCAAGGCCGGAGAGAGCGCGTACACCCCGGCCGTGGCCCTGATTGCGGCCCTGGGTGCATCCTTTGACTGGATTGCGGCGCAGGGCGATGGAAGCCTGGTGGAGGGACGCAAACGCCTGGTGGAGAACGCCGAGACGGTTGCGGCGATGACCCGAGCGGCCGTGACTGCACTGGGGTTGAAGTTATTTGCTCCCCATACATCCGGCGCTGCGGCGACGGCTGTGTTGGCTCCGGAGGGTATGGACTCCGGGTTGTTTGTCAAGGAGCTTAAGGCGCGTTTTGCGGCCGTGATTACGAACGGCCAGGGGGAGATGAAAGGGCAGATCTTCCGCATTGCGCACCTGGGGTTCTTTGACTACATGGACACGATTGCGCTGGTGGGGGCGCTGGAGCAGGTGGTGGTGAAGTCTGTTCCGCAACTGGGCGCCAAGTTTGGCGACGGCCTGGTGGCGGCGCAGAAGGTGTATGCGGAGCGGAGCGCCAACGCTGCGGCGGAGAACAAGTGTCTGTGCGGCCGCGAGGCCGGCCACTGTTCGATGCTGCATGGGGGAGCCAAGTAAGCGATCCATTGCCCTGTAGGGGACTTTGCCCCCTGCGCTCCGCTCCGGTGCGGGACGCAGGGGGCAAAGTTCGTCTGGCCGACGGAACAGGGCTGGAGGGGTGGACGCACGGTTCCCTGGGCCTTGAAACCGGGCGACGGCGGGTTCGTGGTGTCCACAGTGGCACCCCAGTTCTCCACTGCCACGGCGACTCGTACACTGGATGCGTATGGCGTCGATAAGCGCGATCTCCCCCAGGAACGAGGGTCTGCCCTCTTCGGTGCAGACCGAGGTGACGGTACTGGGGGCCATGCTGCTGGATGCGGTGGCCATCACGGATGCGACGGCCAAGCTGCGGGCGGAGGATTTTGCGCTGGATTCGCACCAGCGGATCTACCGGGTGATGGTGGACCTGCTGGCCCAGGGCCACGCGGTGGATCTGATTACGGTGCTGGACGCGCTGACCAAGCGGCGCGAGCTGGATGCGGTGGGAGGAGCCGCCTATCTGGCCTTCCTGACAGAGGGCATTCCGCGCAATCCGAACATTGAGTCTTACGTCCGGATTGTGAAGGACAAGAGCCTGCTGCGGCAGCTTCTGAACATCTTCAACGAGGGGATGGCGGCGGCGGCCGACCAGAGCGAGGATGCGACCAAGGTACTGAATGATGTGGAGGTCCGGCTGGCCGAGGTCGCCGACTCCGCTATTCAGCGTGGGTTTTCGAACATCCAGGAGATTGTCGCCAACTCCTTTGGCAGCATCGACGCGCTCTACGAGCAGGGCCGTGAGGTTACGGGCCTGGCGACCCATTACATCGAATTCGACAAGATGACCAGCGGCCTGCAGAAATCGGAGCTGATCATCATTGCGGCGCGGCCGAGTATGGGCAAGACGGCGTGGGCGATCAACATTGCCCAGAACTGCGCGGTTCGCGACGGGAAGGTGGTGGCGGTGTTCTCGCTGGAGATGAGCAAGGAGTCTCTGCTGCGCCGCATGCTGGCCAGCGAGGCGATGGTGGGTAGCCGCAAGCTGCAGACTGGCTTTATCCCCCGCGAGGACAAAGGGAAGCTGATCTCCGCACTGGATCGCCTGATGAACTCCAAGATGTTTATCGACGACACGCCGGGCATTACCCTGGCGGAGATGCGGGCCAAGGTGCGGCGGCTGCTCCAGCAGGAGGGGGCTCTGGATCTGGTGGTGATCGATTACCTGCAACTGATGACTGGGTCAACCACGGGCGGGCAGAGGCGATTTGAGAATCGGACGCAGGAGGTAAGCAGCATCTCGCGTGGGCTGAAGGCGCTGGCCAAAGAGCTGGGCGTGCCGGTGATCGCGCTCTCGCAGCTCTCGCGCGGAAGCGAGCAGCGCACGGGCGACAAGAAGCCGCTGCTCAGCGATCTGCGCGAGTCGGGCTCTATTGAGCAGGATGCGGACGTGGTGGCATTCATCCATCGTGAGGAGTACTACGACCGCGAGAACGAAGATGTGAAGGGCAAGGCCGAGATCATCATCGCGAAGCAGCGCAACGGCCCCACCGGCTCCGTGCAACTGGCTTATCTTTCAGACATCACCCGGTTTGAAAACCTGGATATGACCCACGGCAGTGGCGACGCCTATTGAGATTCGTCTGCTGCCTTGGCGGGATGCCGGGGTTGGAACGAAAGTCGATGAGGGGTGATGCTTGCGGCGTGCTTTGTGAGGAGGAGAGCGCTGGGCTTTTTGCCGGTGTGCAGCGCAGCAACGGCGACGAGGGCTTTGGCCGAGCAAGGCGACGATGTGGACCGTATGCGGGAGAGTGGTCCCGAAGAGCCGACCCAGGAGGAATTTGCCGAGGAGGGTTGCGCTACTCCGTTGCTACTCTGTTTCGCCGGGCGTCAGGGTTGCATGGATCTGGAGCTCGCCGCGTTCATAGGGGCGACCCTTGGCCAGGGCGGCTTCAAGGTCTTTGTCGTAGCCGTAGATGTCGTCAAAAAAGTGGATGGAGCCGTCTTCATCCGGCATCGCCGTGAAGTAGCCGATGACCACCGGAAGAGGTGTGCGCAGATTCACGGTGCGATTGTTCAGTGGCCCGGTCATCGCCAGATCGACTTTGTCCGCGTCCCAGCCGTTCTCCTGGTCTGGGTCCTTCTGGTCGCCGTGGAGCACCCAAAGGGCCATCTGAGCGGCGTGTTGCAACCGGACGCAGCCGTGCGACCTGTCTCTACGGGTGAGAGCAAAGAGATTGAGTTCCGGAGTGGAGTGCATATAGACGTCATAGGCATTGGGAAATAGAAATTTGACCAGTCCCAGAGCGTTTCTGGGTCCGGGTAGCTGGCGCACATTGTAGCGCAGATGCTCCAGATCATGCAGGGTGAAGCTTGTGACTACCCTTCCATTGTTGCGATACAACTGGTAATCGTTGGCGGCCAGATAGCCCAGTCCCTTCCTTTTTACATCCGGGACAAGGTCTTTGCGGATGATGGAGGGAGGAAGATTCCAGTAGGGGCGAAAGACCACGTAGCGCATGAGCCGGACAAACATCGGCGTGGCGTGGTTGTCTTTGGCCTCGCCGGTGACGACCTTCATTTTGAAGGCCAGGGTGTTATCCGGATCATAGACGCGCACCATGAACTCCGGCAGGTTCACCAGCACCCGTGGTTGAATGTAGTTCGCCGGCAGCCAGCGCCAGCGCTCCAGAGCGTCATTCAACTGCTGTACACGCACGCTCATGGGTACGTTGAGGCTGGCGATGGTGGCGGGTCCGAGGCGTCCGTCAGGCTGCAGGCCGTGCTGCTGCTGGTAGAGCGTGACCGCTTTGACGAGTTGAAGGTTGTAACTGCGTGGCGCGTGGTGGACTGCACGGGCGGATGGAGGTTGGGGATGGGAGGGGTGGGTTGGCTCAGCGCCTGAGGCTTGTTGGTCTGGTTGCGGCGAGTTGGGAGGGGCGTCGCCCAGGAACTGGAGCCGGGCCCAAAGCTGCGGCAGCGCTGCATACCATCCGCCTACGCCGACCGGCCGGGCTCCAGGCGGCAGAGGCGGCAAGGGCGGCGAGGGCGCGGCGTTCTCCTCCATGGCGAGCAGGCGATAGGTTGCCAGGGCTGCTTCTGTCTGCTGGTAGAGCGGATTCTGAGGCTCGACGCTCTGGATGACGGAGGGTATGCCGGATTGGTCGACCAGATGATCGTTGAGCAGGGTGGCAACATCGAAGGCTGCGCGCTTCTGGGGAACGTCGATGTCGAAGTTGAAGATCTCCGGGTTGATGCGGCCGTTGTGCAGGTCCTGGAGATAGCGCACGCTGCAGATGGTGAGGGCCAGGTCAAAGCCGGCAATGGCGTTCTGGGCGGAGGCGGAGTCGTCGTGGGTGCGGGCGATGGCCGCTAACTGGTGGAGGCGCTCTGCCCAGCGGCCCTCGGAGGCGTCATAGTCTTGGGGGTTGAGGCCCTTTGCCGCAGCGGATTCAAACTGCTGAAGCAGATCCATGGCCGCGGGAGTGGGTATGCTGTTGCGCGTCCAGGCTAGCTCGTCGTCGCGATCCGCATAGAACTTCCGCACTGTCGCCTGATCGGCGGCGTAGTTTGGCCAGCGCAACTGGGGGAGGGTTGGTTGATCCAGCAGACGCTCCAGGTCCTCGGCATAGTCGGTGGTGTTGGGCGGCGAGGTGGCCCGGCGCGGATGCAGGCGCGCGGTGAACGCTTTGACGCCTCCCCGGCAGCCGGTGATCCCCGCCAGCACGCAGGCGCAGAGCGCAAGTGCAGGGAGGGAGCGTGGCCGAAGAGAGGAAAGAACGGCTGAACGAAGGTTCATAACATGGAATGGCCGCCAGGCTATGTATGTAGAGCGTACCTGAGGGAGATGGTTGAGATGCGCACGATCTGGAACGGATCTGGACCCTCTGCGTAGAGTATGCATGGAAGTGATGGGCGTGGAGCCAGTGCGTTGGCGTCCGGAGGCTCAGCCGGGCATGGCTCCGGCCATGGAGGCCCAGCACAGGACAGCCTGGGTGACGACCACGCCCACAGTGAGCAAGAGGAATAGTTTGCGTTGTTTGCTTTCCAGAGCGTCGGCAAAGACTCCGCCGATGAAGGTGAAGAGAAAGGGCAGAGCCCATATCCAAGGCGCAGTGAAGACCTGCGTGGTATAGAGCGGAAAGAGCAGCAGCGCCATCAGCAGTGGCGCCGTGTTGCCAAAGTACCGGCTGGCGCGGTTGCGCCAGTACACCACCAGCGCCACCGCCGCGGCCACGGCGATGCCCGCGTTGGCCGGACGGGTGAAGAATCGGTGCGCGGCGAAGAGTCCAAGCCAGCTTCGAACGCTGCCGCCGGTGAAGACGTAGAGAAAGGCTGAGACCTTGAAGCTGAAGCCGGCAAAGACGATGAGCAACGCGCCCATGGCGGCGTAGACCATGATCTGGGAGACATAGGAGCGACGCCGGTCCGCAGTGTAGAAGAAGAAGGCCATTCCGGCCAGGAACCCAACGACGCCGGCCAGCAGATGGGCTGACGAGGCGAGTCCGAGGGCGACGGTGAGAAGCAGGATGCGTGGCCGCCACATGGAGCGGGGTCCCTGGAGCGCGTGTCCGACGCCGATGGCTGTATAGATAAGGCCATAGAGCCCCCACATGGCGAGGATCTCATTGTTGGGATGGGTGGCGTAGCGGACGACGGCGGGGCAAAAGGTATAGAGCCCCAGCGCCAGCGCTCCACCCTCAGGGCCAAACAGCCGTTTGGCAACCCACCACAGACCGCCTCCCAGCCATACGGCAAAGAGAACAAAGGGCAGGCGCAGCAGATACGGGATAAAGCTGAGTTCGTGGCGGGCCTCCCAGGTGCTGCCGTTGAGGCTGCCGTTGGCGTAGAGCCGGTCTGCCGGCTTGCGGAAGTGATCGATGGTGAGCAGGAGGGTGCGCTGGGCGGTGAGGGGAAGACCGGCCAGCCGATAGGCCAGGGTGCCGTCGCCGTTGAGATTGCCACAGGTTGTGAAGTAGCCTTGCAGGACCGACGGACTCTCCCACATCTCGCGTCCGCAGCGAGCGTAGCGGAAGTCGTTAGCGTCCAAGGGCTGGTGACCGATGGTCCAGAGGCACTGGCCGAAGAGAACAAGCAATAACAGCGCAGCAACTCGTTGCGGCCGCCCTATGGAGAATCCACGCAATCTCATCCGTGCAGCAAGTGTATCGGATACGCAGGGGCGCGGTCTTGATGGCTGGCGGCCGGTCCTTTGACTTGCCCGCACCTTCTTTGCCGGTTCTGCTCCCCCGGGGCATCGATCCGCTACACTCGGTAGGGATGGACTCACTGACCTTTACTGCCGGCTGCGCCTTTCTCTGTTCCGACTCACCGGTTGCTCCCTGGACCGCTGTCTTTGAGGATGAGGGAGCGGCTGGCTATTTTTACGCCTGCGACCGCTCGCGGCTGCCAAGGGAACTGGAAGGGCAGAGGAGACAGGAGGTTGTGGAGGACAGCGTTCTGGACGCCATGCTGATCTACAACAACTCCTTTCTGCAGGAACAGAAGAGAGAGCGCCTGGCGAGCGTCCAGTGGTCGCGCTCCGGAGAGCAGTGCGTGCTCTACATTGACGGTACGGCCCAGGGGTTCATCGACTTTGTTGCCCGGGTCAGCTTCTGCCGCAGCAACTTTCCGAACTATTTACAGGAGCAAGGCGAGGGCTGGCGAAGGCACTCGCACGCCTGGGATGAGGCGGTAATCGAAGCGTTTGAGGCAGGGATCTACGCCTGAGCCGCGGAGGTGGTCCGATGGGGTTCGGGGCGTGATGGGTTGGGCGGGCCGTGGTCGCACGGCAGGGGTGAGTGCGATATGCTCGACGGAAGCATGGCTCCCTGGCGCGCGCGGCTGCGGTTGAAGTTCGGGATTCTGGTCTGTGGCCTGGTGGTGGCTGCCGCCGGTGTATGGTGGTTGCGGCTGGATCTTGGTGGAAGCCGGCGGGCGGCCGGAGTTCCCCGATGGCCTCTGCATGCGGGTGATGTGCTTACCTTGGCTCCGGGGGACGCCAATATCGCAAAATGGGCCCAGAATCCGCTCTCCAGCGGGTTTGTGGTGCGCCAGCTCCGGTCTGATGGGCATCCGGTGGCGGGCGACGGGATGTGCGCCTTCGAGCCCGACTATATGGCGGATGCCGAGCAGCCCGGGGGCAGGCTGACGGTGATCTCCAGGGAGGCGAATGGGGATTGGCGGGTGCGCTGGTCGGGCGGCGATACGGTTCCTCCCTTCCTGAAGAGGAGCGGCGAGTTCGCGGCCAACTGCGGCAGAGATGCCGTGGTGCTGATGAGTTCGAGGCAACTGCACAGCCTTCGCGATATTCTGGCTGGCGTAGCCGACTCGGCTCCGCCTGCGGGCTCGCCCGCTCGGTCCGGCTCCGCCGTTCCTTAGGGCTGGGCCTGCTTGGGGCTAGCCAACTCTCCAAGAACCTGCGCCGATTGGGTTCGCAGGAGGGCCGGACGGCCTTGCGCGGTAGCCGACACAGCCAGTCTGCCGGTTTGCGGTCTAGAATGGCGTGGTTGAGGGCTGGTCTGCTGAGATTGCCGGTAGAGGCCAGTTCAGCCGCTTCAACCGATGCCAACCCACGCCGCTGGGTCGTGGGAACGTAAGGAGATGGGAATGGGGATGAAGAGTTACGCCAGTTCGGATATTCGCAACATTGCGCTGGTTGGGCACTCACACTGCGGTAAAACCGCGCTGATCTCAGCGCTGCTGAAGACAGCTCGGATGCCGGTAGAGAATGGGGGAGCGGTGACCGCCTATGACGAAGAGGAGATCGCGCGGGGCATCACCATGGCGAACGCTGTGGCGTTTGCAGAGTGGAACGGAACGCGGATCAACCTGATTGATACTCCCGGGTTCCACATGTTTGTCTATGAGGCCCGGGCGGCCATGGTTCCGGCGGAGGCGGCGGTTGTGGTGGTGAACGCCCAGACCGGGATCGAGAGCGTTACAAGCACGGTGTGGAACTATGCGGCGGAGGTGAATCTGCCGCGCATTCTGGTGATCAACCAGGCGGACAATGCGAAGACTGTGGCGGGGGCGGAGGGCGATCTGCTGGTGGAGAGCCTGCGGGAGCGGTTTGGCCGCCAGGTGATCCCAGTGCAGCTTCCGATGGTGGACGCGACGGGTTTCTACGGAGTGGTGGATCTGGTTACGATGGAGGCATTCCGGTATACGCCGCTGGGAGACGGCGCTGGCTCCCGCGGCCCGATTCCGGCAGAGTTTGAGGCCCAGGCCAAAGCAGCGCATGAGGCTCTGGTGGAGTTGGTGGCCGAGGGCAAGGACGAGTTGATGGAGGAGTTTTTCGCCGTAGGTACGATTCCCAAGGAGCATCTGGTGCAGGCGATCCACGAGGCGATCCGCGAGGATCGGATCTTCCCAATCCTGTACACGAGTGCGCTGTCCAATGTGGCGACGGATCACTTGCTGGACTTTATCGAGCTGTATGTGCCCTCTCCACATGAGCGGCCGCCGATTGCTGCCCATGCGCTGCGCGGCACGTTGTCAAGAACCAACGGCAAGGGGGGTGGGAACGGGAGTGCAGCAGGGGTGGTGAAGGACGAGGGCGAAGCGCAGGGCGGGAACGAGGACGAGAGCGCAGGCGACACCGTGCTTTGCCCCGTGGACGACAGTGAGCCTGCGACGATCTATGTGTACAAGACTTTGGTGGATCCCTTTGCCGGGCGCATCTCCTTCTTCAAGGTGATCAGCGGCTGCATCCGCAATGAAGCCTCCCTGGAGAATTACAGTCGCGCGGATACGGAGCGGTTGACGCACATCGGAGTGATGCAGGGGCGGAAGGTGGTGGAGGTTGCGGAGTTGCACGCGGGCGATCTGGGCGTGGTGGCCAAGCTGCGCGTGACCCAGACCGGCGACACGCTGGGAGTGAAGGGCCACGATCTGCGGATCGATGCTGTGCCGACGCCGGAGCCGGCTATGACTTATGCGATTGAGCCGAAGTCGCGCGCGGACGAGGATAAGCTGGCTCCGGCGCTGCATAAGTTGATGGAGGAGGATCTGTTGTTGCGCTTCTACCGCGATCCCCAGACCAACGACTTTCTGTTGGCGGGCGCTGGCCAGGCGCACATTGAAGCGGTGGTCTCCAAGTTGCGCCGCCGTTATCACACCGAGGTCACTCTGAAGAGCCCCAAGGTTCCGTACCGGGAGACGATCCGCGCGGCCGCGACGGGCCACGGCCGACACAAGAAGCAGAGCGGAGGCCATGGCCAGTTCGGCGACTGCAAGATTAAGCTGGAGGCGCTGGCGCGAGGGGCGGGATTTGAGTTTGTGAACGACATCTTCGGCGGGGCGATTCCGCGGCAGTTTGTGCCGGCGATTGAGAAGGGAATCCAGGAGACGGCGGTGCGCGGACATCTGGCCGGGTATCCGATGGTGGACTTCCGCGCCACTGTCTTCGACGGCAGCTACCATGAGGTGGATTCAAGCGAGATGGCGTTTAAAATCGCTGGTCGGCTAGCCTTCCGGGCGTGCATGGAGCAGGCGCGGCCGGCGCTGCTGGAGCCCATTATGCGGGTGGAGATTGACATTCCCGACGACGCCGCGGGGGCCGTGGTTGGCGACCTGAACGGCCGCCGCGGCCGGGTGCAGGGCATGGAGACGCGGGGACAGCGCGCGGTGGTGAATGCGCAGGTTCCGCTCGCGGAGATGCTGACCTATGGAACCACCCTGACCTCCATGACCCGTGGACAGGGCAGCTTTCGCATGGAGATGGATCATTACGACTTTGTGCCCAGCGCCATCGCGGACAAGATCATTGCCAACTCCAAACGTCCAGTAGAGGAGGTGGAGGAGTAGCCGGGGCTGAGGGTAGAGGCATCCGTCCAGAGGGTACACTGGATGGGTATGACTCTGAGCCTTCCCGAGGGTGACTTCAAGGCCTATCTGTTCGACTGCGACGGCACGATCGCCGATTCGATGCCGATCCACTTCCGGGCCTGGACGCAGGCACTGAAGGAGTATGGCTGCACCTCTTTCACGGAGGAGCTGTTCTACGCCTGGGGTGGCCGGCCGGTGGCCGATATTGTGGCCGAGTTGAGCCGGCGCGATGGGCTCTCGATTCCAATTGAGGAGTTCAGCCGCCGTAAGGAGAGCCTGTACTACGAGTTGATCCATGAGCTGAAGCCGGTGCCGGAGGTTCTGGAGCAGATTCACCGGGAGCACGGGCGGATTCCGTTTGCGGTGGTGTCTGGGAGCACGCGGGAGTCCGTGGTGCGGTCGCTGGAGACGCTGAAGATTCTGCATCTGTTCGATGCCTTGGTTTGCGCAGGGGATTATGCGCGGTCCAAGCCGGCTCCTGACCCGTTTCTGCTGGCGGCCGAGCGGCTGGGGGTTGCGCCCAAGGATTGCCTGGTGTTTGAGGATGCCGAGATCGGGATTGAGGCTGCCAAGGCAGCGGGGATGGCTACGGTGCGGATTGCGCAGCCCCACGAGCGGGCGGCAGCGGCGGTTTAGAGCATTTTCCCCGTTGATGGGTGTCCAGAAGCGATTGTGCAGTGGCGTTTTCATTGGGGAAAACGCCCATCCATCTTAATCTGCCGGACTCCACCTACGGGAAAAATGCTCGAGGGCGGCGGAGCCACGGAACCGGCAGCAAAATCACGGTTTTGGCCGGAAACATGGTATTCTGAATGACGTTGTCCAATAGCACGTTTCCTTCAGGAACATCCAGGAACCACCATGCCAAAGCTAAAGACCCACTCGGGCGCAGCCAAGCGCTTCAAGAAGACCGCAACCGGCAAGTTCAAGCGCGGTCAGACGAAGATGCGCCACATCCTCACCTCGAAGTCGAACCAGACCAAGTCTAAGTTGGGCCGGATTGTGCTGGTCTCCGAGGCGGATACGCCCAAGGTGGCGCGCATGCTGCCCTACGCCTAAGGCGTTGCGGTAGAGAGAGTTTTCGGATCGAGCAGCTTACAAGCCGTGGGCCGCAACGCGTACAGGCCCCTGGGACCGGGATCGGGCCCACCGAGATTCGAAGCAGCAAGCCTGTGTGAAGAGGCCTACCTTACCTCCAGCCGGGCGATCAACCAGAAGGCCGGGAGCAGATTGCAGGCTCCGCGGTTACGCAGGCTGGCTCCGCAAGCGGAGTTGGCTACGCAAGACAAAAAAGGAGATCCAGTATGCCCCGTGTGAAGCGGAGTACAAAACGTTCTGACCGCCGCAAGAAGATTCTAAAGCGCGCCAGCGGTTATTTCCTTACCAAATCCAAGCTCTACCAGGCGGCGCAAGAGGCCGTAGAACGCGGCCTGAAGTTCGCCTACATCGGCAGGAAGCAGAAGAAGCGCCAGTTCCGCTCGCTCTGGATCGTGCGCATCAATGCGGCCTGCAAGCTGAATGGGATCAGCTACTCGAGCTTTATCAACGGGCTCCGCAAGGCGGGTATTGCCCTGGATCGCAAGGTGCTGGCTGATATCGCCGCCAACGATGCGGCGGGGTTTGCCGCTCTGGCAGTCTCCGCAAGGGAAGCGCTGGAAGCAGCCAAGAAGGCGAGCGCAGCAGCCTAGGCTGAGAGTTAACGGTTTTTGGGAGGCAGGCGCGGCTTCGGCTGCGCCTGCCTTGTTTTTGGTCTGAGGCGTCTTTGGCGGCCGTTGCGTTGGCAGCCTTTGCCCGGTGCTTGGTAGCGGGGCGCTCGGAGTGGGTGCGAGAGTGGGCTTGGGCGGTGAGACTGCGGCTACCGGAGAGAGCAGTGCGCCGGGTGCTCGGCTCGAGTTGGGTGCGCGGGTCGTCAGTGGCGGGTGGAACGCTACACTGGAGGGATGAAGTCTGTTCTGGCCCAGGGCCCTGGTTTCGTGATGTGGTGTATGGTTGGTTTGCTTTTGGGCCTTTGGCCTTTGGGTCTTTTGGCCCAGAAAGACGCTCCCCTGCAGGTTGCCTTCACCTTTGACGATCTGCCGGCGCATGGGCCGCTGCCGCCGGGTGAGTACCGGCCAGAGCCGATCCGGACCATCCTCAGGGTGCTGCGAGAGAACCATATGCCGCAGACCTACGGCTTTGTGAACGGGTTTCGAACGGCCGAGTATCCCTACCAGACCGAGCTGCTGAGGGAGTGGATCGCCTCTGGAAATGCTCTGGGAAACCATACATGGTCACATCCGGAGCTGGATAAGGATTCCGCCAGGATGTACATCCACAACATCGCGGAGAATGAGCCGCTGCTGGAGAAGGTGGATCCGAACGGAGACTGGCACTGGTTTCGCTTCCCGTATCTGGAGGAAGGGAACACGCTGGCCAAACGCAATGCGGTGCGTTCCTATCTGCTGAAAGAGCACTACCGGATTGCGGAGGTCACCATCGACTTTGGCGATTACCTGTGGAATGACGCTTATGCGCGCTGCGCGGTGAAGAAGGATGATGCGGCGATTCAATCGTTGGCCACCAGCTATCTGGCCACGGCCGATACGTTTATCACCTACTCGCGTACGCTCTCGCAGCGGCTCTATGGGCGAGATATTCCTTATGTGCTGCTGCTGCATGTGGGAGCATTTGATGCGAAGATGCTACCCCGGCTGATTGCGCTGTTCCGGCAGCGGGGGTTTGAGTTTGTGACGCTGCCGCAGGCGGAGTCTGATCCGGTGTATAGCCTGGACCCCAAGGTGGCGTACCCAGGTGGCGGACTGCTGCTGGAACTGGATGCGCAGGTTCGGAATGTGAACCTTCCCGATGCGAACGAACCCGAGGAGCAGTTGGCCAAGATGTGCCGTTGAGGGATGGCGCCGTGAGGCTAACTGGGATCGCCGGGGGTGTTGATTGCAGGGGCTGGCTGGGCGTGGGCAGCTGGGTGAGCCGGATGATTGCGGGTAGCGGCGGATGAGGCGCGGAAGGCAGCGCGGGCTTGTTCGACGGCATCATAGTTCTGTTCCGCCCATATCCAGACGCCGCAGAATGCCTGGCCGAGGCTATGGCCCAGTTGAGTGAGCTGATACTCAACATGGGGTGGAATGACCGGCAGAACGGTGCGCTGGACGAGGCCGTCGCTCTCCATCTGGCGGAGGGTCTTGGTGAGCATCTTCTGACTGACGCCGCCGGACAGTTTGCCAAGCTGGCTGAACCGCACCACGCCGTGCTCGGAGAGAACCTCGAGGACGACCATGCTCCACTTGTCCGCGACGCGCTCAATGATCTGCCGGACCAGAGTTTCGATGCGGGGATCGAAGGCCGCGTGACGCTCGGTCGAGGACCGGGGGCTGGGTGGGAGGGTGGAGGGAGGA
>DAHXNO010000093.1 GCA_027365345.1 Granulicella sp.
TTAGCAGTCCTTACTTCCACGGCGACAAACTGCCCCGCTTCCGCCTGCCGCAAGCGACTCTTCCACTCATAGAACTCCCAGTTGCGAAGACCCCGCTCACCACAGAACACCGCTACACTCTGGCCGCTCGCCATCTGCTCCGCAACCAACTCTCGCCACTTCGCTCGATCTTCCCTCTTACGCTCTCTCATCCTCCCAGCCTGACGCTTCGCGTCCCGCTGCACAAGATGGGGTTCAGATAGCGCTCACGAATCACCCGACTCATAAGTCCTTTGCCGTCAACAAATCGCCCCTCTTGACTTTCCAGGGCATGGAAGAGGTCATCGGTTCGATCCCGATCAGGTCCACCAATCATTTCAACAACTCAGGCCACCGTTTTCCAGCGTGCGGCGTTATCGCGGAAGCATCCGCAGACGTAATTGCTGGTGTCATCCTCAGCCCACACGCCACGCCTCCAGACGATGTCCGGGCATCGCCTGAGCCGCCTTCCTATGGGCTCCATGAGCCGAATAGGAAGCAACCCGTGATCAACGGTATTGCTGGTTTGGAATACCGTGAATCGGAAAACGAAGCAGGCAGGCTCATTTGAGCCCGCCTGCTTCGTTTCTGATACTTCCAGGTTGTGTTCCGGCTGCTGGTCTTCCTCCCGAGCGAAGAGTTGTTCGCGCCTCGTGCGGAGTCTATTCGGCCGCCATCTCTTCCTGCTCACCCTCCATGCGCATCTGCTCCAACTCTCGCTCCTCGGCTTCAATCGCCGCAGTGACCTCCTGCTGGACCTGCGCTGCGACCTCTTCCAACTCTGGAGAGAGCTTGACGTTGCGATAGTAGGGCATGCCTGTGCCAGCCGGGATCAGACGGCCAACGATCACGTTCTCCTTGAGGCCGCGCAGCGTATCGACTGAGCCATTGATGGAGGCCTCCGTCAGCACGCGGGTGGTCTCCTGGAAGCTGGCCGCCGAGATGAAGCTATCGGTGGAGAGTGAGGCCTTGGTGATGCCAAGCAGCAGTGGACGTCCGATGGCGGGACGGCCACCCTCCATGAGCACACGCTGGTTTTCAGCATTGAAGCGGAAGCGGTCGATCTGCTGCTCGAGAAGGAAGTTGGTGTCGCCTACCTCCTCCACCTTCACCCAGCGGAGCATCTGCCGGACGATGGTTTCGATGTGCTTATCGGATATGGAGACGCCCTGCAACCGGTAGACCTCCTGGATCTCGTTGACCAGGTACTGCTGCAGTTCGCGTTCGCCGAGGACTTCCAGGATGTCATGCGGATTGCGTGGTCCATCGATCAGCGCATCGCCGGCGCGCAACCGCTCGCCTTCCTGGACGTTGATGTAGACGCCACGGGGGACGCTGTACTCGTCTTCCTGTCCATTGTCTGCGGTGACGTAGACCTTGCGCTGCCCTTTGCTGACCTCACCGAAGCGCACCACGCCGGCGATCTTGGAGATGATGGCCGGGTCACGGGTTTTGCGTGCCTCAAAGAGTTCGACCACGCGCGGCAGACCGCCGGTAATGTCTTTGGTGCGGGTGGTTTCGCGGGGAATCTTGGCCAGAATGTCTCCGGGGAAGACTTCGTCGCCATCCTGCACCATCAGGTGGGCTCGGGAGGGCATGAGGTAGCGCTTGGTTCCCTTGGCGTTCTTGACCAGAATTGCGGGCTGGCGCTTCTCGTCGGGAGACTCGCCGACCACCAGACGGGAGAGTCCGGTGACCTCGTCAATCTCCTCATTGAGCGTGACACCCTCCTGAAGGTCCTTGAACTGAACGGTTCCTTCGATCTCCGTAAGAATGGAGAAGGTGTAGGGATCCCACTCGCCGATGACGTCGCCGAGCTTGACGTCCTGACCATCCTCGACGCGCAGCTTGGCTCCGTAGACGATGGAATAACGCTCCTTCTCTCGTCCTTTGGAGTCAATGACCGCGATGGAGCCGTTGCGGTTGAATGCGACCAGATTGCCTTCCTTGGAGCGGACGGTGACCAGGTTGATGAAGTGGACCTTGCCGTCGTTCTTGGCTTCGAGGTGTGAGGTGTCCTGCACCCGCGACGCTGTTCCACCGATGTGGAAGGTGCGCATGGTGAGCTGGGTTCCAGGCTCGCCGATGGACTGCGCGGCGATGACGCCGACGGCCTCGCCCAGTTCCACCATCTTGCCGGAGCCGAGATTACGGCCATAGCAGAGGATGCAGCATCCGCGCTTGGACTCGCAGGTGAGCACAGAACGGATCTTCACCCGCTCGATGCCGGCAGCCTGCACGGCGGAGGCCTTGTCTTCATCGATCTCTTCGTTGATATCGACGATCAACTTGCCTTCGAAGTCCTTCAAACGTTCCAGCGAGACGCGGCCGACGATCCGGTCGCGCAGGGGCTCGATGGTTTCTCCAGCCTCAATGATGGGCGTTACGTAGATGCCCTCGACGGTTCCGCAGTCGAACTCCGAGATGATGACATCCTGGGCGACATCGACGAGGCGGCGGGTCAGGTAACCGGAGTCGGCTGTCTTGAGCGCCGTATCGGCGAGGCCCTTACGCGCGCCGTGGGTGGAGATGAAGTACTGCAGCACCGTAAGGCCTTCGCGGAAGTTTGCGGTAATGGGGGTTTCAATGATCTCGCCGCTGGGCTTGGCCATGAGACCGCGCATGCCGCTGAGCTGGCGGATCTGCTGTTTGGAGCCGCGGGCTCCGGAGTCGGCCATGATGTAGATCGGGTTCATGGCTCCTTCCTTGTCGGCACGCTTCATGTTGTTGAACATCTCATCGGCTACACGTTCGGTGACGCCGGACCACATCTGGGTGACCTTGTTGGATCGCTCCAGGTTGGTGATGGAGCCGTCCAGGTACTGCTGCTGCATGGCAATCACCTGTCTCTCCGCCTCGTGCACCACCTCATACTTGGACGCCGGAATCACCATATCATCCAGTCCAACGGAGAGGCCGGAACGGGTGGCGAACTGGAAGCCCAGCTCCTTGATCTTATCCAGCGCCTTCACCGTCACCTCCAGACCGAGGTTCAGGTACAGGTAGTTGATCAGTTGCCCGATCCCCTTCTTCTTGAGCAGGCCGTTGACAAAGGGCATCCCGTCGGGCAGAGCGTCATTCAGAATCGCCCGGCCCACGGTGGTGTTGATGAACTGCTTATGGAACTCCACAGGTTCGGTGTGGAGGATGTCCTGGTCGTCATAGGCAACCGTCATGTCCAGCACGGGCCCGGAGTAGCGCAAGCGGATGGGCGTCAGCGTCTCCACCTGCTTGGCCTCCAGCGCCATGAGCACCTCTTCGATGTTGGCGAAGACCCGTCCCTCGCCCTTGGCTCCCTGTTTGGCCTTGGTGAGATAGTACAGACCCAACACCATATCCTGGGTGGGCACGGTGATGGGGTGACCGCTGGCAGGCGAGAGGATGTTGTGCGAGGCCAGCATAAGGACGGATGCCTCAATCTGCGCCTCTGGGCTCAACGGAATGTGCACCGCCATCTGATCGCCGTCGAAGTCCGCGTTGAACGCCGTACAGACCAGGGGATGGATCTTGATGGCTTTGCCTTCGACCAGCACCGGCTCGAATGCCTGAATGCCCAGGCGATGCAGTGTCGGGGCGCGGTTCAGCAGCACCGGATGATCCTTGATGACCTCTTCCAGGATGTCCCAGACGATGGCTTCCTGCTGCTCGACCATCTCCTTGGCTTGCTTGATGGTGGCGCAATGGCCGGTCTGCTCCAGGCGGTGATAGATGAATGGCTTGAACAGCTCGAGAGCCATCTTCTTGGGCAGGCCACACTGGTGCAGCTTTAGCTCCGGCCCTACCACGATGACGGAGCGGCCGGAGTAGTCCACGCGCTTGCCGAGCAGGTTCTGGCGGAACCGGCCCTGCTTGCCCTTGAGGGTATCGGAGAGGCTCTTGAGGGGACGATTGTTCGCGCCGCGCAGTACGCGGCCGCGGCGGCCGTTGTCGAACAAAGCGTCGACCGCCTCCTGCAGCATGCGCTTCTCATTGCGCACGATCACCTCAGGGGCGTGCAGGTCCATCAACTTCTTGAGGCGGTTATTGCGGTTGATCACGCGGCGATAGAGGTCGTTGAGGTCCGAGGTTGCAAAGCGTCCGCCGTCCAGCGGCACCAGCGGGCGCAGTTCGGGTGGGATGACGGGAATCACGTCCAGGATCATCCACTGCGGCTTGTTGTCTGAACGGCGAAACGCCTCGACCACCTTGAGGCGCTTGGCGTACTTCAGCTTTTTCTGCAGCGACGTCTCGGCCTTCATGCGATCGCGCATCTCGACGGCCAACTCGTTGACGTCGACGCGCTTGAGCAACTCCTTGATGGCCTCGGCTCCCATCATGGCCTTGAAGCCGGTGGGACGGTACTGCGCATCCAGCTCGCGGAAGCGATTCTCATCCTTGATGACCTCGCGTTCCTTTACCGGCGCGTCACCCGGATCCACCACCACGTAGCTTTCAAAGTACAGAACAGCTTCCAGTTCGCGCAGCGAGATATCCAGCAGATGCCCGATGCGCGAGGGAAGGCCTTTGAAGAACCAGACGTGCGAGCAGGGGCTGGCCAACTCAATATGTCCGAGCCGCTCGCGGCGAACCTTGCTGAGGGTCACCTCGACGCCGCACTTGTCGCAGATCACGCCGCGGTGCTTCATGCGCTTGTACTTGCCGCAAAGGCACTCCCAGTCGGTGATGGGTCCAAAGATGCGCGCGCAGAACAGGCCATCGCGCTCGGGCTTGAAGGTGCGGTAGTTGATGGTCTCCGGCTTGGTGACCTCGCCGTGCGACCAGGAGCGAATCTTCTCCGGCGAGGCGAGTTGAATCTTGATCGAGTCAAAGTCCGTGATCGGACCGGCCGTTTCAAAGGGACTGGAGCGGAACATGTTTTTTCTCTCCGTTTGCAGTGCTTAGCTCGATACCAACTTTTTGTTTGACCCTTGGCCTTCAAGAGTCTGCGTTGCGAGCTTCGCTGCTAGCTATGCAGTCCTAAAGTGGCGACTGCGATTACCTTCGCGATGATCCTGCGCTTCCAGGTTCACCACTGCCATCTCTTCACCGCCTCTGCGGAGGCTTCTGCCGTAGCTCAAGCCCAAAGCCCGCCGGCAGAGGCGGCGCCAATCTACGAATTAGTCCGCAACCGCCAGCTCTGGCAGCGGAACGATGTGTTCTGAGTCGTGGGTGGTCTTTACCAGCTCAACGTCCAGGCACAAGGACTGCAGCTCGCGAATGAGGACGTTGAAGGACTCCGGTACGCCCGGCTCGATGGCCGCCTCGCCCTTGACGATGGCCTCATAGATCTTGGTGCGGCCATAGACGTCATCGGACTTGGCGGTGAGGAGTTCCTGGAGGATGTAAGCAGCGCCATAGGCCTCCAGGGCCCAGACTTCCATCTCTCCAAAGCGCTGACCGCCGAACTGCGCCTTGCCGCCCAGCGGCTGTTGGGTGATGAGCGAGTACGGTCCGATGGAGCGTGCATGGATCTTATCATCGACCAGGTGGCTGAGCTTGAGCATGTAGATATAGCCGACGGTGACCGGCTGTTCGAACGCGTCCCCTGTCATGCCGTCATACATCAGGCTCTTGCCGGAACTGGGCAAGCCTGCCGCGCTGAGCAGCGCCTTGATCTCCTCTTCCCTGGCTCCGTCGAAGACTGCGGTGCCGAACCACACACCGCGTTTCATGCCGGCGGCGACGCGCAGCGTCTGCTCATCGTCGAGCGCAAGCAACTGGTTGAGGGCCGCCGTTCCCTTGAAGGCTTCCTTGAAGATCTCCTTCACCTCGCCGGCCTTCTGGTGCTGCTCGGCGAGCGCCGCGACCTTGGCTCCCAGTTCATGCGCCGCCCACCCAAGATGGGTTTCCAGGATCTGCCCTACGTTCATACGCGAAGGCACGCCCAGCGGATTGAGAACGATCTCCACGGGGGTTCCATCGGGCAGGTAAGGCATATCCTCCTCGGGCAGGATGCGCGAGATGACGCCCTTATTGCCATGGCGTCCGGCCATCTTGTCGCCCACGGAGAGCTTGCGCTTCATGGCGACGTAGACCTTCACCATCTTGATGACTCCGGGAGAGAGTTCGTCTCCCTTCTGCATCTTGGCGATCTTCTCGTTGGTGATCTTGCGCAGCACGTCGATCTGGCGGGAGGTCATCTCCTCGATCTCGTCGATCTGCTCGTTCACTCGCGGATCCTTATCGGCGTAGCGGATACGCTTGAGGTTGCGGGTGGAGATCAGCTCAATGCCATCGCGGGTCAGGATGTCGCCCTTGCTGAGCAGTTTCTTGTTGGTGCGCTCGTCGTGCAGGTCAGCCAGCACCTCCTTGTTGCCAAGGATGTTTTCCAGCCGCTTCAGCCGCTCGTCGGTGAGGATGCGGATCTCGTCGGCGAGGTTGCGCTCCAGCTTCTCAACCATCTCCTGCTCGATCTGCAGTGCGCGCTGGTCCTTTTCCTGGCCTTTGCGGCTGAAGATGCGGACGTCCACCACGGTGCCCTCGATGCCGGGAGGGCAGGTGAGGCTGGCATCGCGCACATCGCCGGCCTTTTCACCGAAGATGGCGCGCAGCAGCTTCTCTTCCGGGGTGAGCTGGGTTTCGCCTTTGGGAGTGACCTTGCCGACCAGGATATCGTTGTGCCCGATCTTGGCTCCGATGCGGATGATGCCACTCTCGTCCAGGTCGCGCAACGCATGCTCGCTGACGTTGGGAATATCGCGGGTAATCTCTTCCGGTCCCAGCTTGGTGTCGCGCGCCTCGATCTCGAACTCCTCGATGTGGATCGAGGTGTAGTAGTCCTCTCGAACCAGCTTTTCCGAGATGAGGATGGCGTCCTCAAAGTTGTAACCGCGCCAAGGCATAAAGGCCACCAGCACATTGCGGCCAAGCCCGAGTTCGCCCTGTTCGGTGCAAGGGCCGTCGGCGATCACCTGGCCCTTGATGACCCGCTCGCCCTTGCGCACCACCGGCTTCTGATTGATGCAGGTGTTCTGGTTGGAGCGCTTGAACTTGGTGAGCTGATAGATGTCTGAGCCCACCTCGCGAGAGAGCTGCGTCGGATGATGCTCACCCTCCACGCGCACGATGATACGTTCGGAGTCGACCGAGTCAACGATGCCGTTGCGCTTGGCCAGGATCACCGCGCCGGAGTCGCGCGCCGTGACGCCTTCCATGCCGGTGCCCACCAGCGGAGCTTCAGAGACCAGCAGCGGGACGGACTGGCGCTGCATGTTGGCTCCCATCAGGGCGCGGTTTGCGTCGTCGTGCTCCAGGAAGGGAACCAGGGAAGCGGCCACCGATACCAGTTGTTTGGGGCTTACATCGACGTAGTCCACCTCGTGCTTGGGAACCAGCACAAAGTTGCCCGCCTTGCGGGCATTGACCAGATCCTCCACGATGCGCAGATTTTCATCCAGGCTGATATTGGCCTGCGCGATGGTGTGCCGATCTTCTTCCCATGCGGACAGGTAGAAGGAATAGGGCTCCAGATCCATGGTGCGCTTGCCATCCTTCTTGAGCTGCTTGTTCAGCTTGGCCGCCTCGTGGACCTCCAGGGCATCGCCCTGGCGCAGGCCGGACTCGCCGGCGTTGCTTACGGCAACATAGTCCAGGACCACGCCATCCTTCACCTTGCGGTACGGGCTCTCGATAAAGCCATACTCATTGATGCGGGCAAAGCAGCTCAGGGAAGAGATCAGGCCGATGTTCGGTCCTTCCGGGGTCTCGATGGGGCAGATGCGGCCGTAGTGGGTGGGGTGCACGTCGCGCACTTCGAAGCCGGCGCGTTCGCGGGACAGACCACCCGGCCCGAGGGCCGACAGGCGGCGCTTGTGGGTAATCTCGCTGAGCGGGTTGGTCTGGTCCATGAACTGCGATAGCTGGCTGGATCCAAAGAACTCGCGGATAGCGGCCATCACCGGCTTGGCGTTGATCAGGTCGTGCGGCATGGCCGTGGACATCTCCTGATAGACGCTCATCTTCTCCTTGATGGCCCGCTCCATGCGCACCAGTCCGATGCGGAACTGATTCTCCATCAACTCGCCGACCGCGCGGACACGCCGGTTGCCGAGGTGATCGATGTCATCCACCACGCCGATGTTCTTGCGCAGCTTGAGCAGGTAACGGATGGTTCCGTAGAAGTCCTCGGGGGTGAGGGTGCGCTTGTCCAGCCCGCTGGGATCCTGGTTCTCATACAGCTTGATGTTGAACTTGAGCCGGCCTACGCGCGAGAAGTCGTACTTGCGCGGATCGAAGAACATGCCTTCAAAGAGGGCGGTGGCGGTATCCAGCGTGGGAGGGTCGCCGGGGCGCAGTTTGCGGTAGATCTCGATCAGCGCCTCCTCTGGTTTGCGCACCGAGTCACGGCGCAGGGTGTTGGAGATGATGTTGCCGACATCGTCGCGCTCAGGGAAGAAGACCTGGAGCGCGGTCACGCCGCTCTGCAGAATGCTGTGCAGTCTATCGGCGGTCAAGTCAGTGTTGGCCTCATAGAGCAACTCGCCGGTGCTCATGTCCACGACGTCCGCTCCGAGCATCGCGCCGTCGAACTCGCTGGGCTCGACCTCGATCTGGTCCACGCCGGCGGCGCGAATGTGCTTGAGGGCGGAGGCTCCGATCTTCTTGCCTGCAGCCACCACCTCTTCCTTGCCGCCTCCCTTGGGTCCGGGCAGGTGCAGAGCCACGGCGCTGCGCGTGCCCACCAGGTGGGTTGGCACATCCTCGGGCGTGACCGCCCAGAGCAGCTTGCCTTCCTTCACGGTGATGTTATCCACCACATAGAAGGTCTTCAGGATCTCCTCGTCGGTGCGCAGCCCCAGGGCGCGCAGGAAGATGGTTGCGGGGAACTTGCGCTTGCGGTCGATGCGGACGTACAGGGTGTTTTTCTGGTCGTACTCGAACTCCACCCAGCTTCCGCGGTAGGGAATGATCTTACCCAGGAAGTAGGTGCGGTTGTTGGCGGTTTCAAAGAAGACGCCGGGCGAACGGTGCAACTGGCTGACGATCACGCGTTCGGTGCCGTTGACGATGAAGGTGCCGTTGGCGCTCATCAGCGGAATGTCGCCAAAGAAGACCTCCTGCTCCTTCATGTCGCGCAGGGTCTTGACTCCGGTCTCCGGGTCTTTGTCATAGATCTTGAGGCGGATGGTCACCTTCAGAGGCGCCGAGTAGGTCATGCCGCGCTCCTCGCACTCCGCCTGGTCGTACTTGAGCTGCAGACCCACCGGGTCGCCGCACTTGGTGCAAAAGTCCGGGGTGTTCTTGTTGTAGGTTCCGCAGAACTTGCACAGCACATCGCCCGGGTGGAAGGGATCGGTGATGACCATGTGGCCACAGTTGGTGCAAGCGGTGCGCAGGTGGTTCAGGCCCTTGAGGTAGCCGCACTTGCACTCCCAGTTGCCGATGGAATAATCGACAAACTCCAGTTCGGAAACGTTGCGGAAGTCCGAGATGGGGAAGACCGAGGTAAAGACCGATTGCAGGCCGTTGTCCTCGCGCTCCCGCGGCAACTTATCCATCTGCAGGAAGCGCTCGTAGCTGCGCCGCTGCACCTCAATGAGGTTGGGGATCTGGATGGTGGTTGGAATCTTGGAAAAGTCCAGTCGGGTGCGAATCGCGCGCATTTCATTGGGGGCTGGGTTCGACATGCTCTCTCCTGTTGCAGTGGCCGGTCTTTGGTGACCGGCCCCTTGCTTGGCTCGTTGGCTCGAGGCTCTTCGAGAGCCGCCCGGGGTGCGCGCTGCTCACTCGCTGCGACTCCAGCAACTCTCGAAGAGGAGAAAACACCGCTGCTGCGGCATCTCTCATGGGTCTTGATGTGCGCCTGTTCTGTTGCCCCCTCTCCTCGCAGAGGAGGCGCCTGAAGCGCGTAGTACAAACCCCAGCGAAGCATTCTGCGGGGTGAAAACCTGATCTTGCGGCTGTTGTGGCCTGCTCAACCCACTTGCCGCTGAAGCCCTGCTGCTGCTATATCTCTATGCAGCAGAGTCTGGGCTGGCCAGACGGAGGCTGCGGCGACCGCAGCCCGGAAGCCTGAGCCGAAGAGCCCGGTAGCCAGAGACGCCGAAAGCGCCCTGCGGGACGTTCTGCCCGGAGAGCGCGTACTCTCTATTCCTAAGTAATTCAGCACAGAAACGGTGGATAGTCGCCGCCCTTTGATCCCGCACCCGATGCGGGTCCAACGTTTGCCGCTTGTCGCACGTTTGCACCTTGTGGGCCCGCCGCTCAAACCACAAGATGGCCGGTTCCATAACCTGCTTCGCAGTGCCAGGATGAACCGGACGAAACCTGATCGCTATTTTGGCCTTTAGAACTCCGCAGAAAACATTGCGCCGAGGCGTCTGCGGTAGTCTCCCATTGGAAAGAATACCGCAGAAACGCCCCGGCTGCAACTGGTGGAGCTGTTGCAGGCGCCCGCCTGCCGCAGTCCATTTGAAAGCTACTTGATCTCGACAGTCGCGACGCCTTCGAACTTCTTGGCGATGGCGGCCGCATCTTCCTTGGAGATGTTCTCCTTGAGGGGCTTGGGAGCGCCGTCGACCAAGTCCTTGGCCTCCTTGAGCCCAAGCGCCGTGACCTCGCGTACGGCCTTGATCGTGTTGATCTTATTCGCGCCGGCATCCTTCAGGATGACCGTGAACTCGGTCTTCTCTTCGGCCACAGGGGCAGCGGCTCCGCCGCCCGCCGCGGGGGCGGCAGCGACTGCTGCGGCCGCCGAGACGCCCAGGCGCTCCTCGAGCTTCTTTACCAACTCCGCCGCTTCAAGCAGGCTGAGGCTTACGATCTGATCTTCCAACTGCTGAATATCCGCCATGTCTCTTCTCCGTGTAGGTAAAAGTTGCAAAACTTGTGCCGCTATACCGCTGATTTAACTCACCCAGAGCCTCTTCTGCTCCAGGCCGCTCCAGCCTCAGCAGGTTTCCGTTGCGCCCAGACTGCGCCCCTGCCGAAGACCGCCGCGAAACTTGGTTATCCCGCAACCGGATCGAGGCCGGGAGCCTCGTCCGCCTTTGATGCTGTGGTGTTTTCCGGGTCCGCCGCGCCGGAGGGCTGGGCGTTTGCTGTGGACTGCTCGCCGTGGGCGGCGGCCACTTCGGACACCGCAGACTGGATGGCTGCGGCTCCGAACTTGCCCTTCTCCACTCCCTGATTGATCACCACCGCCAGATCCCGTCCTGCGGCGTTGATCACTGTCGCCAGGCGCTGGGCCGGCGACTGGATGAGGAACATCAGCTTGGAGAAGAGTTCTTCCTTGCCCGGTAGCTTGGCCAGTGAATCGATCTCCTCGACTGTGATCACCTTGCCATCCACGATGCCCAGCTTGAAGGTGTACTCGGCGTTGTCCTTCACCCAGGTGGAGAGCGCCTTGGCCAGCGCCACCGGATCTCCAGAGGTGTAGGCAACGGAGTTGACGCCCTTGAGTCCCTGCAGCGCCTTTTCCACCTTGGTCCCCTGGCTGCTTCTAGCGGCCAATTTGTTCTTCACCACGTGGTAGCTTCCGCCGGCCGCGCGAATCACCTTGCGCAGTTCAAAGTCCTTGGAGGCGGTAAGCCCCTTGAATGTACCGATGATGGCCGAGGTCGAACTCTCCAGCTCGGTCGCCAGCGCCTGTACTTTTTCGCTCTTCTTCGCCTTGGTTAATGCCATTGTGAACCTGACCTTTACCGGCTGGTCGCATACCGCCAGCCCATCGTTCCACTATCTGCTTTGCCTGGAGATCTCAGCCCCGCTTTACCCGCTCGAACCGGCTTGAACCCTGGCCTTTGCGGTTACGCGGAGATCTGTTCCCAGGCCCCAAACCCGTGTGCTTACGCCTTGGCTGCAAACTCCGCCACGGACGGCTCCAACTCGATGCCGGGGCCCATGGTCGAGCTGAGCACAATCCGCTTGATGTACTTCCCCTTGGCGGCGGAAGGCTTGGCCTTGACCACGGAGGAGATGACGACCAGCGCATTGGCCTCCAGCTTCTCTGGGCTAAAGGAGAGCTTGCCGACCGGCACATGCACCAGCGCGGTTTTATCGGCGCGGAACTCCACCTTACCAGCCTTGATCTCCCGGATCGCCCCGGCCACATCCGTGGTCACGGTGCCCGTCTTGGGATTGGGCATCAGGCCGCGCGGACCCAGCACCTTACCCAGTCGGCCTACGGAGCGCATCATATCCGGGGTAGCGATCAGAGCGTCGAAGCCGGTCCAGTTCTCTTTCTGGATCTTCTCCACCATCTCCTCGCCGCCTACGAACTCGGCGCCGGCAGCCTCAGCCTCTTTTACCTTATCGCCGGAGGCGATCACCGCGACAACTTTGGTTTTGCCACCCAGGCCGTGGGGAAGCACCACGGTTCCACGCACCATCTGATCGGCATGCCGTGTATCGACTCCCAGCCGCATGGTCAGATCGACGGTTTCGTCGAACTTTGCATACTTTGCCTTCTGAAGCAGGGGAATCGCCTCGCCGATCGCATAGGGGCGGGGCTCAACAAGGGCGCGAGCCTTCGCAATATTCTTGGATGTCTTTTTTGCCATGATTTCCTCGTCTCCCACCCCGGCATGCGCTCTTTCGCAAGGGCGTGGTCCCGACTGGTCTGCACGGGAGTGCAGACAACCTTCTAAGTATGCCGAATTCCCACAGAAAGTGCAAACGCAACTCCTTTCCAATGCGACGGGCCGGGCGTCTCCTGTTGCCGGAATGAGCGCTGGTGGGATCTTCGTCACTTGGAGTGACAGCAGGCGTTGCGGGAGTGACAGCAGGCGTTGCGGGAGTGACAACGGGCGTTGTGGGTAGCCATCTCCCTGCTGGCGCCCTGCAGATGGCCTTTCGTGGCGTCTTCATTTCACCCCAGCAGGCAAGTCTGCCGGGGGCCCCGGGTTCCACCCCAGCAGGCAAGTCTGCCGGGGGCCCCGGGCTACGGAAAACGCCACGGAGGGAGATCGCGCTGCCGCCGGACCCTTGCGGGGAGGTTGCTTTAGCGGCTGCTGCGGCGGCTGGAACTGCGCCGTCCGGCAGGACGTGCGGAGTTGCCGCGGTGGGCTCTGGCCGGGCTGGAGTGACCTGCCTGGCTGTTCTTGCTGGAACCGCTGCTTCGCCCGCTGCTGCGCTGGGTGTCGCCGCCAGAGCGGCGTGGCTTGTGGGAGATGCTCTCCTGCGCGCCGGAATCGGCGTTCTTCCAGCTCCGAGTCTCCATCTGGAGCAGATCATCGAGGCCCTGAGCGTTTTTCGTCAAATCGATGGGCCTATTGCGTTCTTCCTTGGCCAGGTTCTTGTCTGCCTCGGTCCAGGCAAATTTGATCTTCAGCTCACGCTCCAGTTTGAGCGCATCGCCCTTTTCCAGCGGAGTCACGAAGGTGGTGGCGATTCCGCGGGCGCCGGCGCGGCCGGTGCGGCCGATGCGGTGCACAAAGTCATCGGAGCCATTGGGTAGATCGTAGTTGACCACGTGGGCGATGTGGGAGACGTCAATACCGCGGGCGGCGACGTCCGTGGCGACCAGGATGCGGCTGCGACCGGTGGCAAAGTTCCGCAGGGCGGCCGTGCGCTGGGACTGCGAACGATCGCCGTGGATGATCTCAACCTGGTGGCCGAGCTTCTCCAGCTTGCGGCCGATGCGATCTGCGCCATGCTTGGTGCGAGAGAAGACCAGATAGGTTCCCTCTTCTTCAGTCAGCATCTTATCGAGCTGAGCCAGCTTCTGGTCTTGCATCACGGTATAGACGCGGAGCTCCACGCTATCCGAGGGGCGAGACGTAGTTCCGATCTCCACCCGGACCGGGGCCTGTACGTAGTCTTTGACGATCTCCCGGATGTTGGCGTCCAGGGTGGCGGAGTAGCACATGGTCTGGCGGTCGCGCGGCAGCGCGCTGACGATGCGGCGGATGGAGGGAAGGAAGCCCATATCCAGCATGCGATCGACCTCATCCAGCACCAGCATGTCCACATCCTTCAGGCTGACGGCTTTGCGGCGAAGGAAGTCTTCCAGCCGTCCCGGGGTGGCTACCAGGAGACGCGGTCCACGGCTAATCTGCTCGATCTGGGTATTCTCTGAGAGTCCCCCACAGACCAGCACGGCGTCCGACTTCTGCGAGGGGCAGATCTTGTAAAAATGATCCAGCACTTGCATGGCGAGCTCGCGGGTGGGAAGAAGAATCAGAGCCAGCACCGGGCTCTTTTTGCCGCGCGTGCTGGGGACCGAGATCTCTTCCAGCCGCTCGATCATCGGAATCAGAAAGCTGAGCGTCTTGCCGGTGCCGGTGGAGGCGGTGGCCAGGATGTCTTCTCCCTCCAGCGCCGGTGGAATGGCCCCGGCCTGCACAGGGGTGGGATGGACAAAGCCAGCGGCGGACAGGCGAGCCTTGAGGGAGTCTGAGATATCAAAGCTGGTGAAGCAGAGGGTGGCGGCTTCGTTCGGGGTGGTGGTGATGTGACGCGAAACCTGCATTGGTTCCGGGTTCAGAATGGATTCAAGAGTAAGCGTAGACAAGATGTTCCTTTGTAATCGGTAAAGGGTGATGGAATGCAGAAACGCTCTCCGCGCGCAAGAACACCGATGACTGCTTGCGAACGGCTGCGTGGATTCTTCTATCAGCACTGCTTGCGGTCTGGTATACCAGAAGCCTTCCCGATGCCCTGAGGCATAGTAAGCACTGCTGCTGCACGGCGAGGCGTGATCCCGTAATCCTGTGGATCTGCCTGCTAGCCAGAGCAACCAACGCTTGGTAAAAAACGGTGGCGGGGATATGTGGCGGTCGCGGTCTCTGGCCAGACTGAAGTCCAGAATCCCTTTGAAGGGGAGTCGTCTGCCCGCGGCGCCATGCGCAGAGTCACTCTACGCACACCTTGGTGTAAGTGTAGCATGCTCCGGCCTGCCGGGACCGCCGGCTGGTGAACCAGTTATTGCGGAACTGCGGGCCATTCCAGCGCTGGCGCCCGTCGGTGGGCTGGACTTGGGACGAAGGTAGAGAGCCGACTGGTCTTTGCGGGGGAGAATGCGGCGCGCCATGCTGCGGGGTGCGATCCCGCGGGGTGCAATTATGCGGAGCGGTTGTGCTTGCCGCCGACCCTTGCGCTGGGCTTGTCGCCAGCCCCGCTCGGCTGGTTTGCAGGTCTGCGCGGAGACCTGTAGGAAGGCTTGCGCTTGGGAGGGACGGGCTTTTTGAGTACTGCCGCCTCCGGTAGGACTTTGCGCCGCTCGACCTTCAACCCGGCAGCAGCGCGATGCAGGGCCAGAACCTCGCCGTGGGTCAACTCGCGGAAGCTCCCCGGGGGGACGTCGAGGGTCAAAGCGCCGTAGGCGATGCGGCGGATCTTCTCCACATGATGTCCGATCTCCTCAAACATCTTGCGCAGTTGGCGGTTACGGCCTTCGGTGAGGGTTACTTCAAACCAGGGATTGTCGCCTCCGCGGACCTGCTCGATTTTGGCTGGCTGGGTCAGGACGCGGTCGCGGCGGCCAGAGCTTCGGGTGTCGGCGAGTCGGCCACGATCGATCATGATTCCACGGCGGAGCTGGTCGATTCCCGCTTCGCTGGGGGTTCCGGAGACCTTGACCAGATAGGTCTTGGCCACGCCGCTCGCGACCTTGGAGAGCTTGTTGGCCAGATCTCCATCGTTGGTCATCAGCAGCAGGCCCTCGGAGAGGTAATCCAGCCTGCCGACAGGGTAAAGGCGCGGGAGCCGGCAGTGTTCTCCAATCAGCTTCTTCTGCGCGGCTTGCCCGAGCAACTCGACGACCGTTGGGCGGTGCTCCGGGTCATCCAGGGTGGTTACGTAGCCGCGGGGTTTGTTCACCATGAAGTAGCGGGTGGGCTCAGGGCCATGGAGGCGTTTACCATCCACCCGGATGTGGTCGCGAGAGAGATCAGCGCGGGCTCCGAGTTCGGTGATGGTCTGGCCGTTCACCTGGACGCGGCCGTCAAGGATCATCTGCTCGGCAGCTCGGCGGCTGGCGATGCCGGCGCGGGCGAGCAGCTTTTGCAGGCGCTCGCCGGCGATCGATCTGTCTTCGCCGGAGTTGGATGCGGGAAGCTTGTTCATGGCGGGTTGGCCTCTGACTGCGGATCTGCTCATCGCGGTCGCTGGATGGTGGCGGGCGCTCGCTGAAGGTTCAGGCCCAGAAGGATTCTTTTACTTTACGCTCGAAATGCGCTGGGCTCGAACCTCGGCCGCGAGCCGCTCTCCCGTGCAATGGCGTCCGGGGTGGAGCATGCATCACCACTTTCCATGGAGAAAGCGGCTCAGTGAAGCGGAGCCGATGCGAGATGAGGCTGGAGGTATGCTAATCCCTGCCGCGGCCGCCGGAGAAGATCTCCGTGAGGGCCATGAAGATGTTGATGCCGTCGAGGTAGATGCTGAGGGCGAGTTCGACGGCAGTGGCTCCGTCACCGCCGTTGCGGATGCGCATGAAGTCAACCACCACCAGGACGCTGAAGATCGCCAGCGCCGCGTAGGAGTAAAGCGTGGGGCTGATGAAGTGGAAGAAGATGCTGAGCACGCCTACCAGCACCAGGACCAGCAGCGCGGCGAAGACGTAGCTTTGAACCCGGCGATAGTCGAAGGTGAAGATCTGTGCACCCATACCCAGGCAGGCCATGCCGACCGCCGTGGTGAGAGCGGCGTTGAACACCACGTCACTGTGGCCGGTGTGCAACAGCATGTTGATCCATGGGCTCATCTCAAAGCCCATGGCCAGGGCCAGCAGAAGGAAGAGGCCAAAGGAGAAGAGGGTATTTTCGCGCGAGGCGCGAATTGCGAAGATGAGCCCGAAGGTAGCCAGGACGCAGAGCCAGAACACGGGACCGGCGAAGTAGGGCGGAGCCATGGAAATGCCGATCGCAGAGACGAAGAAGCCCAGGGAGGTGATGACCAGCACGCGGCTGAGCAGGGAGGAGGCCGTCTGGGTGCGGGCCTGGCCAATGGAGCCGGAGCGACCGAAGGCGCTGTTGCGGGCATCAATGATGATCGGGTTGTTGGGCGTTTCGCGAGGTTCCATAGTATCCCTTGACTATCCTATTCTTTCCAATAGACGTTCGAGAGCGGACGGAGTCATCCTGATCCGGGTTTGGCCGCTGCAATTCTGTTCCACCGACGGCTTTCCCTGCTATTGGATGCACCGTCAGGCCGCGGCGATGGATTCCGAGCCGGTGTTGCACAAGTCTCGGCCCGAACAACGGGGGGATCAGGCTTCCACCCCCATGCAACTGGAGCGAGCGTCTGTTTAGCCCGTTGTCCGGACCATCGTCAGGGGCCGTGAACCGGGATCAGGTCTCCGTTCTACCCTACAGGTTCATTCTGGAACGTTGGATGCAAGGTCACCTTCGGATGCGGTGTCGGGTTCAGAGGCGGGCAGGCTGGAGGACAGCGGTTGAGGGTTGCGGTTCTCTTGCTCATGGCTGTCCTCGTGAGCAGCTAAGGTCCCTGCCTCTGCGTGCTCGGTATCAGCCTCAGCAGCGAGCGCGCCGGCGGGAGCTTCTGCCTCTGTTGAATCCAGACGCTCGGCATCCGCCTCCGGAGGGTTGGACGAGGCTTCCATGGGAATCTCTTCCTGAACCGCATCATTGAGTTCGCCGGCCATCTTTTCGAACTCCTCTATGCTGGGGAGTTCATTGATGTCCTTGAGGCCGAAGCGGAGCAGGAACTCCTTGGTGGTCTTGTAGAGGATGGGTCGGCCGATCACCTGCTTTCGGCCGGCCGTGGTGACCAGCTTGCGGGAGAGCAGCGAGCCGAGGACCCCGGCTGAGTCCACGCCACGGATCTCGGAGACCTCCGGTGCGGTTACAGGCTGTTTGTAGGCAACCACCGCCAGGGTCTCCAAGGCCTGCAAGGAGAGCTTCAGGGGCGGTTTGAGGGACTTGACGAAGCCCCGGACCGCATCGTGGTACTCCGGCTTGGTTGCCAGGCGGAAGCCGCTGGCGACCTCGCGGATCTCCAGGCCGCGATCCCCGTTGGCGTAGTCGGCGATGAGCTGGTCGAGCAGGGAACGGAAGTAGTCCCGCAGTTTGCGCGCGGCGAGTTTCTGGCTCGCTTCGCTGGATGGGCTGGAGTCCCGGGAAGTGGCTGCCGCCTGCGGGGTTGTTTCCTCATCTGGAGCGGAGGCGTCGGAAGCTGGGGAGCGGGACGGTTCCGGCTCGGCGACAGCTTGGGTGGACGGCTCGGCGGCGGGCAGGCAGGCGTCGGATTCCGAAGCCCCTTCAGCAGGATTGTTCGATTCGCCAACGGGTTCGGAGGGAGGGACGAGGGTCGCGGTTTTTGGCGATGGAGCCTCCGCCTCTGCCTCCAACTCCTCCGCTGTGTCGGTCAGGGCGTCGGGAAGATCGTCCGGCGTGGCTTCCACTAGGGTGAGAGAGTGCTGCTGGGCGGCGATGGCGTCCAGTTCGGCCTGACCCTCCTCGCCTAGAAGGCCGATGAGTTGGGCTAGGGTAACGGGCTCTTCGGAGGCATAGATGACGGCTTCGATCTTGGCTTTGAGACTCATGGATGCAGGGTTGAGTGTATCAACCCTCTGCGCGGCCTGCACGCGGAGCCCGGCCTGACTGAAGCCCGGTCGGCGCCTGGAAACCTTCGGGAGAGTGGATTAGCGGATGAAGAAGTTGAAGAGATAGAACAAGGTTCCAGAGAGCAGAGCGGCTATGGGAAGCGTGAAGACCCAGGCCATGGCGATATTGCGAATGGTGATCCACTGCAATCCACTGCCGTTGGCGGTCATGGCGCCGGCGATGCCGGAGTTCAGCACATGGGTCGTGCTGACGGGTAACCCCCACGCTCCAGCCGCCAGGATGGTGCACATGGCCACCAGTTGAGCGGCTGCTCCCTGGGCGTAGGTGAGGTGGGTCTTCCCGATCTTTTCACCCACGGTAATCACGATGCGCCGCCAGCCGACCATGGTGCCCAAACCGAGCGCAAGCGCGACAGCGACCTTCACCCAGATCGGGATGAAGCGGGTGGAGCGGTTGAGAACGTTCCGATACGTGGCGAGGGTGGCCGCATCCTGAGGGTAGAAGCGCGGCGAGCCTTTGAGTTTCGGGAGGAGTTGTAGCGCCTGGCCACAAAGGAACATCTGGTTGCTCATAGTCGGCTGCAAGCTGGATGGGATTGCGGCCAGCGATGCGTACGATGCGCCTTCCGCGCGAAGATTATCGATTTCGACCTGGAGCGAAGGCAGAACGGAGGGTTTGTAGGTTCTGCTGGAGATGAACTGTTGCAGTTCGGCTCCAGCAGCAGCGACGGAGGGCGACGGAGCTTTGGCAGGTCCCATCGCGTGGCGGATGGCCAGTTCGGCTTGCTGGGAGATTACCGTGAAGTTCTGTGTGCCGCGGAGGTTGACCTGATGATTGAGGGCGAAGGCGGTGGGTATTGTGCCCACTAGGATCAGCATGATCAGGCCCATGCCCTTCTGGCCGTCATTGGAGCCATGGGCGTAAGAGACGCCTCCGCAGGTGAGGATCAGCAGAGCGCGGATGTAGAACGGGGGCGGCGCGGCTCCGCTTGGTTCCTTGTACAAGCGAGGGTCGCGCGCAACCAGGCGGAAGAGGAGCAGTACCAGGCCTGCGAAGATGAAGCCGATCACCGGCGAGATGAGCAGCGAGACGAGAACTCGCTGAATCTGTCCCCAGTCGAGCGGGGCTGACTGTGCTCCCTGGGTGAGCCGATAGGCGAGGGCGACGCCGAGGATGGAGCCGATGAGAGTATGCGAGCTGGAGACGGGCAGCCCTTTCCACCAGCTTCCGATATTCCATACGATGGCGGCGATGAGCACCGCGAAGACCATGGAAAAGCCGGAGCCATGGCTGATCTTGAGGAAGAGCTCAACCGGCAACAAGCCGATGATGGCAAACGCCACCGTACCGGAACTTAGCAGCACGCCCACAAAGTTGAGAATGCCGGAGTAGACAACGGCGACGTAGGGGTCCAGTGAGTGGGTGTAGATGACGGTGGCCACCGCGTTCGCGGTGTCCAGGAAGCCATTGACGAACTCAAAGGTGAGGGCGCTGAGAAGGGCGATGCCCAGCAACAGCAAGGGAAAGATGGAGTGGAGTCGAACCTGGGAGAGATCGAGCTTGAGCGCATCGCCGATGTAGAGCAAGCCAATCAGCAAAAG
The DNA here is from genome assembly GCA_027365345.1 of Granulicella sp. Classification (GTDB taxonomy): domain Bacteria; phylum Acidobacteriota; class Terriglobia; order Terriglobales; family Acidobacteriaceae; genus Granulicella. Next base: position 20,063 of record DAHXNO010000093.1, read on the forward strand.
AACGCTGAAGGCGAGTACACTCCATTTGCCCGGGGACGACTGGGCGAGCTTCTTGTCCAGGATCGAAGTATTTCTTGCTGCATGCGAAGTGAGAACGGGGGCGGCCATCGTCGTAGGGACCTACCTCACGCTTCGGCGAGCTAGGAACGCATCAGGCTTCTTCGATAAGGGGCTCATGATTCGGTGCGTGCAGTGATGCCAGTGAGACTTCTTAAAGTCTACCCTCTCCGGAGGGTTGCAGCCAGCCGAAACGAAGTGATTTCGATCTGTTTCGGGGTCGAGCGGGAAGGTTCTGCTGCTTTCATCTGTTGAATGCTCAGCCGATGGAAGTGCTGTGGGCAGCGGTGCGAGCAACTTTTCTGTGCAGAGGAGAGGTGGTCGGCTCCCCGCCGCAGACCAGCGCTCTCTCCCCGCTCGGCAGCATATGATCCCTGTTTTGTGATAGATAGCGATGCTCCGGGGGTGCAGTGGGTGGGAAGGCGCTCGCCTGCTGGGGGAGATCGGCGATGCCCGGGCGTGGAGAGAGTTTCCCGTCATGGGACAGGATGAAGGGTTGTGCCATTGTGCCCCCAGGGCGGAACGGTCAGCTCCAGTCGTCGCGGATCTGAGCTTGCTCGGCAAAGATCTGGTCAAACCGTTCGGATTTCTTCACCAGGATGTCGCCGAAGTGGTCGCTTTGGCGGAGCAGGATGGCTTGCAGCCGGACCAGTTCCAACATTGCCAGGAAGGTGCAGATCACAGCGCGCTCGCTGCGGGTGTTCTGTAGCAGGCGACGCAGGCTGATGGGCTTATCCTCCATCAATAGGCGGCGTTTGACGAAGTCGATCATCTGCGCCACGGTGACGGTTTCCTCGTCGATATTGTGGACGGGACGCTCGCGCAGCCGCTGGAGGACATCCTGGAAGACCCGCACCAGGTCGATGGTGTCGGCGTCGATTTCGCGATCCAGCTCGGCAAGGCCCTCCGCGGAGGCCAGTCCTTCCTCTTGCAGAAAGTTCTTGAGCCCGGGCTGGGTCCAACTCGCCTCTTCCAACATCTGCTTCTGCTGCAGCATCTGCGCGGCGGACTTGAAGCGTTCGTGCTCCAGCAGACGCTCGACCAGTTCGCGCCGCGGGTCCTCGGCTTCCGAGTCCGGGGTATGCGGGTCGCGGGGTAGCAACATGCGGCTCTTGATGTGAATCAGCAGGGATGCGACGTAGATGAACTCGCCGGCCGCGTCCACGTCGGTTTCTTTCAAGTGGTGGGTATAGGCGAGGAACTGCGCGGTGATCCGGGCGATCGGAATGTCGTAGATATCGATGTTCTGTTTGCGAATCAGGTCCAGCAGAAGGTCCAGAGGGCCGTCGTAGACCTGACCCACGGTGATGCTGAAGGGGGACTGCGACTCTTCGTCGCGGTTGTTTTCCCGGCCCTTGTCGCGCTCACTTCGTCTGGATGCCTGCGGTGCGGGTACGGGGGGATGTTCCAGTACGAAGGGTTCATGTCTGGCTGGTTCGCCGGTGGTGACAGGCGTGGAACCCGTGGCGGTGCGCTCCTTGCCGTGGGGTCCGGGGTTGGTATCCTGCCCGGGATCGGGAGCGTAGCTTTGCTTGGGTCCCTCTTGAGTCTCTTCGCTCATGGTTGAGTTAGCCTCTGGGCTGGTTGGGAAACGTCGTCACGGACTGGCGAGGTCGTTCGGGGGCGCGCTGGGCGCCGGCACAGGCGTCCGTTCTGGCCTTGGACTTTCGTGCGATCGAGTAAAGCCGGTTTAGGATTGACGTTCAGGCGATACCCATGGCTACCTGCACCTCGTCCAGGGTCTGCTGGGCTCGCTTTGTGGCGCGATCTTTTCCGTTGGCCAAGACGTCCTTGATGACCCGGGGACGGTGCTCGAGGTCGCGGCGATGCTCCTGGATAGGAGCTATCCGTTCGACGATGGCGTCGGCGACCCAGCTTTTGCACTCAATGCACCCGATGGACGCGGAGCGGCAGCCGTCAGCAGCCTTGCGCTGGGTCTCTTGGGAGCTGAAGACCTTATGCAGGTCGAAGACGGGGCAGACGTCAGGGTTGCCGGCGTCGCTGCGGCGGATGCGCGCCGGGTCCGTGACCATGATCTTGAGCTTGGCGCGGATCTCGGCGGGGGGCTCGGAGAGCATGATGGTGTTGCCGTAGCTCTTGGACATCTTGCGGCCGTCCAGACCGGGGAGCTTGGGGCTTGGGGTCAGCAAGACATCAGGCTCCGGCAGGATGGCGGAGATCTTGCGGGTTTCGCCCTCCAGAGCGGCCATCTTGTCTTTGTCGGAGGCGGCTGCCTGGAAGTGTTTCTCGGTGGCAGCCGAACGTGGACCGTAGAAGAGGTTGAAGCGGCGCGCGACCTCGCGTGTCAGTTCGACGTGCGCGACCTGGTCGGCTCCCACCGGGACAAAGTCCGGCTTGTAGAGCAGGATGTCCGCGGCCTGGAGCAGCGGATAGCCGAGGAAGCCGTAGGTGTTGAGCTCTTTGTTGGTGAGTTGCGCCTGCTGGTCTTTGTAGCTGGGCACGCGCTCCAGCCAGGGTATCGGCGTCATCATGCTGAAGAGCGTAAAGAGCTGAGCGTGGTGCATCACCTCAGACTGCTTGAAGATCACGGCGCGTCCGGGGTCGAGACCGGCGGCGAGGAAGTCCAGCGCGACGTCCTGGATGTTCTGGCGCAGCAGAGAGGTGTCGGCGTAGTCGGTGGTGAGGGCGTGCAGGTCGGCGATGAAAAAATAGCAGTCGTACTCCTGCTGGAGGTGAACCCAGTTGTACAGTGCGCCCATGTAGTTGCCGAGGTGCAGGGGGCCCGTAGGGCGCATACCGGAGAGGACGCGAGGGTGGGGGGATGTGCGTGAGGAAGTAGCGCTCATTGTGTGAAGTTCAAGGATACATCGATGTGCGGTTCGGATGCAGGGACGGGCGCTGTCTATAGACTGAGAACGCGGCTGATGGAGAAGCCGTCATACCCTTTGCTGCCAACGGTTTGCACGGCAACGGAAGAGATGCGGGAATCGCTGCCGAGCAGCCTGAGGAATTCGCGTACGCCCTGAACGTCGGGGTCGTTGCTGGAGCCGTCTATGACTTCGCCGTCGCGGATGACGTTATCGGCCAGAAGCAGCGTGCCCGGGCGGCAGAGGGGGAGGAATGCGGAGAGATATTGGGGGTAGCCCACCTTGTCGGCGTCCAGGAAGACCAGGTCAAAGGGTTCGACGCGCTCGGCCTGAAGTTGAGCGAGAGAGTCCAAAGCGGGGCCAAGGCGAAGGGTGACTGCGTGGGAGAGACCGGCGCGGGCTATGTTGGCCAAGGCAACTTCGGCGTGCCGGGGTTCGAGTTCCAAGGTGACCATCTGCCCGCCCGGAGGAAGGGCGCGGGCCAGGTGGATGGTGCTGTAACCACCCAGTGCGCCGATCTCGAGGATTCGGCGGGCGGACTGCGTTTGCGCCAATAGCTGAAGCAGCTTGCCTTGCGAGGGGGAGACGCTGATGTTCGGCAGGTTGGCGGCGGCGCCGGCATCCAGCGCCGCTTGGAGGATGGGGTCGGGCGAGAGAAGGGTCTGATTCAAATAGTGGTCCACGGCGGACCAAAGCTCTTTGGGATCTTCCGGGAGCGGATGGGATGGCATGGCAGGGAGGGTCTCCGGGGCTTATTAGAGGGTGAAGAGCAGCGCCTGAAAGATGCTCATGACGGGCAGGAAGAAGAGCATGATGACGTAATAGCCAAGAAAGAAGAAGGCCAGCATCAGGACGAAGCTCATCTGCTGGAAGGTTTTGGCTGCGTTGAAGGGCAGATAGTGCATCAAGATCTTGCCGCCGTCGAGGAAGGGCAGGGGGACTAGATTGAAGACGCAGAGCAGGACGTTCACCAGGATGCAGAAGTAGAGAAACAGGATGAGAGGGAAGATGCTGGGTAGACCCTGAATGCCGAAGCTGGCGTCGCGCATGGCCAGATGGGAGGCGATGACCAGGGAGTCGAGCGTGCCGGGGAGGGTGTGGCGGACAACGACCAGGATGAGCAGGGCAACCACTGCGGCCAGCAGTTGAGCGGCGGGGCCAGCCAGGGTGGCCAGCATCTCATCTCGCGAGGGGTTGCGGAAGTTGCGTGGCGTGAAGTTGATAGGCTTGCCCCACCCCAGCACGAGAGGGCTGCGAAAGATGAAGAGCACCGGCCAGATGAGGGTGCCGAGCAGATCAAAGTGACGGGCAGGATTCATGGTCAGGCGGCCCATCATGCGGGCGGTTGGGTCGCCTAGCCGATTGGCCGCCCAGGCCTGGGCACAGTCGTGCAAGGAGATAGAGAGCACCATAACGACCAGCTCAAAGACGATCAAAGCGTAGTTCAGCGGCATACGGTTTAGTTTACGGGAGGAGTTCATGGCTTCTGCCGGTGGCGCCAGATTTTCAGGTTCCTTACCCGGCTGCCGCGGGTATACACTTCTGGCAGCGAAGTCGACGTGGACCGTCTGGGAGGTTCTGCTTGCAGATTGCCCTTCCGATGCAGACGGACGCGGAGATAACTCAAGACGGAGACAGCCTTGGCTGTCTCCGTCCTTGTTTTGGCGCTTCTGTCCTCTCTCGCCATCGATCCTGAGCGCCGTCTGCGGGAAGCCTTGTGGGCAAAGGTGTTCCGAAGCAGGCGAGCAGCTCGGCTTTCCCTTGGAAAATTGCTGGTGAAGGTTGCTTCTCCGTCTGACGCCGCCAGCAGACTCGCTCTATCGATCCCTGTCTTCGAGCAACTGGGCGAGCGTCTCCTTGTGTTTGGGCTGGGAGGCGATCTTGTCTTTGAGGGTGGGCAGCGGATGGGAAGGCGGGGGAGAGCCGAGACGCTCGCGCGCGTTCGCCTTTACAGCCTTCGCAACAGAAAACACCTGTTTTTTGGCCTTCGGCTGGGCCATGTCCGGTAGCCTCCTGCCCTGAGTGTATCGCGGGCGATGGGAGCTACTTTTGAAGCGTTGAGAGCGTATTCTTGAGGGTGGGGCTCAACGCGGCAGACTTTGAACATCAGGCCTTGACCGAACAGAGATGACGTGGAGAGGGTATCGATGGAAGAGCGCGACTTCTTCGACGAAGCGACGGAAATGAAGGTCCACAAGATGGTATGCCCGCACTGCGGGCAGGCTGCGGAGTATGAGTTGAGCTGGCTGGTGCGGCGGAAGCGTGCGCAGGCTCCCCGGGGCGCCAATGAGAACGACCGCGCACGCTTTGCCAAGGCGCGCAGCTACATGCTGCGAATGGACGATCTGGCGGCTTGCAAGAACATCCGCTGCCGTAAGCGGTTTGAGGTGGTGGGGGTTCAATCCGTAGCTGACCTGCAGGAGGTCGCGGTTGGGTCGGCGGAGAATCGCGCGGAGCGGATCCGGGCTGCCTTTGGTCGGCGGACGCTGGGCTGAGCAGCCCGGACTCGGGGTCTCGATTCACGAGGTGTGCCTTTTGTGATTTAATGCATGATGCGCGGCTTGCCTCCGGATTCCTGGTTTTGGAACTGGATGAGCGGTGCGCCGGTGTTGACAGCAAGGAGGTAAAGCTATGGCCAATATGTTGATCCCTGTCGAAGAGCGTCACCTGACCCCCGAACAGGTGGAGCAGATTGATCGCCGCAGGCGGCGTGGGCAGTTGCTCCTGGTGATTGGCTTCCAGACGTTTATTGTCGGTACGATCGTTACCTTGTGGAGCGGTCAGGATCTTACGTATTCGCCGGGCTGGATTCACCCCATGGCCTATTGGAATGCGTTCCTTTACCTCACCTCGCTGGTCTGCTTTTCCGTTGGAGTGCGGTTGCGGCGCGGGTTGAATGAGTTTTTCAGCTACTAGGCGCCAGCGGATCCCGAGAGCGCCTGTCAGGCGCTTCTGCTCGGAATCCTGCGGAGCCAAAATCATTGCAAGCAGGATCACTGCAACAGAGGCCAACGAGACGGTTGGCTGAAGAGCATCAAAAGTGGCGGCGGCTGCAAGGGACGTATGAATGAGCGCCGGACATCAGAGATTGAGGCAACGGCGGGCTGTGGCTCGCCGTTTTCGTTTGCGCCCAGCCCTGGACGCGAAGTTCCGCCATCTTGTAGCGCGCCGGCGTTTGGCATCTGGTTTGGTGTTGAGATTTGATGGAGGCGGGAGTGACGATTGCTGGGATGCTCGCCGGGATGGTGAGGGCGAGCCTGAGTCTCAGGCTAGCTGAGCCGGCCAGTTTTGGGCTGGCCGAGAGAGTTCTGCTGGCGGTGCTGATCCTTGTCTCCGGCGGGGTCTTTGCGTGGCGTGGCGCGCCGATCGCGCGCAACATCTGGAGGTCGAAGAAGGATACGGATTTCAGCCTGCGGCCGCTGGGACGTCGGCTTTGGAGGTTCTTCTGGGAGGTGCTGTGCCAAGCCAAGGTGATTCGGCAACGGAAGCTCCCCGGGTTTGCGCATGCGCTGGTCTACTGGGGGTTCCTGGCCTTTGTGCTGGTGAGTCTGAATCACATGGCGGAGGGTTTCGGTTGCGAGTTTCTCGGCTATGCGGGCGGATTTGGAACCTTCTATGTCGCGTTTGCAGGAGCGTGGGCGCTTCTGGTGGCGGTGGGGATCGCCGGGCTGTTTGTGCGCAGGTTTCTACTGCGGCCGCGTTGGCTGGGCGAGGTCTCCCCGGAGTCTGGCGTCATTGCGCTGTTGATCTTTGCTTTGATGCTCACCTATCTGGGAATGCTGATGGTGAAGCAGCGCAGCCCTGCGGCCACCAGCCTTTGGTGGGCGCACACACTGGTGCTGCTGGCGTTTCTGCCCATCATTCCCGGAACCAAACACCTGCATCTGCTGCTGAGCCCATTCACGGTGTTTCTGAAGCGGCCGGGGTTTTCGCAGCTTCCCAAGTTGGAGGGCGATGAAGACTTTGGGCTGGTGGCCGGCAAGGATCTTACCCGGATCATTGCTCTCCAGGCCTACAGTTGCGTGGAGTGTGGGCGTTGTACAGAGCACTGTCCAGCAGCGGCGACCGGCAAGGTACTGAATCCCAAGGAGGTTGTCCTGGGGGTAAAAGCGTACCTGAACGCGGAAGGGCCGGGCAGTGAGGCACCTCTGTTGCGGGATGAGATAGATGGGCCACAGACCGGGCTCTCCATGGAAGCTGCCTTCGCTTGCACCACCTGCGGAAGCTGCGAGTACCAGTGTCCGGTCGGGGTGCAGCATCTGCCGGTGTTGATTGGGCTGCGGCGAGGAGCCGTGAACACGGGCGCCTGGGCGGATCGCTATGGCACGAAGCTTTTTCTGGCGCTGGAAAAGCAGGGGAATTCGCTGGGTATGAGCGCTGCGGAGCGGGACAAATTTATCGCCAAGCAGGGTTTTCCCCTCTTTGACGGCAGCCAGGAGTACTGCCTTTGGCTAGGCTGCATGGGCAGCTATGATCCCAAAGGGCGCGAGATTGTTGTTGATTTTGTTCGTGTGATGCGGGCTTTGGGGACCAGCTTTGGGGTGTTGAAGAAGGAGAGTTGTACGGGCGATCCAGCGCGTCGACTGGGCAACGATTTGCTCTTTGGGGAGCTTGCCGAGCAGGGATTGAAGAACTTTGCCGGGGCTGGGGTGAAGAAGATCGTCAGCATCTGCCCGCACTGTGTTCGGACCATCGCCGTCGATTGGCGGGAGTATGGAGTCGCGCCGGAGATTGAACATCACTCGGAGTTCATGGCGCGGCACGCGGACCTGTTGCGTGGCCTGACGGCCATGCAGGATCGGGCCAGTGAGCCGAGCGAAAGCATCGTCTACCACGATCCCTGCTATCTGGGCCGTTATCGTGAGGTCTACGACCAGCCGCGCGCCGTGGTGGCAACGGCAGGGAAGCTGGTGGAGGCGGAACGGCATCGAGAGCGCTCGTTCTGCTGCGGGGCGGGAGGGGGCTTGGCGTTTTTGGGCGAGGAGGCGGGCGATCGCGTAAGCCATGGGAGAACTCGGGAGTTGGTGCAGACGGGGGCGAAGACGATCGGCACGGCCTGCCCGTTTTGCAACTCGATGTTCCGTGATGCGTTGGGTGAGGTGGGCGGAGACGCCCCACCAAAACTGCTGGATATCGCTCAACTGGTGGCGCGCCGGTTACCGGCGGAGCCTCCGGGTTCCGGCGCTTTGCCTAGTTGAACGCTGCGACGGCGAGCCAGGATGCTGAAGACGGCATGGCAATGAGTGAGGTAGGCTGAACCGGGGCCGCTTGCGCCCGAAGTGGAGTTGGAAATGAAGATTGTTGTAGCAGTCAAGCAGGTTCCGGAGCGAGAGGCGGTGTTGCATGTCACCCCCGGCGGCCGCGGCGTGGAT
>DAHXNO010000102.1 GCA_027365345.1 Granulicella sp.
CAACCGCGACCGGAAACAAATCGAGACACTCGGCAGACCGGCTGCATCCGTGCTGCGTGTCTTCCAGCACATGCAACGAAACCCGATCATCGCAATACCATCGACGGCAAAGCGGATTGGCATCTCCGCTCCAACGGTCGCAAAGTCCCTGGGCCACATGATCGATCTCGGCATCCTCGAAGAGACCACCGGCCGCGAGCGGCATCGCCTCTTCGTCTACCGTCGGTATGTGGACATTTTGAATGAAGGAACGGAGCCGTTGCGATAAGCACGTTTCCCCTTCTGGTTTCTTCAACGCGGCGTGAGGCCGCTAAAATAGCACTGAGATACGACTCCGAGAGACGATGACCACGACTGAGAGCCTCATTGAACGAGACCTGATCGAAAAGCTCAAGGATCTCAAGTACACCTATCGCGAAGATATTCGAGATCGAGCATCTCTTGAGGCAAACTTCCGCTCGAAATTTGAGGAGCTTAACCACGTTCATCTCACCGACGGTGAGTTCCAGCGACTTCTTGACCAGATCACCACGCCAGACGTCTTCACGGCGACGCGCACGCTCCGCGAGTACACCAGTTTCGAGCGCGATGACGGCACTCCACTGAACTTCACCTTGGTCAACATCCGGGACTGGTGCAAGAACAGCTTCGAGGTGGCCAATCAGCTTCGGATCAATACCGACAATAGCGTGTCTTTTCGGCAGGTCTGCGTGACGACATAGAGCGGGGTTGGTAGTGTCGGATGAGAAGCCCGGCGAGGGCGAGGAGACCGACATGGCCAAGGGTGCGGAAGCCGAGATCCCTGCCGGGTCGCGGCGGGTTCATCGGAAGCTGGAGCGGTGGCGGAGTACGCGGCGCGGGCGATCGCCGCTGCCGGAAGCGTTGTGGAGGGTAGCGGTGAGGCAGCGCGGGAGCATGGGGTTTTTCGCACCGGGCAGGTGTTGCATCTGGAGTATGGCAAGCTCAAGCGCGTCATGGAGGCCATGGCCGCACAGCCCGCATCGCGCACCGCCGGCAGAGATGCAATCCGCCCCTCCCACAGAGCCGCAGCGCACACCGGCAACCGCAGGGTTCGAACGCGGGCTACCTTTGTAGAACTGGGGCCATTGGCGGCTATGAGCGGGGATGAGTGTGTGCTGGAGCTGGAAGGGGAGCGGGGCAAGCTTCGCCTCCGTCTGCGGGGCAGGACCGCGGAAGATCTTGCCGGACTGAGCCGCGCGTTGTGGGAGGTCATCTCCTGATCCAGATCACGCCGCAGATGCGCATTCTGGTGGCCATCGAGGCGCTCTGCCCGGGCATCTTTGTCTCCATCCCCCTTTCGCAGCCAGTCCTGCACCCAACAGGCCTCCGCCCGGCACATCCCCTCCGCAGCTCAGGCAGAGAACCCGAGCCCTGTCCAATTCAGGCTCGTCCAGTCCAGCACCACCTTCCCCGTCTTTCCAGAGATCATCTCACCTCCGTCCCCGCTATCCGTCATCCACAACGACGAACGGCGTTCTCCTTTCTTGTCCCGAACAATACCTCCGTCGACAGAGCAGCCTCCGCAACGCCCGTAGGTTGCATGCCATCCATGCAGCGTCGAAAACACGAACAGAATACCCGCGGATCTTCGCCTCATCTCTCCGGCTGCATTGGATCCATGCCAATCATGCGTGCGCCGAGATTCTTTGGAGCACTTGCACCAGTGCCTGATATCGCCTGAAAGAGAAAGATCTTCTTTGCTTCGATCGTCCTCCTCACCAGATAAGCTGTGGACACGCGAGCAGGAAACTTCAGGATCGAGGCCGAGCTTGCAGGTAGCACAGCGGCGCCTGTCCGGGCGTTGATCACCTCCACGCTTTGCGAGGGCCAGGGATTGCGTAGGCGCAAGGTGCCGTTGGCCCCGGATTCTATCCCGACGGTGATAATCTGTCCCGAACGAATCTGCACGCAGACCTTGCTCCGGTGCCGGATAGAGACCGTTGCATCGGCGTCCCAGTCCGCCGGCCATGCCGGGGCGATGCGAAGCAGGCCGTCGTAATCCTGTACAAGCGCGTTCTGCAGAGCTGCGGCCACGACGCCAATCTGTTCCACGTAGAATTCAGGGCCGCCGGCAAACCCCGCCATGCCAGAGGGATAGACCTGGTACTTCCTGGTCAGGGTCAGCAGGCTGGAGCGAAGCTCATCCGCTAGGCCCAGGCGCGCAGCTTGCAAGGGATCGAAGCTCCAGTCATTCTGATCTTTGTTGGGGCGGTGGAGAAAGGTACGCACGCCGAGTGCATGCAGCGGGCCGCCGTCGCCGATCAGTCCATAGGGCCAGACGGGTTCAAGCCCAATATTCTCCGAATTATGAATCGTGGCCTTCGGGTCGTAGCTGGCCGCGAGAATCGCATCAGAGCTGTTGCCGCCGTCAAGAAGCGTCCCAGGCGAAGAGATACCCACAAGCGGCCATGCAGGCAGCTCAGCAAGCGTCTGCCGGCACTTCAGGGCGAGCGCCGCATCGGTGTTGAGCAGTTTCGCGGCTTCGCTAACTTCCGCGAAGAGTGTGCGCATCGCCGCGATGTCCGTTGTGGGGTCGTGGACGTCCCACTGCGTCTCGTGCGCATTCGAAGGGAAGGTTTCGAGCTTCCCATCACTGCCGCGCCTTGCGTAGGCCAGCAGAAAGCGCGCCGACTCGCGCATAACCGGATAGTTCCGCTGGAGGAACTTCAGGTCGTCAGTGAACAGGTATTGCTGCCATATCCAGAACGATACTTCGGCTCCAGTGGAAAGGGTGCGGGCGTTGAAGTAGGGCGGTGAATCTTCCGCGCAGTCCTTGGCGGGTTTTGGCAGCCACGTCTCGTTTTCGTATCCGGGCCCGTTGAAGCGCATGGTCTCCGGGACGCAAACGCCGGAGCGTCCTCCCATGTGCCGCCGCGTCCAGGCGAGAATGTTGGCGAGATTCTCTCGGTAGAGGCGGAAGTAGGGATCATTCAGCTCCGGCGCGCCCGCGCCCAGGTTGGCATCGGTCTGCATCCGCAGGTTCCAGTGCCAATAAGCGGATGGGCTCCATTGATGATAGTCGCCGAAGGCAGAGAACAGGTCACCAACGCCCGCCTGTCCGCCCGGAAAACGACCACGCCCTTCAGCGGCTGCGGTAAACAGATCGATCATGCGCAGGTTTTCAACATACTCCGCCGCATGGCCGGGAGAATGGAGCTTCATCAGCCCGATGTGAGACCAGTATTGATGCCACCATGCGCGGTGTTCTCCGGTAGAGAGCCTTTGTGCCGCAGCCAGTAGCTCGGCCGCCGTACCGGCAGCGTCGCCTGAAACGTTCTTACCGCGCCAGGCGGGCGAGCCAACGAAGATGCTAAATGAGCCGTCGGGATGTGGGCGGAACGTGAGCAGAACAGACTGCTCGCCACTCTGCTCCACGCGAAGATCGAGTGCGTCGGCGGTGATGGCTGCCAGCGATCCGAAGGTCTCGCCACTCGCGCCCGCCTCTTTGTCGTCCTTCCATGTCTCTGCCAGGACGCCCAGCTTCTTTGTCACGAGAACCTGCGGATGGCGCGGGGGCCAAAGCATCAACTCAGCCGTCTGCAGCGTTGCGGGGTCTGCGCCCTCCACATGGATGACGACCGCGTCGAGCGACGCGTCAACATAGGTCACCGCACTCATGCCGCCGCCCTGTTCTTCAAACTGGCCATCGTACAGGTTCAAACGCGCAGAATAATCTTTCGCGCGCGTCATGCTTTGCAGGCCTGGCACGATGATCTGGCCCGGCGACAGGCGCGCCGGAAACGTGTCTCCTCGGTTCAACTGCGCGGTGTAGCCATCCGCGGCCCAGACCGCGAGGCCAAGACGCCCGTTACCCAGAGGCATGGCCGCGTGCGGCGCCTTATTCGGCTGCAACAGGATGATATCGGATCGCCCCACAACACCGGCGGCGTCCACATGGAACATGCCGGCATTCCATGCGGTTGTCGGCTGTTCCGCCTGCGCCACAAGAGCAACAAGGCAGGAAACCAAGAGGCAGATATTGGCAAGATAGTTGCTTCCGTTGAAACGCGCCGCCTTCTTCACGGTGGAACCCTCGCTTTGTCTGCTATGCCTCAGCCAATTGCGGTTACCGTCTCATCAAATGCGCACCGCCGATGGCGCGGGCATCGCCTTATCGAGCAACCATGTAGCTGTCCGTTCGCTCACACCCATTCTGGTTCACCGTGAACCAGTCGATGGGCTTCGCCGGCTCATGCGCCTCAAGCGCTGTTTCGAGCCAGGCGAAGTACATCGGCTCGCGCTCATCACAGAACTCAAGCAATCCGTTTCACTCACCGTTCGCGTATTCATGCACGCCGCAATCGGCGGATGTGGCCGGTCCTCGCCCCACGAGAATCTTACCCGCATCGGACAGAGGGCGCTCAAACTCGCCCTCAAACCTCATCGCCTCCTCAAGATGCCCGATATCTTTGCATCCATCCCCTTTCGCAACCAGCCCTGCACCCCACAGGCCTCCGCCCGGCACATCCCCTCCGCGGCTCACCCAAAGAGCGCCCGCTCGCTCTAAATCAGGCTCGTCCAGTCCAGCACCACCTTCCCTGCCTTTCCGGAGATCATCGCCGCAAACCCCTGCTCGAACTCGTGATACGGATAACGATGCGTAATCACCGCAGAAATATCCACCCCACTCTCCAGCATCACAGACATCTTGTACCACGTCTCATACATCTCCCGGCCGTAGATTCCCTTGATCGTAAGCATGTTGAAGATCACGTCACGCCAGTTCATCGGAGCCTCTGTGGAAGGAATCCCCAGAATCGCAATCTTTCCTCCGTGGGCCATGTTGGCGATCATCTCGCGCAGCGCCTGTGCATTGCCAGACATCTCCAGGCCCACATCGAACCCCTCTTGCATGCCCAATTGCCTCTGCACCTCGGCGATCGGTGTCTCCATGGGGTTCACCGCCAGCGTCGCTCCCATCTTCCGCGCCAACTCCAGACGGTACGGATTCAGATCCGTAATCACAATGTGCCTCGCACCCGCATGCCGAGCCACCGGGATCGCCATGATTCCAATCGGCCCCGCACCCGTAATCAGCACATCCTCGCCCAGTAGCGGGAAGGAGAGCGCCGTGTGTACCGCATTGCCAAACGGATCGAAGATCGCCGCAACCTCCTGATCGATCCCGCTATGGTGCCGCCAGATATTGGTCATCGGCAAGGCGATGAACTCCGCAAAGGCGCCCGGGCGGTTCACTCCAACCCCCAGGGTATGCGCACACAGGTGACGCCTTCCCGCCAGGCAGTTTCTGCACCTCCCGCAGACAACATGGCCCTCCCCGCTCACCACATCCCCAGGGAAGAAATCACTGACATTCGAGCCTACCGCAACGATCTCACCTACAAACTCATGGCCGATAGCCATCGGAACCGGGATCGTTCTCTGCGCCCACTCGTCCCACTGGTAGATATGCACATCTGTCCCGCATATCCCGGTGTAGCGCACCCGGATCAACACATCGTTGATCCCGATCTCCGGAGCCGCAATCTCTTCCAGCCACAACCCTTTCTCTGCCTTGCTCTTCACCAAAGCCTTCATCGTATGCTCCTCAAACTTCGCACACAGGCGTAACTCGCCTCTGCGCCTGTCATCATAAGCCTCCGTGCCTCATACCTCAACGGCTGCATCCGTTTTTCGGCGCCGGCAAATCACGGCAAGCTCTCGCACATTGCCCCCAGCCGCGTCCATCGCCTACACTGAATCTCATGCCCGGGAAGTGGGCGGATAGCTCAGTCGGTTAGAGCGCCTGCCTTACAAGCAGGATGTCGGGGGTTCGAGTCCCTCTCTGCCCACCATCTTTCTGGATGCATGCCCCTTCCCAGTGCCCGCGCGCCTCATCCTCAACGCTGACGACTTTGGCCTCACCGCTGGCATCAATCGCGCCATCGCGGAACTGCATCAGGCCGGCGTCCTCACCTCCGCCACGCTCATGGCCAACGGACCCGCCTTCCACGACGCGGTCCGCATCGCCCTTGCCCATCCCAGCCTCGGCGTCGGCTGCCACATCGTCCTCACCGACGGCGTTCCCGTCTCCCCTCCAGAGGCCATCCCCACACTGCTCGGCGCCGATGGCCGGACCTTCCGCCCCAAACTCACCCGCTTCATCCGCGATCTTCTGTTGGGACGCATCCGCGAATCAGAGATCCAATCCGAAGCTCTGGCTCAGGTTCGCAAGATTCAGCGCTCCGGCATCCGCATCACGCATCTGGATACCCACAAGCACACCCACGTCTTTCCATCCGTCACCCGCGCTCTTCTGCGCGTCATGCACGCCACCCACGTGGCCGCGCTACGTAACCCCTTCGAACCCGCCCACACTCGAACCTACGCGCGCCTCCAACGCCGCCTGCAGATCTCTCTGCTCAACAGCTTCCAGGCCAGCTTCCATCGCATCATCCCTCCCGCCCTCACCACCAACGGAACCTTCGGCATCTCCGCCACCGGCAACCTCAACGCAGAAGAACTGCGCGCACTGCTTCGCCATATTCCCGCCCAGGGAACCTTTGAGCTTCTCTGCCACCCTGGCTACCATGACCAGGATCTGGACGCGATCCCTACCCGGCTTCGCGAACATCGCGAGATCGAGCGCCAGGCCCTGCTCCGCGAAGTTCCCGCAATCTTGTTGCATCCTCAGTCTCCCCAACTCATCCATTATGGGGATGCCTTTGGCGACCCCGTTGCAACGCCTTGGGCAAACCCCGCGAGCCCGGGCCCCCGCAACAAGGCAACATAGATTCAGGAAACCATAGCGCACAGAAACCATAGCGCACGGAAACATACCTCCAAAGCATGCCGACAAAGCCGGCAAAAATCTGTCAGTGGAGCGATCTCTACCCACTCCCCGCGTCATGAACCGCAACTCCTGATGAAGATCCGCAGAATGGACTTATGATGAAGATCGGTATCACCTGCTATCCAACCTACGGCGGCTCCGGAGTGGTCGCCACCGAGCTAGGCATCGAACTGGCCAACCGCGGTCATGAGATCCACTTCATCACCTACTCCCAACCCTTCCGGCTGGCCGGCCGCGATGCCAATATCCGCTACCATGAGGTGCCGGTCTCCAACTACCCTCTCTTCGAGTACCCACCCTACGACCTGGCCCTGGCCACCTGCATGGCAGAGGTCGCCGAGCTTCACAGCCTCGATCTGCTCCATGTTCACTACGCCATCCCCCACTCGGTCAGCGCTCTTCTGGCCCGCCAGATGCTCGCCACCAGGGGCCGTCACCTGCCGTTTATCACTACCCTGCATGGCACGGACATCACCCTGGTCGGGCTGGACCGCTCCTATCTTCCCATCACCAAGTTCGGCATCGATGAGTCGGACGGCCTCACCGCCATCTCCTCCGACCTCCGCAAACGCACCCAGGAGAACCTCGGCATCACCCGCGAGATTGAAGTCATCCGCAACTTTGTCAACTGTGACTTCTACATCCGCAACCCGGATCTGGTCCGCCAGCAGCGTCCACGCTTCGCTCAACCCGACGAGAAACTGCTCGTCCATCTCTCCAACTTCCGCCCTGTCAAGCGCGTCCTGGACGTGATCCAGGTCTTCGCCCGTGTCGCCCGTGCGCTCCCGGCGCGCCTGCTCATGATCGGCGACGGCCCGGACCGCTCCGCCGCGGAGTTCCTCGCCGTTCGCCTCGGCATCGCCGACCGGATCGACTTCGTCGGAAAACAGGAGAACGTGAACCATCTCCTCGCCCTCTGTGACCTCATGCTCATGCCCAGCGAAATGGAGTCCTTCGGCCTGGCCGCTCTGGAGGCCATGGCCTGCCGTGTCCCAGCTATCGCCACCCGCGTCGGCGGCGTGCCGGAACTTATCGAGGATGGCGTCAACGGCCGGCTCTTTGAAGTCGGCCACGTCGACAGCATGGCCCAGGCGGCCATCTCCATCCTCAGCGACCCGGCGCTGCTCGATCGCCTCTCCTGCGCCGCCCGCACCACCGCGCAGAAGGACTTCTGCGCCTCGCGCGTCATCCCGCTCTACGAGAGCTACTACCAGCGCATCCTCCATCAGAGCCGGGCCCAATCTCAAATCTAGCCCTGCAAGCAGGCCGCCAACCACGCAAAGCCCTGCGCGGAGCCGCAGCCATCCCAAACGCGAAGCCCAAACGCGAAGCCCAAACGTGGACCCCAAACGTGGAGCCAAGACGCCGCGCAGAGCCGCACCCCCGTCGCTCAAACCTTCCCTCCCCAGCGCCTCAGCCTGAATCAGCCTTGATTCCCCCTCCTGCCGCCGGCCCCCGCTCCGTATTTATCGTAAGAACAGATCTGTCGACTCATCCCTCCGCCCGATCCATCCATCTACCGTATTAACCGCATGGATGCTGGAGGGAACGAACCTCACCGCAATCCAGGTCGCGAGTCTAATCTTTGTTACAGCGCTCTCGCGCCGCAACTCTCTCAGGAGAATCTCGATGAAGCCGAAGCTCTCCATTCCGTTCACCGCTGCAGCTCTGGCCCTGCTCTCTACGCCGCTGCTTGCCCAGATGACGGGCGTCTCCCACCCTGAAGACCTGGACGACACCCAACCGACCCTCACCCAGGACGGCTCGCACTATGTTCCTCCTGGACAGCATTCCGCCTCTGTCGGCGTCGCTGTCCCCACTCCGGTCTCAGCCGCGCAATCCCCTGCGGTTCCACCTCCGTCTCCGGCGGCTCCAACCCTCTACCAGCGCTTACCGCAGTACCAGCAGACCCCAACCCCCACCACGGCTGCGAACACTCCCTCAGCCGCCGTTGCGGATCCTGACGCGGAGATCGTCACCTCCGTTCCTGTCGGACCCAACGAACTCCCCATCGGCGCCAAGCTCAACGCTACGTTGCAGCAGCCCATCTCCACCCAGACCACCCAGCGCGGCTCGCGATTCACCGCCCAACTCACCGCGGATGTCAGCTACAACGGAGTCGTTCTTCTGCCCGCCGGCAGCATCATCTACGGCGTAGTCTCGCGTATCCATGGTGGCCGCGCTATGGAAGGCCCCGCCGCCATCCGTCTGCAGCCCAACTCCGTCGCTCTTCCCGATGGCACGGTCTATCCCCTGCAAGCTGACGTCACCGGCCTCGATCACTACACAGCATCCCACCTCGACTCGGAAGGATCCATCGTCGCCAACACCCACCCCGGCCAAACTGCGGCGGCGGTAGGCCTCACCACTACCAGCGCCGTCGTGGCCGGAGCGGTGATCGGTGGAGGCGTTGGCGCGCTGGTAGGCCTCGGCGTGGGAGCCGGAGCTGTAACCGTCTGGTGGATCAAGCATGACCGCCAGCAGGAGCTTCCCACCGGCACAGCGATGGTCTTCACCCTCGACACGCCGCTGCATCTCTATCCCGCGGCCGCCCAGGTAAGCCCCGGCGCACAGTAAGCCAGATCGCCGCAACGCGGCAGACGTCTGCAAACGTAGCAGAGGGTTGTCGGCGCCGCACAAGCCAGCCGGCCCAATCCACAGCCTCCACCGCCCGCGCAGCGCCTTCACCCTCTACCTGCACCGGCCGCCTTACGTCACCACCTGGGCGAGCAGCCGCTTCCAGTTTTTCTGATTCCGCTTGAAGCTCTTCTTCAGATCTTCCAGCGCATGCTGAAAATCCGTATTCTCGGCCATCCCACGCCACGCCGGATTGATGCTGAACCACGGATAGTTCTCATTGCCCAGGTAGATGGCGCGGCGCAACCAGTGCAACGCTTCAGACGCGTCTCCCTCGACCGCAAAGTAGGTCGCCAGGCGGTACGCCATCTCGCTGTCGGCCTCCGCCGCCGTCAACGTCTCTTCCACCACAAACTCCGCCGCTCGCTTGCGATCGCCCAGTTGCACATAGCACATCGCAATCGTCGGAAAGACGATCCGCAAAGTCGAGTCGTCCCGTATCACCTGCTCCAGCGTCTGAATCGCCTTCTCAAGTTGTCCCAGACGCATCTGCTGGTAGCCTTTGGAGATCCGCAGCAGCGGCTGGCGCGGCTCCAGCGTCAATCCCTTCTCAATCTCATCGCCCGCCATCTCCAACTGATTCTGATACTGGTACACCCGCGCTCGGTGGTTGTAGATCAGCGCCGCGTTGGAGGGGTTCAACTGCAGCGCGGTATGGAACTGCTCCAGCGCTTCCTCATACAATCCATCGATCCTCAGGGTCAGGCCAGCCACCAGGTGCACATTCCAGTCGTTGGCCGCCGTCTGCAGCAGCCGCTCAATTCCATGCCGCGCACTCTCTTTTTCACCCCGGCTCAGCAGCATGTACACGCGATAGAGATTCGCTTCCACTGAGGAGGGATCGCGCTCCAGCGCCCGGTCAAATGACCTGCGCGCCTCCAGAATATGCATCTGTCCACCCAGACCGTGGCGCGCATACTGCAGTTGCGTAATCCCCCGCCCGGACCACCCCGGAGCATACCCCGGGTCATGAGTCACCACGCGCTCAAACAGCTCCCTTGCCCGGTCCAACTCATCCCTGTTTCCGGTTCGCGACACAAACGAACTCAGCAGCGCCCGCGCCTGCAGATACTCCTCTGAGGCCGCGTCGCCCAGCGAGGGCACGCTGGCCGGCCCCGGTGACCCCACCTGCAACCCGCCAAAACCATGCAACTCCGCGAAAACCTCATCGCAGATCTCGGTCTGCACCGCAATCAAGTCAAAGCTCGCCACTCGGATCGCGCCGCCCGTTCGCACGCTCTGTCCCTTCACATCCAGCAGTTGCCAGTTCAGATCAAACCCCTTCACCCCACGCAGAAAACTCCCCGCCAACACAAAGTCCACCATCAGCTTTCGCCCGATGCTGAGCGGGTCGAGCTGCCGCGCCGGTATCTCTATCAAAGCGCTGGAGGGCCGCACCACCAGCGACGGCACCTTGGCCAGCCGCGCCGCCAAAGCGTCCGCCAGCGCATGGCCGTAAAACTGTCCCTCGTCGCGGCCCGGCCGCGGCTGGGGCTCGTCCGGCGCGGCCGGCCCGGATCCAAGATTCACAAACGGCAACACCACAATATTCGGCCCCTTGAACGCCGTCGTCCCCGCGCTATCCCGAAACCGCTCCGCCAACATGGAGAGGATTCCGGTGACTCGTTTTTCCTCCCCCGGCCGCTCCATATCCAGCCGCTGCGCTAGCGCCATTTGGATCGCGCCATCACCCGGCATCAGCATGGTCTCCAACTGCAACGACCTCACAATCGTCCTCAGTCCCTCTCTCAACTCCCCTGCGGAGGCATACCGCTCCGCCGGCTGCTTCTCCAGACAGCGCAGAATTACACTCTCCAACTCCACCGGAATCTCCGGCACAATCTCCCGCAGCGGTGGCGGAGCCGCATACTGAATCGCGCGAATGCTTTGGATCTCTTGCGCATCCGGCCGATGAAACGGGTGCCGGCCGCTCACCATCTCATACAGAATCAGCCCCAGCGCAAAGATGTCGCTCTGCACGCTGGACCTCCCAGTCACAAACTGCTCCGGAGCCATGTACGCAATCGTTCCGCCGCGCGCCGTGTACGTTGCCCCCGCCATGGCCGGCGTCACCGGCTGCGCCTCCAGCGAGGGGTCAAAGTCCATATCGTCACGCTTCAACTGCCGCGCCAGGCCAAAGTCCAGAATCTTGATCAGGCCCCCATCGGTAAGCATCACGTTGGCCGGCTTCAGATCCCGGTGAAAGATTCCCAGCGTGTGAGCCGCTGACAAACCGTCGGCCATCTGCATCCCGCTCAACAGCACCAGTTGCACGCTGGCCGGCCCCTCCTCAATCACCTTATCCAGGCTCTTTCCCGGTACATACTGCATCACAATGTAGGCTTCATTGTCCTCCTCGCCTACCTCGTAGATCGCGCAGACGTTGGGGTGATCCAGTGCGGAGGCCATCCTGGCCTCCCGCAGTTGTGTCGCCCGCATCTGCTCTGGAGTCTGCGAGCCACGCCTCAGCAGCTTCAGCACCACCGGCCGCTGCAGCAGG
>DAHXNO010000109.1 GCA_027365345.1 Granulicella sp.
TGCCGGAGGGGCTGCGCGAGGGGGTGCTACGCACCTCGCGGGCCAATGCCGGACAGATGGTGTTTCCCGAACTGGACAGCGAGGTTCGGGTGGTGAGCGCGGCTGAGGAGAATGCCGGACGAGGATTGACGATCCAGAACCTGCATTGCTCCGAGGTCGCCCACTGGGCAGGAGATGGCAGCAAGGTGCTGGCTGGGTTGCGAGCGGCGCTGGCACCGAACGGCGAGATGGTGTTGGAATCGACGCCGAATGGCGCACAGGGATGCTTTTATGACGAGTGGCGCGCTGCGGAAGCAACGGGAGTGGTGCAACACTTCTTCCCGTGGTGGATGGAGCCGGAGTATGTGGGCGCTCCCGTGGTCGAGAGCGAATGGACGGAAGAGGAACGCGCGCTGGTGGAGGCGCACGGCCTGAGCGCCGAGCAGATTGGATTCCGCCGGCAAAGGAAAGCGCAGTTTCGTAGGCTGGCAGGGCAGGAATACGCCGAGAGCGCGGAGAGTTGCTTCCTAGCCAGCGGCGCGTGCGTGTTTGATCTGGAACAGGTGGAGGCGCGGATGCGAGCCGTTCATGCTCCGATGGAGAAGCGGGAGAATGGGCAGTTGCAGGTCTGGTATCCGGCGCAGGCGGGGCGAGAGTACATCGTCGGGATCGATCCGGCGGGCGGTGGAGCCGATGGCGACTATGCCTGCGCGCAGGTGATCGAGCGAAAGACGGGATTGCAATGCGCGGAGTTGCGGGCGCATCTGGCTCCCCGCGAATTGGCGAAGACGGCGGCGCGGCTGGGACGGGAGTATAACCAGGCGCTGCTGGTGGTAGAGAGAAACAATCATGGCCTGGCGGTGCTGGCGTATCTGAATCGAGAAGAGGCCGGGCCGATTTATGAGCAGCGTGGGCAGGCAGGCTGGTTGACCACGGCGGTCTCGCGACCGGAGATGCTGGAGCGACTGGGGAGTTTACTGGAGGAAAGAGCCGAGATTTTTTCCAGTACGCAACTGCTGGCCGAGTGTCGCAGCTTTGTGCGAAAGAGCGATGGGCGAACCGAGGCGGCGGCGGGCGCGCACGATGATTGTGTGCTGGCGATGGCGATAGCGCAGGCGGTTCGGGCCGAGACAGGAGAATCTTTGCGAAGCCGAGGGCGGGTCGCGTAAGGAGGACTGTTTTTATGGTGATGCGGTATTCCCTCAGAGACTGAAGCCCGCGCTGATTTCAGATACTTACGGCGGGACTAAAGTCCCGCCCTTCAATAGCTGCGGAGATTCTCATCCCATTCAAGCCCAAAGAGGGCTTGAATGGGGCATCCGCCTAGGATGGGGCCCCCGAAGTTTTGTTAACGCTTGACCTAGAAATGCTCTAAAAGCTGCGCGGCGTTTTCATGGAGCCAACTGATGGAGCGCTTCCATAATAGAATCCCGACAGAGGCGGAGCGCAGAGAACCAATCCGCCGGGAGCGAGGCAGGGCGCGTGGCAGTCACAGCGGTGCAGCAGATACGGCGGATGCGCGGGGGCGCGCAGAGTCATCTGATGCTGGGTTCGGACGGCCATTTGTATGTGGTGAAGTTCCAGAACAATCCGCAGCACCTGCGGGTGCTGGCCAATGAAATGCTGGCGACACGGCTGGCCGAGGCCGTGGGACTGTCGGTATCGGCGACGGAAGTGATCGAGGTGAGCGATTGGCTGATTGCCAACACGCCGGGGATGCACATGCAGATAGGACGAGCCGAGGAACCGTGCGCGGCGGGATTGCAGTTCGGCTCACGCTATGTGGGCGGGCTGATGCCGGGCCAGGTGGTGGACTTTCTTCCAGAGGAGCAACTGGGCGAAGTGCGCAATCTGGAGGAATTTGCTGGCATGTTGGTGATCGACAAATGGACCGGCAACAGCAATGGACGACAGGCCGTCTTCCACCGCAAGCCGAGGGAGAGGCGCTATCGGGCGACCTTTGTGGATCAGGGATACTGCTTCCATGCCGGAGAGTGGAGTTTTCCCGACGCTCCGCTGCGCGGGGTCTATGCGCGAAACCAGGTGTATGCGGGCGTAAACGGCTGGGAGAGCTTTCAACCCTGGCTGGAGCGCGTGGAGCGGATGGAGCCGGAGGCGATTTGGGCGATTGCTGAGACGGTACCTCCGATCTGGTACGGCGGGGATCTGGGGGATATGGAGCGGCTGGTG
>DAHXNO010000121.1 GCA_027365345.1 Granulicella sp.
GCGCGGTTGGGTTTCTAGTGGGGGAAGGGAGCATGCATGGCTGCAAGCCGGGTTTGGTCGGAGGGAGACGCGCGGTAGCGGCCCTCCCAGTCTCCTTCCAAGATGAATCCTGCCCAGAAGTATGGCGCTGCGTAGAGAGGATCGCGCAGGGTGCGCAGTTGGGCGACGCGAAGGGCTTCCGCAGCGGAGAGATTGCGTTTGAGGAAGGCGGCGTAGAAACCTTGCATCAGCCTGCTGGAGCTGCTATCGTCGGCAGCCCAGAGAGTCCCCATCACGCTTTGGGCTCCGGCGTAGAGGAAGGCTCTGGCGAGTCCATTGATGCCTTCTCCGGGGATGGACTGGCCATCGGCGGTTTCGCAGCCGCTTAAGGCGACCAGAGAGACGGGAACGTTCAAGTGGTAGATGTCTTGCAGCCACAGGACTCCATCCGCGGGGGTTCCGTTGCGGTGGAACATGGAGAGGACGATTCCGGACAACTCAGGATGCCGGCGATCGACGACGGCATGGGCTGCGAAATGTAATGCCGCGTAAGATTGCCAGTTGATTTTTGCGAGCGTATGCGGGGACGCATCGAAGCCGAGGAATAGCGAAGTGTGGGAGGCTCCGGCGATCTGTTCAATGGCTGCCGCCTCGTTTTGCGAGCCACGCAGGCGCGGCAGTGCGTCGAGAGTCTGGAAGCCGGCCGCGCGCAGCACGGGCTGGGAAGAGCCCGTGGGAGTGCTTTTGGCCGGGAGGGCCATTCTTTGGTCCGCTCTGTTGTAGACGGGATCGGCAAAGATAGCGATGCGTGAACGGCGGGAAGCAGAAAGAGGCTTGCTGCGCAGAGCCCAGGCGGTGAAGGCGGAGGGCTCATAGACGAGATTGTATTGCGCGATGAGGTAGGAAGAGGCGCTGGGTTGAGGATGGGGAAGTTGCAAGGCGGCGAACGGTATGGAGAGTATGTTTCCATCGCCGACGATGAGAAGCTGGCGGATCTTTGCGGGAAGCCGGACAGGTAGCAATGCGGCCGTCAGGCTCTGGGAGAGAGTGGAAAGGCGCTGATCTGCGGCCTGGATTCTGGTGAGCCGGGTCTGGAGATCTTCGCCTGCGACGAAGGTGTCCCGGGCTTGCAGGGATTGCTGGTAGGGCTGGATCAAGGCATCGAGGGTGTTGCGGCCGGGCAGGGTGGAGGTGAAGATGCTCTGGCGGGTGATGATCCACAGGTAGCTTTGCTGATCGCTGACCCAGTATTCCAGGACTGCGGTTTTGTCATTGAGAACGCTATGGCTGAACTGAGACGGAGAGATGCTTCTTACAGCGACCAGGGTATGGTAGGCGGGCGTGGCGGCGCGAATGCGGGCTTTCCATTGGTCCGCCTCCAGTAACTGGAGATGCAGTTTTTGTTGCAGGAGCTGTGCGCGGGCGAGGTCGGATGGAGAAGAGCCGAGGAGAGCGAGTTGGCTTTCTGATTCGTGAATCTTGACTTCCAGAGCTTCACTGATTTTCTGAAGCCGGGCGCCGGCGGCGGATGGATGGGCGCCGTTTGTTTGCTGTAGCTGATCGAGCAAGGTGCGCGCGCGGGAGCGCTCGGCGATGGTCCATGCCTGTTGCGCGTAGCCGTGGTGTGGAGCGGCGCGGTGAAGCTGCATGAGGATGTTTACGGCGAGATCGTAATAGCTGCGTTTTGAGGTGAAGTAGGAGGTACGCAGGTCGTCGCTCTGGATATGAGCGCGATTGTCTTCGATGGCGTCGAGGGCGCGGAGGATCTCATCGCGCGCTGGGGTCAGTTGGCCTTGTTGCGCGTGAAGCCGAGCGAGGTCGGCATCGAGCATGGCGAGCTGGGCTGCGTTGGGTATCTGGCCCCACAGGGCGGCGGATTGATGGTAGGCGTCGATGGCGGCGGAGTTCTTGTGGCGCTGAGCGAGGACATCGCCGATGGCCGCTTCGATGGCGGCTTCTCCTTCAACCTGATGGATCTGCTTTGCTTCCAGTTCGGCCTGAGAGAGTATCCGCAGAGGGTCTTTGGCGCAGGGAATCAGCAGGCAGGTGCGAGCGAGACCGGCGTTGAGGAAGGCCTGCTCGCGAAGGAGGTTGAGCTGCCGGGCGCGGGCGAGGCCCTGGCGAAAGTACTGCTGCGCCTGGTGGGGATGCAGGGAGTGCAGGGCGAGTTCGCCGAGATGGCCGGTGACTTCAATCTCATTGATGCCGTCGCCGTCCGTTTGCAGGATGGGCAGGGCTTTGGCAAAGGCGCTCTGGGCGCGCTCCCAGCTTCCCAGGCGCGAATAAAGCTCGCCCATGTCACTCCAGACTTCACCTTCCACTTGTGGATAGGAGACGATGTTGGCGGTATCCAGCGCGGCGTTGAAGGCATCGATGGCGTGCTGATAGCGGCCTTGTCCCTGATAGATTTCTCCGATGTCGGCTTGCGTGTAGGCGATGCCGTAGTCGTCGGAGATCTGTTGCGCCAACCGCAGGGCCTGTTTTGCGGCCTGGAGCGCCTGTGCAGAGTCGCCGATCTCGCGATAGGTATCGGCAAGGTTGCCCAGGACGATGCCTTGCCAGTAGAGGTCTCCCGTCTGTTGATAGAGAGCGAGGGCGCGTTGGGCGGCATTGATGGCGGCATCATAACGATCGACGAGGGCTAAGGCGGAGGCGAGAGTCTTCCAGGCGAGCGCCTGCTGGTGGATATCGCCGACGGAGGAAGGAATCTGGGTGGCTCGGGTGGCGGTCTGCACGCCTTGCTGATACTGCGCGCTGCGGAAGATCTGATAGCGGGCCTTGCCGATCAGACTCGCCCGCGCGAGGCGGCTGTCCGCGGCTGCGACGGAGAGATGATAGGCGCGGTTGTATAAGGCGAGGATGTGGGTGGAGTCGAGCTGCTGTTGGGTGGGGTGGAGCGAGGCGCGATGGCGGACATACTCGGCTTGGGTAAGGGCCGATTCCGCCTGGAGGATGGCTTGATCGCGTGGCTGTGGGGTGCGCGGCATGGAGCGCGTGACTTGAAAGATGACGGGGGTGTGGCGTTCCCGCGATTCGACGCGCAGATAGAGGGTTCCGGTTTGGGTTGGAAGGAACGGGATGCGCTGCTGAGAGCCGATGCCGCCATCGTTGAAATGGGGCAGCGAATTCTGGCTGTCGGGGCCGTTGGGGTCGATAAGGAAGCTCTGCGTCATGCCCTGGATCTGGAGAACGCGAACCTGGTTGAAGAAGCCAGCCTGGACGGGCAGGGCGAGGGTGAGGCTTTGATGCGGCTGAAGGGTTCCCTGGATGGACTTGCCCGGCAGGAGGACTGGCGCGAGTGGATGATTCAAGGGACGATGGGCTGGGGATGGATTCTGCGCAGAGGCGGCCGCGGTGAACAGCAGTATGCGGATCACGATGATTGGAGCGCGGGCCGCAGCCCGTTGAGCTCGCGATGCAGGTTTGGGTGCTGTGAGGTTCCCGTAGTTGCCAAGGGAGACACAGGGGATCATGTTTTAGAACAATACAACATTCCAGGTTGCCGGAGGTTAGAGCGATGCGTTGGCGGTGCGCGCGTGATGCGGCCCGCAGGCGGTTGTGCCGATGCGCTAAGCTCCTTACGCCTAGCGTTGCCGGACAGGTTCGGAGTGGAGTTGCGCTTCAGGTTTGAGCCAAGAGGGTACGAATACGGCGGCTGGATTGTTCGCCGGCGGCCGCTTTTGGCGGCTCCATCCAGCATGAGCCGGCTTCCTGGGCCGGTTGTTGGTTTCTGGAAAGATCGCGCAATCTTTCCTATCCATTGGGGTTGCGTGGGCTAGATCTGTTTTAATGTGGGATCTATTTACTTCTTGTTAACACGCCGGGGTTGAAGAGGTTACCAATGAGTGGATGCGTGGAGCGGTGAATTGGAGATGTAAAAAAAAGTTCAGAATGTGCAGTGGATCACTGACTTTCAGAGGTAATCTAGGCGTACGTCTTTGCTTCAGGAGAGGGTGGGACGGTGAACCCTCTAAGTCCTGGCTGGTGGACCGATTGTGGGCGCTCTGCTTCGCCGGTGGCTTGGTTTGTGGCGCTTGTAGGATTTCATCTCCAACGGCCGAGTGTCCCCTTGGTCCTGGGACTGGTTGAGGATGCGGAGAGCTTCAAGGGTTTGTATGCGAAGGAAATTCCGCCAGTCTCGCAGAACGAACAGATGATCAGTTCAAGATGGTGCAGCGTGAAGGAATCTGGTATGCGATCTGACGTCCCACAGGAACGTGGCGCGAACACGGCTGAGGAACCCATCTCAGCAGTGAGCATTTTGTTCAACGGAAATCCGTTGGCGATCTGGATCTATGACGCCGTCACGCTACAGTTGCTGGATGCCAACGAGAGTGCGTTGAAGCAGTACCGGTATAGCCGTGAGGATTTTCTGCAACTGAAGCTGGATGACCTGGTGCTTTCCGGCAGCGGGAAGGGCGAGGGCGGAGGCCGGGGTAGCAAGGACTGTTCTGACAATGAGGTGCAACGGCATCTGCGCAGTGACGGCACGCAGATGAATGTGGCGGTGCGGTCCAACGAGCTTTGCCATCTGGGGCGGCCGTGCAAATTAGTGATTGCCGAGGATATTACGGAACGCTGGCACGTGAATGCGGAGCTGATCCAGATGGCGCATCACGATGGGTTGACCGGTTTGCCGAATCGCACGCTGCTGGGCGACCGGATGAGCCAGGCGATGACCACGGCGCAGAGGCTGGGGCACCGGACCGCGGTGATCTGTGTGGATCTGGACGACTTCAAGAAGGTGAATGACTGGTACGGCCATGCCGTTGGCGACGAGCATTTGAAGCATGTGGCCGGATTGCTGACCAGTCGGCTGCGCGGCATGGATACGGTGGCGCGGCTGGGCGGCGACGAGTTTGCCATTGTGCTGGGCGAGATCAGCAGTTTGGAGTCTGCCGGGCTGGTGGGTAAGATGCTGTTGCAGACGCTGAACAAGCCGGCGGTGACCACTACTCCGACGCTGATGGTTACCCGAAGCCGGATCTGTACGTCACGGCTTACGATCTGGCCTTGCTGGCGCGCGCGCTGATCCACGATTTCCCGCAGTATTACTACGTGTACAAGATTCCACACGTCACCATCGATGGCATCAAGCAGTGGAACCGCAACAT
>DAHXNO010000122.1 GCA_027365345.1 Granulicella sp.
CTGCAACGGATCTCCCTTGGGATTCTGCGGCAGCGCGGCCAGCACCGCCTCATTCAACTCCACAAAGGCCCCGGCGACGGCCTCCCGATGTGTCGGCGCTTTGCAACCCACATCCACCATCCGCGCCTGCCCGGCCTCGTCAAAGTGTGACAATCGCTCACTCATAGCGGCCATACTAGAGCATTTTCCCCGTTGATGGGTATCCAAAAGCGATTGTGCAGCGGCGTTTCCATTGGGGAAAACGCCCATCCATCTCAATCCGCTGGGCTACACCTACGGGAAAAATGCTCTAACGTAGCAGCACCCGCACCGTCTCGCCCGCGGCAAACGCCTCTACCTCTGCGGGCAGCACCGCGTATCCATTTCCGCGCGCATTCGCCACCACATCCCCGGAACCCTGCCAACCCACCACCCGCACCCTCACTCCATCCCAGGCCCCATCTACCCGAGCCGGTAAAAACCTCGTCACCCTCGCGCCACCCTTCACCGCCTCCGCCAACCGGGCCTCGACAAACTGCGGCGCAACCTGCACCCGCCCGCACAGAGCCCGCAGCATCGGGGCCACAAACAGATGAAAGCAAACCTGCACCGAAACCGGATTTCCCGGCAACCCGAAGAAGTACGTCCACCCCTCCGGATTCACCCCATCCCGCTTCGGCAACCGCCCAAAGACCACTGGCCGTCCCGGCTGGATCAGAGCTCCCGTAAAGAAAAACTCCGCCCCAAACTCTTCCAGCACCTTCTCCACCAGATCATACTTCCCCATCGAAACCCCACCGCTGAGCAAGAGCAGGTCAGCTTCCCGGCCCTCAACAACCCTCGCCTGTAGCTCTTCCACACAGTCCCGCGCCGTTGCCAGCCGCTCAGCGGAGCCGCCCGCGGTCTCCACCAGCGCCACCAGCGCATAGCCATTGGAGTTGCGGATCTGCCCATCCCTCACAGGCTCATCCAACTCCACCAGCTCGTCGCCTGTGGAAACGACAACCACCCTGGGCTTGGCAAACACCTCCAATTGCGATCTTCCGCAACTAGCCGCCACCCCAATCTCAGCCGCCTTCACCACCCACCCCCGGGGCAGCACCACAGCACCAGCCACGGCCTCGGCTGCTCGCGGGACCACGTTCTCTCCCACGGAAAGCGCCCGCGTCAGCCGCAACCATCCGTCATCCACAAAAGTGTGCTCCACCATCACCACCGCATCGGCCCCATTCGGCAGCGCCGCCCCGGTCATGATCTCAATAGCCTCACCCTCTCCCAACGGCGATCCCCTCCACGTCTCTCCGGCGCG
Source organism: Granulicella sp. (assembly GCA_027365345.1). Taxonomy (GTDB): domain Bacteria; phylum Acidobacteriota; class Terriglobia; order Terriglobales; family Acidobacteriaceae; genus Granulicella. The sequence goes on from DAHXNO010000122.1 coordinate 1,289, forward strand.
CAGAGATCCCACAACGCGCAGCGGTCGCACAGCAGCCCCGTCGGCATCTGCGGCTCGCACCGCATACCCGTCTCTCGTCGCGCGATTAAACGGTGGCTGATCCCGATCCGCCAAGACCTCCCGCGCCAGCACTCGTCCCCCAGCGCTCGCCAGTTCCACAACCTCCACAAGCGGCTCGTGCGGCCAAGCCTGCGCGTGTCTCTGCACCACAGCCATCGCCTCTTCAAACCGCAAAATCCGATCCCTCGCCGGCAGCTTCTCCAAAGTACTGCCCCCCAAACGACGGCGTCCCGGCCGAAGCTACTAGCCGGGACTGCCTCTACTTCATCATCCTTCGATCGATCTACGTTTTGTTCGGAGTTTCACGCAGCGACTGTGCCGTAGCGTCCTTCTTGAGAGACGCCACAACCCTTCCCCGCGCTCCGCACACCCCGCCAGGGATCCGATTCTACTGCTCCTAATGCGCCCTGTAGGATTTGCTGATCGTCTGACCCAGGCTCGTCAATACTGCCTGCACCTGCGGCACCTTGGGATCATTGGGAGCCAGTTCCAGGAACTTCTGATACGCCTCAATGCATCCTGGAGGTGGGGTCATCTTGTTCGTCTTTGGATCCACCGTCACCTTGGTCACCAACGCCTGGCCCTTGATGAAGTACGCTGTAGCCGCATTGGGATCCGCTGCAATGGCTTGGTTCGCAGCAGCCAAGGCTGCATCCATCTCCCCCTTGTTGTAGAGCACGGCTGCTTCATTGTTGTAATACATCCCTGCTTTGGTCGGATCAGCCTTGGCCGCGGTGTCGAAGGCCGCCGTCGCATCGCTCGTCTTGCCCATAGCGGTCAAGGCGTTGCCGAGCTGGTTGTTATCCGCACCCAGCGCCGCGGGATTGGGTTTGGTCGCTGCACTGTCCAAAGTGATCGCCTTCTTGTATGCGTCCACTGCGGCGCTGTACTCCTGCCCCACAGCAGCGTCTTCAGTCGGCGACTTGCCTGCGCTCTTGTCCGCCGCGCTCAGGTGCCGTCCCTGCGCCATCAGCGTATCGCCATAGGTCAACCACAGCAGTCCTACATCCGGCTTTACCGTCACGGCCTGCTTCATATCGGCCACATCCTGGCTCACATCACCCTGGGTGGGAGCGGCGGCTTTCAGGTCTCCGCGCACCTTCACCAGCGTCTTATTGAGCTTGGCAATTACCTTGTTGGCCTGGGTCACCGCAGCATTCTTCTTCTTGTACTCTTCCAGTTGCTTGCGCTGTTCGGGGGTCATCGCCTTCAAGTACGCAGGACGCGACATATCGTCATCCAGCGTCACATCCTTCTGCGAGGCGGTGACGGTCAACTTCAACTGGTCGGCAATCACCTTGTCCCGCACCACGTAGACAAAGTAGTTGCCGGGCTTCACCCCCGTCGCCGTATAGTTGCCGTTCGCGTCAATCTCAGCCTTATTGCTGATCGTCGCCTGCTTGTACGGAACGGTCATATCCGTCGTGAACTGCACCTCGCCCGGAGTAAAATCCTCCCCTGCGGGGTTCAATACGTGGCCATGCACCGTCGCCCCGGATTGTGCCAATAGCGGCGCCGCCGCAAAAACCGCCATACCCAATACACCCGCCAGACTCGCAACTAATGTTCTCTGCTTCGCTCTCATCATCCTCGTCGTCCTTCTTTCAAGATCAGCCCTAAGCCTGCATCCGCTACCGGGCCATGCTGTCGCCTTCTGCAATGCTTCTCGTTACCACACCTTTTGCGTAAGGAATCGGGTCGACCACGCCGGCGGCTGAAAAGGCGCGCAACCGCAGGTCACAGCTCTCGCATACCCCACAAGCCTCCGTCTCTCCTGCGTAGCATGACCAACTTACATGCAATGGAGCGCCCAATTCAACTCCCAGCCTTACGATCTCACGCTTTCTCAAATGGATCAGCGGCGTCTCCACTCGAATCCTACCCTCTTTGGTGCCCCTGCGTATCAGCTCGTTAAAGGCTTCGTAGTACGCCGGACGGCAATCCGGATAACCGGAGCTGTCCTGCTCCACCGCTCCGATGGACACACTCTCAGCACCCAGAACCTCCGCCCAACTCACCGCCGCACTCAGAAAATGAGCGTTGCGAAACGGCACGTAGGTCACCGGGACCTCTCCCAACCCGCGCTCCGCAGAGCCCCTCGCCCCTTCCCGCAAGCCCTCCCCGGAACCGTTCGCCTCTGGCACCGCAATTCGAATATCGGTCAGCGCAGATCCGCCAATCCGCCGTAACAGATCCATCTCCAGCACCATCAGCTCCTGCAGCCCCACCGCCCGCGCCACCTCCTGCGCGGCCCGCAGCTCTCTGGCCTGCGTGCGCTGCCCATAGCTGAAGTGCAATCCATAGCACTCGTGGTCGCGCGCGGCCAGTGCCGCGCAGACCGTGGAGTCCATGCCGCCGGAAAGACAGACGACGGCTCGCGGACGGCTCATCTCTCCCGCCCCTCCGCAGATCCCTCTTGGGTCTCAGCCTGCTCTGCTGCGATCTCCGCCGCCGTCACAGACTCCATCGATTCAGGAGCATCATCCATGGCATCCAGCAGCTTGCGCGCCTCCGCTTCATCACTCGGATACACCTGCAACTGAGAGACAAAGGCGACCGGAATCATGCTGTTGGCCATCTCGCCCTGTAAAAACGCGGGAATCCCCGCCGCCTCCAGCTCCGCCCGAGCCATGTTGGCCTCCATCGGCTCCGGAAACACCGCGACCGTTACCAGTTCCTCTTGTCTCTTGCCGATCTCTTTGCCATCCATCGTCTTCCCTCCGCTGCTCCGACTCTTCGATGCTTCACCCCAGGCGAAAGGGTGTCCGGACCGCTGCCTGCCGTTCTCTCTTCTGCTGCCATTCTCCGCGCATGCCTATTTCAAATCAACCGATTGCAGATGGAAGGTAATGGTGCCCCAGAATAAACTGGCCTGCATCTGCACCGGCAGGTGCCGGTCATCATCGGTGTACCAGATCCAGATCCGGCCCCGGTTCTTCACCACTCCCTCGTCCGCCGTCGGCTGAACCTTGATCGTCTCATAGGTTCCGGCCGGCGTCTTGATCTCCTCGCGGTCCTCCACCTTCATTCCCACCGTCACGGTCCGCATCGCATCCGCCAGAGGGAAGTAAAACGTCTGCCCCGGCGTCATGGTCTGTGACTGCGCATAAAACATCGCAGAGAGCGAGTCGGTGACGCAAGCCGGAATATGGGTCACCAGAACCTTCTCCGTTCCCTTCACCAGGTTTCGCTCATTCATCGTCTGCTTGCCGTTCGCATAATCAAAGCTCATGTCGCTGGCGATCTTGCGCCGTCCCTCCTGGGTTTGCTTATCAAACCCCGTGGAACATCCGGTCTTCACGTTGAAGCCGGACTGAAAGCCGTCCACCACGGGAAACAGCAGATTCACCGCCCCAATCGTGTCCGCAGTCGCTGAGATCTTCAGCACATCTCCCACCTCGTCCAGATGGAAGACGGCCATGCCTGTAGTAAACACCCGCCAATCGACGCTATACGTCAAGGTCTCGTGTTGCGGATAAAGAAAGGTGATCGGCGGCGGCTGAAGCACCGGAATCGGGCGCTGCACAACCGCTGTCTCCGGCCGCCTGAAAAACTGAGCACCTGCTTGTTGCGGCCACAGCCACCCAAGCAGAAACCCACCCAACAGAGCAATCGTCAGGAAAACCAACGTTGCCGACACAGCCGTCGGACGGCCACCCAACGGACGCGCAACCTTCTCCAGGACCATCGTCCCACCCCTCCCCGCCAACGAGTCTCTCCAGACCCGCAAAGGGGCCATCCAAGCAGCCGTCAAACCAGCATCTCCCCGGGGTTTCGACAACGGCGTCGCGTCAACGCCGAACCAACATGCGCAGAGCCAGCGCCACATAAATCGCAGCCGCGCCTATAACTGCATTGTACTCGCGATGATGCCGGTAACGCTCCGGTGAGAATCGGCCCAACTCCGGCTGCGCCCCGCCAAAATCCGCTCGGGTCAGCCTCGGCAACAGCCGCGGAACACGCCGCGCATACTCGTCAAAGAAGGGAAACGCGCCGCGCAGATAAGCCTCCTCAGAGAGGATCACCGGCACATAGATAGCCAGAAACATCACCACCAACAACAGTCCCAACCACCACCGTCCCGCCGCTACCGCAAACCCTGCGGCGATCCCCATCGAGCCCAGATACAGCGGATTCCGCGTATACGCATACGGCCCCGTGCGCGTCAGCTCCGCATTCTTCTTCACATACCCGGCTGCATAGGCGCGCAGCCACAACCCCGGAACAACCAGCAACAGACTCCAGGCCATCGTCTCACCACTCGGCTTCGCAAAGACCAGGAAGACCGCCGCTACGGCAAAGCCCAGCGGCACGCGCAGTCGGCGAGCCATCCGCTGCCATCCTGTTCCAAACCATGCTCTGGTCTCACCGGCGGATTCCATCCCCTCATTCTAAAGGTCCGTAGAATCCTCCACGCGACGGCCCTCCCCTTCCGCTTCCAACAAGCTCTTCGCAGCCTCCAGCACCGCGCTCACCGGAAGCCTCGCCAGCCCTGGATCCGGGTCGTCGACATGCCGGTAGCTCGTGCAGGAAACAGGATCCCGCAGCACAATCCGTCTCCCCGGCCCCCACGGCCCGTTTCTCTCCGGATCCGTCGGCCCAAACAACGCCACTAGCGGAACGCCCAACGCCGCAGCCAGATGCGTCGGCCCGGAATCTCCGCCGATCAGCAGAGCCGCCCGCCGCAGCAACGCAATCAGCCCGGCAACGTTGCACACAACCACCCTCGCGGCACCTCCGCTGGCCGCAACCACCTCACCCGCCACCGGGTCATCCTCGCGCACCGCGTTCACCACCACATCCAGCCCCATCGCCTGCAGTTCTCTGGCCAGCTCGCCATAGCGCTTGGCAGGCCACAGCTTCGCCCTCCAACCGCCGCCCACCGCCAGCAGGCATACTCCCCGCGGAGCCGCTGCCTCCGCCATCTGAGCCTCCCAGCCATCGGCCCACTCCTCATGCGGCAAAGCGAACGGTTCTGCCTCCAGCGTCACCCCACAGGCCTCGCCCAGCAGCGCCGCTCCTTGCTCAATCACGTGCCGCCCGCGGCGTTCGATGCGGCGTTGGTAAAACCCGGCCGCCAGCCACTCGCGCGGATCGCTGTACCCGGCAAACTCTCTGCCCCCGGCCATCCATCCGATCACGGCCGAACGTAGCGTGCCTTGCATATCCACCACCATCTCGTAGCCCGGCTGTCGCACCTCCCAGCGCAACCCCAGAATCGACCGTAGCGTAGCCATCGACGTCGGACGTCCAGACCATAGCTTCGTCTCGGCCAGGAAAACACCATGCACAACCGGAGCCGCTCCTTGAGAGTTCACCAGCAGCGGAGCCCAGCGCGGATCCACGACCCAATCGACCACCCAATCCGGCCTCATCCTGCGCAGTGCGGCTACCGCCGGCAGCGCGTGCAGCACATCGCCCATCGCACCCACGCGAACCACCAGAACTCTCAACGCCGCCGCTCCTCTCCACCACTCTTTCCTCTCACCTGCCCTGCGCTCTCCACCCGGAACAACTTCTCCTCCAAAGCCCGCAACACCGCCCGCCCATCGGCGAACTCCGCATCCAGCGCCACCACCATCAACGGACCCACTTGCTCCAACACCTCCCGCATCGCCTCCGTCAGCTTCACAGCATCTTTCTCTGTGGTGACAAATCCTGATCCACTCAGTCTCCGCGCCACCTCCATCACACGCCGGACGTCCGCCTCACTGTAAGCATGATGGTCCGGAAACGCCACCGTCTCCACAATCCCGCAACCCGCCTCCTGCAGCATCGCGGCAAAACCCTCCGGCCGGGCAATCGCGCAAAACGCCACCGGCCTCAGCCCTGCTCCAAACACCTTCAGCGGAGAAGGAAAGCGCAGGCTTCTCTGCACCGTCCACATCTGGCCGTGCTCACGCAACATCTCCCAGACGCGTCCGCCCACCGTAGCTCGGCGGAGGCTCTGCCCAACTTCCACCCCTTGCCACGGACGGCGTTGCGCCTTACCCTCAGCTCCGGCGCGGCCCCCGCCTTCAACCTTCGCATCAAACTCGTCCTGGCGAATCACCACCACATCCGCTCGTTCCAGCGCGCCTGCAGCCTCACGCAGATTCCCGGCCGGCAGCAGTTCGTCCTCCAGATCTTCCCTGGTCAACAGCACAATGTCCACATCCCGCGCCAGTCTCCGATGCTGAAACCCGTCATCCAGCAGATGAACGCACCGCTGGACCTCCCCTGCCTCTGCCTCGGCGCGCCTCCCGGCGGCATAACGGTCCGCTCCCACCCATACAGCCACGCCGGCCTGTGCGGCGATCAGCACCGGCTCATCCCCAAACCGCCGCGCCGCATCCTTTGCCCCCGGCCACACCCGCTCCACCCCGCTTCCCCTGCGGCCATACCCGCGGGAGAGAACATCCACCGTCCAGCCCGCCTCGCGCAGCATTCTGGCCAGCGCAATCACCACCGGCGTCTTCCCGGCCCCACCCGCAGAGAGGCTGCCCACGCTGATCACCGGCCACTCCAGCCTTCGCGTGCGCAACCACCCGGCACTCCGCAGTCCCTCCTTGCAGCGCAGCGCTCCGCGATAAAGCGGAGCCAGCGGTATCGCCCATCTCCGCCGTGCCGTCACTTCGCGCCCTCCGCCATTACCTCAAGAATCGCTCGCACCGACCGCGACGTCGCGCCCTGCTCCTGCTCAAAGACCATTCGCCCCCGCGCGCCCATCGCCGCGGCCTCCGCACGGTCGGCCAGCATCGCCTCCAAAGCGGCTCCCAGTTCCTCCTGGTCATGCACCATCCGTATCCCACCCGCCTCCCGCATCTTCACCACCACGTCCCGAAAGTTCTCAAAAGAAGCGCCCGTCACCACCGGAACCCCAAACTGCGCAGGCTCCAAAGGATTATGACCGCCCTTGCGGACTAGGCTGCCGCCCACAAAGGCCACATCCGCTATCGCATACACGCCCGCCAGGTCTCCAATCGTATCCAGCAGTAAGACCTCCACGCCTGCGGACGGGTCCGCCCCCTCGCGCTCTGCCGTACCCTTCGCTTCCAAGCCGCCAACACTGGGCCCTTGCGGCGCAGCGCCCACCTCCAAGCCGCTCTCCTGCCGCCACGCGCTCGCCTTGGCGTAGCGATACCCTTGCAGCATCGCCTCCACAGGCGCAAACCGCTCGGGATGGCGCGGCGCAAGCACCAGCATCGCCCCCATCTTCTTCGCCCCGTGCAGCCAGGCCCTCATCACCAACTCCTCCTCCGTCGGCGAACCCTCCACCGTCCTCCCCGCAACCACAATAGGCCTTCCCGCCGCGATTCCTCGTATCCGCTCCGCCATTCCGCTCTGTCGCGGAGCACGGATGTCATACTTCATGTTGCCCGTAACCTGGATCGCACCGGAACCAACCCCCATCAGCCTTAGCCGCAGCGCATCCTCCTCGCTCTGCGCCAGCCACAGCCGGGGCTTGCGCACCACCCCTCCCCACAACCACCGCAGATGCATGCGCATCGAACGATGAAGCGAGCGATCACTCACCCGCGCATTGGCCACCACCACCGGCACAGCGTCCCGCGCGCACTCCTGTAGCAGGCGCGGCCACAGCTCGTTCTCCATCAAAATCAGCGCTGCCGGCCGCAACGCCCTTAGATACGCTCTCACCGCAAAGGCGAAGTCCAGCGGCATATAGAACACCCGTCCTGCTCCAAACCTCTGCCGCGCCAGCGCCTGCCCCGTTCGAGTCGTCGTCGAGATCACCACCTGAAATCCACCCTGAGCCGGAATACCGCGGGTCGCCAGCGCCAACTCCAACTCCTCCACCAGCCGCGACGCCGCCAGCACCTCACCCACGCTCACCGCATGAACCCATACCACCCGCCCACCGCCAATCTCCTCCAGAACCCGCGCAGGGACCGCCCCAAGACGCTCCCGCAGACCCTCGCGGTACCGGTTCGTGGTGGCCATACGCAGCAGCCACCACGGCGAACTCATCGCCAACGCCAGCGCCAACCCCATGCTGTAGACCAGCATCATCATGCCGCGCATCTCGTCGTCTTTTGCATTGGCTGCACCTTGTTGAGAATAATCGAACCAGAAAGCGATCAAACCTCGCGTGCTCCACTTGTACCGGCAACTTGCGGCACGGAACCAGGGAAATGGAAGAAAATGGGATCCGAAGGCAGAGAAGGAAGCCTCAACACAGAACATCCGAATCATGAACCCATCTGACCTGAAAATACGTCCCGCCACACCCGGTGACACCCCCGTCATCCTGCGCTTCATTCGCGAACTCGCGGCCTACGAGCGCGAACCAGACGCCGTCCTCGCCACCGAGGCCGACCTCCTGCGCGATGGCTGGGGCCAACCGGCCCGCTTCTCCGCCCTCATCGCGGAGCACGGCGGCGTTCCTGCCGGCTTTGCTCTCTACTTCACCACCTACTCCACCTGGCGCGGCCACCACGGCATTCGCCTGGAAGATCTCTACGTCACGCCCACCCTGCGCAACCACGGAATCGGACGCGCGCTCCTGGCCAGAGTCGCCGCCATCTGCGTGGACCAGGGCTGCCCTCGCTTGGAGTGGGATGTCCTGGAGTGGAATGAACCTGCGATCGCCGTCTACCGTCACCTCGGCGCCGTGATGCTGCGCGAGTGGCGCATCATGCGCCTCTCCGAAGACGCGCTGGCCTCCCTCGCCGCTCGCGATCTCACCCCGAACCACCCCACCGGTCACCCCACCGATGCGGCATAATCAACCTTGCTCTCCGTCCTCTGCCCTATGCCCTCCATAAAAAGGATTCATATCATCGGCGGTGGTCTGGCCGGCCCGGAGGCGGCGCTCCAGGCCGCATCCTTCGGCTGCCAGGTCGTGCTCTCAGAAATGCGGCCGCTACGCTCCACCGAGGCCCATCAGACCGCGGACTTCGCCGAACTCGTCTGCTCCAACTCTCTCAAGAGCGAGAGTGACAACACCGCGCCTTGGCTGCTCAAGCAGGAGATGCGCCGCGCCAGGTCCTTCCTGCTCCAGGCTGCGGACGCTACCGCCGTCCCCGCTGGACATGCCCTGGCCGTCGATCGCGTGGAGTTCTCCCGCCGCGTAGCCGAGCTCATCGCCTCCCAGCCGCGCATTCAAGTGCGCCGCGAAGAAGTCACCAGCCTCAACACCCCGGAGGACGTCATCACCGTCCTGGCCAGCGGTCCGCTCACCAGCTCCGCTCTCGCAGCGGAACTCCAGCGCCTCACCGGAGCCGAGCACCTGGCCTTCTACGACAGCATCTCGCCCATCGTCGACGCCGGCTCCATCGACATGGACAAAGTCTACTTCGCCGCGCGCTGGGATAAAGGCAGCGCCGACTACCTGAACTGCCCCTTAACCAGACAAGAGTATGAAGCGTTTCTGGATGCGCTCACCACTGCGGAGACCGTGCAGGCCCATAGCTGGGACCAGCCGCCCTCCGATCCGTCTCATCTCTCGGACCACTCCTTACCCGCGCCCCTCGCCTACTTTGAAGGGTGTTTACCGATCGAAGAGACAGCGCGCCGCGGCCGCGACACGCTTCGGTTTGGCCCCATGAAGCCGGCCGGCCTCACCAATCCCAAAACCGGACGCTGGCCCTACGCCGCCGTGCAACTGCGCAAGGAAAACCTCCGCGCCGACAGCTACAATCTGGTTGGATTCCAGAATCACCTGCGCTTTGGCGAACAGGCGCGGGTGCTGCGCATGATCCCCGGCCTGGAACACGCTACCTTTCTGCGCTACGGACAGATCCACCGCAACACCTACATCAACGCGCCCTCCCTGCTGCGCGAGACCCTCCAACTGCGCGCCCACCCCGGCATTCTCATCGCCGGACAACTCTCCGGCGTCGAGGGCTACACAGAGTCCATCGCCTGCGGACTGCTGGCTGGCCGCTACGCCGCCGCGCTCGCCCACGGCCTCCAGCCCACGCCGACCCCGCGGCTCACCGCCCATGGCTCCCTCATCCACTACATCACCCACGCGGATCCCAAACGATTCCAGCCCGCCAACATCACCTTTGACCTGCTCCCTCCGCTCGACGACCAGCTTCGCCGCCGGATTCGAGACAAAAAGGAGCGGCACAGGATCCAGTGCGAGCGTGCTCTCGCGGCCTGGAACCAATGGCTCGCAAGCGCCGCACAGCCCATAACCGCTTCCTCGTTCACGCCTCCTGGCGCTTGTTCCTCGGCTTCAGCTTGAACCAGATCGGGCTGCCGATGAACTTGAAGGCGCTGCGAATCTCGTTGGCCAGAAAGCGCTCATAGCTGAAGTGCAGCTTCCCCCCGCGATCCGTAAACAGCACAAACGTAGGCGGAGCCACCGCCGCTTGCGTCATGTAGTAGATCTTCACCCGCCTCTTCATCGGCACGCTGGCGCGCTGAAAGTCGATCTTCTCCAGAAAGCGATTCATCGCGCCGGTCGAAATGCGCTTGCGGCGCTCTCGCGCCACCAGCTCCACCTTCTTGAACACCTCTTCAATCCCCTTGGACTCCGATGCAGAGACAAAGAGCACCGGAGCATACTCCAGGAACTTCAACGCATTCCGCAACTGCTCCTCGTAGAGCTTCTTGTCCGCCGACTTTTTGTCATTCCCTGCCCCCTTGGCGTCCGGCCCACTCTTGGTCATCAGATCCCATTTATTTACCACCACAATCACGCTCCGCCCGCTCTCATGGGCGTACCCTCCAATGTTCGCATCCGCCGCGGCCACGCTTTCGCTGGCATCGATCACCAGCAGCGCCACATCGGCAGACTCCAGATGCTTGCGGCTCATGATCACCGATAGCTTCTCCGCCATCAGCTTGGTCTTACCCTTGCGCCGGATGCCGGCGGTATCGATAAAGCGGAAGCTGTGCCCATCCCTCTCCACGACCTCATCCACCGCATCGCGCGTCGTTCCCGCAATCGGCGAAACAATCGCCCGCTCGCTCCCGGTCAGGGCATTCAGTAGCGTGCTCTTGCCCACATTCGGCCTGCCGATAATAGCAATCTTCGTCTCCCGCGCAATATGCTCGCCATGCGAGCGCAACCGCCTGGCAGGGCCGGAACCCGGCTCCTGCGGCAACAACGGCCCGACCTCCACAGCCGCCTTCACCCCACCAGCCTGCGCCCCAACCCCACCGTCCCGATCCTCGTCAGCGCGCTCTTCCAGCCCCTCCCGACGCTCCTTCGCCTCCTCAGCCGCCGGCTCCGCAGGCAATACGCCCCACACCGCGTCCAACAGATCGCCAATGCCCGAACCATGTTCCGCAGAGATCGGGAAGACGTTGCGGAACCCCAGGCTGCGAAAGTTCTCCGCCGCGGCAAACATCTCCGCCGTGTCCATCTTGTTTACGGCCAGAAACACCGGCTTGCCGCCCAGCAGCAACAGGCGCGAAAGGTCCACATCCGGCGAGGCAAGCTCACTGCGCCCATCAATCACCAGGATGATCGCATCAGCCTCCTCCAGACCCGCCCTGGCCTGGCGAAAGATCTCCGCCGGAATCAGCTCCTTGTCATCCGGAACCACGCCCCCGGTGTCCACCATCCGCACCGATCGCCCGGCCCACTCCACCTCGCCATAGATGCGATCCCGCGTAATCCCCGGCTCATCCCCTACAATCGAGCGCCGCGTCCCGGTCAGCCGATTGAACAGCGTCGACTTGCCAACGTTGGGCCTTCCGCAGATGGCCACCAGCGGAGCCTGCGCCGGTTCCCGTCGCCCGCCCTCTGCGGCAACGCTCAACTGCTCCGCCAAAGCCTCCGCCTGCCGCCACTGCCTCTCCTCGTTCTCTTCCAGCCTCTCCTTCGGCTCTCGCCCCGCGCTCCTCCGCTCTGCAAGCTCACGCCCGGGCTCTCCATCGTTCCCAACCCCTGCGCGTCCTCGCACCACCACCTTGCGTTCGCGCTCCGGGCTCCTGGTCGGAGTCCTGGCTGCCTTCTGCGCCGCGGCCTTCTTGGCTGCAATCTGCTTGCGCTTCTTCGGAGAAGCCGCTGCCGTTGCGGAGTTCGCGCTCTTTCCCGGCGTCTTGCCCAGCCGTGGCCGCGTGCTCGCCTGCCGGTGCTTCTTACCCATGCGCTTCTTCTGTTCGCGTCTTGGAGCCATGCAGCGTACCTTCTTTCGCGCATCCAGAGCGCAATCTTCATTATAGGAACGAAACCCCGCGCTCCCATCCCAGCCCCAATCCCTCCTTCCTCCCGACGCCCATCCGCCATCGCAACCAGGCGCCTTCCGCGCAGCCAACCAACGGCGATTATCATCAACCTAGCCCGATGCCCTTCGCCCCACCAACTTCATTGGCTAACGCCACTCCGGCAGACCACAAGCTGCCCTCCCTCCGCGACTTCTTCCATCCCGGTGGGCTCTTGGCTCGCTCCTCGTTAGCCTTTGAGCATCGCCCCGGCCAGTACGCCATGGCCCGCGAGATCGAAACCTGCCTCAACCAGCACCGTCATCTCATCGTCGAAGCCGGTACCGGAACCGGTAAAACCCTGGCCTACCTTCTGCCCGCCCTGCGCCGCGCCAGAGAGCTCCAGCAGCGCATCATCATCTCCACCGGAACCAAGAACCTGCAGGAGCAGCTCTTCTTCAAAGACATTCCCTTCCTGGAGTCGCTCCTCGGCCCACTGCGCGTCTGCTACATGAAGGGCCGCGCCAACTACCTCTGCAAGCAGAAGCTCTATGCCCTGCGCGACAACCCTCTGCTCACCGGCCTGGAAGAGATCTCCCACTTCCACTCCATCCTGCAATGGGAGCGCAGCACCGAAACCGGCGACCGTGCCGAGATCGAAGGTCTTCCCGAAGACTCCGCTCTGTGGCGCAAGCTGGACGCCCGTAGCGACGCCTGTCTCGGCCAGACCTGTCCCAACTGGGAGCAGTGCTTCATCACCTCCATGCGCCGCAAGGCCATCGAATCAGAGATCATCATCGTCAACCACCACCTCTTCTTCGCAGATCTCTCCATCAAGCAGCAGGCCGCCGGCGCTCCAGACGCGGGCGTCCTCCCAGGGGCTGCCGCCGTCATCTTCGATGAGGCCCACGAACTGGAAGATGTCGCCAGCCAGTACTTCGGCATCGCCCTCAGCAACGCCCGCTTTGAAGAACTCTCGCGCGACACGGAGATCTTCCTGCGCGCCAAAGGCGTCAGCACCAGCGCCGTTGAAAGCGCCACACAAACCCTCCGCGAGCGCTCCAAACTCTTCTTCGCCTCCCTGCCCACCGGAGCCTCGGAGTTGGGCCGTCTGGAGTTCAACGACCGCGCGAGCTTTCTGGAAGAGCGCGGCGATGCTTACCTGGGCGCGCTCAACGCCCTCCAGCGCCTTGAAGGCGAGCTCGAACGCCTGCGCGACGTCGAAGAAGCCGCCGGCCTGCGCAATCGCGCTGCGAACATCCGCAACCATCTCAGCTTCCTCCTTCAGTCCACAGACGCCAACACCGTCTTCTGGATCGAACGCCGCGCCGCCTCTGGCCTGCGCAACACCGCCCGTGGTCCAGCCGGGGCTCCCTCTGCTCTCCCTCATGCCTTCAGCACGCACCTGCTGGCCACTCCCATTGACGTCTCCACCCTGCTCTCGGAGACGCTCTTCGCCCTTTATCCCACGGTCATCCTCACCTCCGCCACTCTTGCCGTAGCCGCTCCAGCCGAGGCAAGCTTGGACTCCAGCGCCAAGAACGCGGCAGGCTCAGAGGACGCCATCAGTCCGGCGGAAGCCCGCGCCTCATCCAGCGCCAACCACGCCAAGCCCGGCTTCGCCCACCTCAAGCGCCGTCTCGGCATCCTCTCACCCCGCGAGTTGGTCATCCCCAGTCACTTCGACTACCCTCGCCAGGCGCTTCTTTACCTTCCGCCCGGCATGCCCCAGCCGCAGGATCCCGACTTTCTCCCGCAGGCATCGGAGAAGATTCGCCGCGTCCTGGAGATCACCCACGGCCGCGCCTTCTGTCTCTTTACCAGCCACGCCCAGATGCGCAAGCTCTATGAGAGCCTGCTCAGCCAACTCCCCTACCCCTTGCCCCTGCAGGGCTCCGCGCCACGTCACATCCTCCTCCAGCAATTCCGCGAGACTCCCAACGCGGTCCTCTTCGGAACCAGCTCCTTCTGGCAAGGGATCGACGTCCAAGGGGAGCAACTGAGCTGCGTCATCATCGATAAGCTCCCTTTCGCCGTCCCCACGGACCCAGTCACCAAGGCCCGCAGCGAGGCCATCCACGCCGCTGGCGGCAATGCCTTTCAGGAACTCCAAATACCCCAGGCCGTCATCGCCCTCAAACAAGGATTCGGCCGCCTCATCCGCTCTCTCGACGATCGCGGCGTTCTCATGCTCCTCGACCCCCGCATCCGCACCGCCCGCTACGGTCCCATCTTCCTCCGCTCGCTGCCTCCCTACGCGCGCACCCAGGAGATCGCCGACGTCGAACGTTTCTTCGCTCCCTCCAACCCATTTGCGCCTTCTGCCTGAACCGGCGCGCCTCGCCCTGTTACCCTGTTACCGCCGCCAGGCCGGGATCCCAACCTCTCGGGTATCCTTGACGCAGGGCCTTAACCCCCACGCCGATGGGACGCAATCTCTACATCCTCGCCGCCACGCTCGCCGGACTCTCGCTACTCTCCATCGCGCTCTCCTTCACCAACGTGGCGCAGCAGCCCGGCTCTCCCGGAGACGCCGCCCTGTGGCGAACCGCAAGCATCGCGTTGATCTGCCTCGCGCTCGTCCTCACTCTGCTCGGCATCCTCAGCTCCCTCTTCGAGCAGGCAGAGCGCCGTTTCGAACAGGAGCGCCAACAAAAGCGCCGCCACCGCTCCCGCTAAGTCCTTCCACGCGGAACCCGTCGGCAATCCAGAGCCATGAACCCGGTAAAATGGGAGATGGCGAAAACAGCACGCCGATCGGAGCCCCACCCACCATGTTTGAAGTTACGGTACAGGCCGGATTCTCCTCAGGCCACTACCTCCGCAACTACCACGGCAAGTGCGAAAACCCGCACGGTCACAACTACCGCGTGCTGGTCACGCTCGTGGGCGAAGATCTGGATGAAGCCGGCCTGCTGCTGGACTTCAAACTCCTCAAGCAAGTCCTCCGCCCCACCGTCGAATATCTCGATCACCAGATGATCAATGATCTGGAACCCTTCACCACCCTCAATCCTTCGGCTGAAAACCTCGCCCGCTACTTCTATGAGAAGACCGCGGCCCAGATGCTGGAGATGACCTCCGGACGCGTGCGCATCAAAGATTGCACGCTCTATGAGACAGACACCAGCTTCGCCCGCTACTACCAGCCTCAGAACGCCGTTCCTCCCGCGAGGAAGTAGCATGCGCCTCATCGAGCTCTACAAATCCGTGCAGGGAGAAAGCTCCTTCACCGGACTTCCCTGCATCTTTGTCCGCCTCGCCGGCTGCAACCTGCGCTGCGCCTGGTGCGACTCAGAGTACACCTTCACCACCGGCGAATCCTTCTCCGCCGCAGAGATCCTCACCAGAATCGAAGCTCTCGCCCCCTGCCGCCTCATCGAGTTCACCGGCGGCGAGCCCCTGCTCCAGGCCCCTGAACTGCTGCCTCTCATGCAAGAACTTCTGGCGCGCGGCTATACGCTCCTGCTGGAGACCAGCGGCGAGCGCCCACTCGCCGATGTACCCTCCGCCGTCCATAAGATCGTAGACGTCAAGTGCCCCGGCGCCGGATCCGCAGCGAACACCTTCCGCCTGGAAAACCTCGCCGCGCTCACCCCCAGGGATGAAGTCAAGTTCGTCCTCACCAGCCGCGCTGACTACGAGTTTGCCCGCGAGTTTCTCCACACCCACGACCTCGCCGCTCGCTGCGGCCACATCCTCTTCTCACCCGCGTTCCTCAAGAACCCCAGCGACCAGCGCTCTACCACCAACTGTGCCCTCGATCCCCGCCTGCTCGTCGAGTGGATGCTCGCCGACGGCCTCCCCGCTCGCCTCAGCCTGCAAATCCACAAGTACATCTGGGAACCCCTACGCAAGGGCGTATAGAGCATTTTCCCCGTAGGTGAAGTCCAGCAGATTCAGATTGATGGGCGTTTCCCCCAATGAAAACGCCACTGCACAATCGCTTTTGGATACCCATCAACGGGGAAAATGCTCTAGCCGCTCCCGGCACCCCGCCCAACAACCAACAGACGCCGCCGTTGCCGTCACGGAACTGCCTTCATCGCCTGCCCGAGCTTTCCAATCGAATTTGCATTCCGCCTCGCTCAGGCTCGCTGCGGCATGGGCTTCGCATGGACCAGCATCCAGTTGATGCCAAACCTGTCGCGGAACTGCGCGAAGCAATGCGCGAAGAACGTCTCTTCTAGCTTCATAAAGACCTGGCCACCTTCCGTCAGCGCTGTGTAGATGCGTTCCGCCTCTTCATGGCTATCCACAGAAAGCGTAAGGTAGGCGCTACGCATGGGCTCGGCGCCCGGAACATCGGCGGCTTGGAGTAGCGCCTCTCCGATCGAGACTGCGGCATGGAGAACCGCATCGCCCTTGAACCCGGGTGGAATGTGCCTTGGCTCCGGCATCTGATCGTAGCTCATCTCGAATACGATCTTGGCGCCCAGATGCTCTTCGTAGAATTGGAGCGCCTCTTTGCATGTTCCGGGCAGGTTGATATAGGTGGTCAACTTCATCGTGTTTCGTCTCCTTTAACGGCAGTGAGCCCCGGCGCTGGCCTGCGTTCGTCGCTTCCAATCAAGTCATCTTCCCGCAACCGTCATGCGAAGCCCAAACATCGACGGGAGCCTTCCCCACGCAAGAGACCTCCGTGCGCCCGGTCCGGAATACAACCTGCAAGCTGAATGATTCTACCCCCACATCGCCATCGCACGCATCCACTCCGTCAGGCCAAGCTTCTCTGTCACGCAACCCGGCAGCGCACTCCGGCAAAACGGCTCAACGCCTCAGCAGATCAGGGGCGCAAGCCAAATCTCCAGCAGCCACTTGCCAAGCCACTTCCACCGTCAATCAGGCCGCGTCTTCAGAAACGCATCCTCTTCCAAAGCCTCTTCATTGCGGCCCACCGAGCCCCCAGACCCCTGCCATACATCCACTGGACCAACCCCGCATAGGCCTCCGCATCCATCTTCCGTGGCGGGCTCACATGCAGCTTCCAGCCTCTGCGTCGCACCAGCACGGTCTTCACGGCGGTCATCTCCAATAGCCCCTCGGCACCGCGTGTCACTCCGTAGCCGCTCTCTCCCCGGCCGCCAAAAGGAGCCCGGGGATCCGCCGTAGGCGCAATGATGTCGTTGATCAACAGTGTCCCGGCCTTCAGCATGCCGCCCAGCGCGTGCGCCATCTTCTCCCGCCTGCCGGCGCAGAAGATCGCCACCGTCAGCCCATAGGAGCACTTCGCATAAAGCTCCGGCACATGCAGCATCGTCTCCGCTTCTATCAAGGAGATCACCGGAGCGAACAGATCGCTGCTGGCAACCGCCATGCCTGGCAAAGCCCTGTCCACCACCAGCGGCCTCTGCGCCTGGGGCTCAAACGCTCCCTTTACCTCCGCGCCCTGGCCCACCGCCTCTTCCAGAACCACACGCAAGCGCTGCGCAGTTCCCTCCTCCAGCGCCACGGCTGGAACCTTCTCCAACTCCGCCTGCAACAGCGGCCGCAGCGCCATCATCGTTGCCCGCGTCGCAAACAGCCTTCGCGGAGACATGCACACCTCAGCCCCGTTCAAGCGCAGCCCAAAGGCCACCGTTTTGGCTACCTCACCCAGATCCGCGGAGGGCGTCACTACAATCGCATCCGCTCCAGAGAGCTCCAGCACCGCCGGCGTCACGCTCTCGGCCAACTCCGCCAGCAGCCTGCGGCCGGTTCGCGAAGATCCCGTAAAGATCACCTTGTCCGGGCGCGTCTCCAGAACCTTCTGCGCCGCCTCCACGCTCTCATCGGTCACCGTCAGCACGCCCTCGGGCAAACCCGCCTCAGCCAGCGCTCGCGCTACCACCAGCGCCACCGCCTCACCTCCCAGGCCCGGCTTCCAGGTCACGCGATTGCCCGCCGCCAGCGCCTGCAAAACATGCGACCCGGGAATGAAAAGCGGAAAGTTGGAAGGGCCAATCACCAGCACATGGCCCAGCGGCACACGCTGGATCTCGCCAGCCACGCCCGCCATCCACAAAGGCCGCCCCCTCAAGCCCAACCGCTGCGGAGCCAGAATCCGCGCCGCCCTCTGCTCCAGAAACCTGCACCCTGCCAGCAGCGGCATCAGCTCCGCCATCAGCGTATCGCCATGGCTGCGCGCCAGCCGCGGCGAAATCGCCTCGCAGAACTCCTGCGCCCGCTCCGCCATCAGCCCCCGCGCCATGCGCAGTACGCACAGCCGGACCTTCACCGGCGCAGAGCTCCAGCGCCGCGGGCCGCTCTCTACGGAAGCGCCATCCTCCAACGCGCAGGCGTTCGCAATGCCCGGGCACGGACGCTTCACAGCCTTTGCCTCTGCACTCACCCTGTGCTTCGCAAGCCGCACCTCATCCTCCATGGCAAACTCCTCATCCCGTGGCCGGACGCCAAAAACCATTCCTTCCGAACCACAGCCCAGAATCCGCCCGAGGCCCGCGCGTCAGAGCATCCTCCGCACCGCACGCCTCGTCCGCTCCGCAACCAGACCAAAAGCCATGCGGCCGGCAGACCGACTCACAGACCAGCTACCGTTGCGGCTCCCCGACCCGCTCACTCCTCGGCCAACCGGCTCTGCCTCCATCTCCTCTGCCGCCTGCGGCTCGTGCTCCTCGCCCAGCACCATCAAAACAAGTCCAAAGATAGCACCCTGCCTCTCCGTCGCCTCGGGAGCAAACTCCACCAGCGCGCCGTAGGCTGCTCCAGCCGCCGCGCCCACCACCCATCGCCTCGCCCGGCTCCTCGGCTTCCGCTCCAATCCCTGCCCGGCCGTCGTCTCCTCCATCTCCGCCGCCGGAGCCGCAGACTCCGGCCTGCTGGGGCCAAACAGCCTCTCCACGGCAGAGCTTGCCGCCGTCGCTGCCAAACCCGCCACCACACCCGCTACCAGCCCCTTGATCAGCGAACGGTCCGGCGAACGCTCTCTCTCGCTCTCGCTCACGGCAACTCCTCCTTCATCCAGCTCAGCCTCCCCTCGCGTCCCTGCCTCCCGCAAAACCATTGTCCTCTGGAAGCCACTGCCGAGGCCTCAAGCTCGCGCGGCAACATCACCATCCTCCACCACCTGCCTCAACTGCCTCTCGCTGGGCGGAGCCGTCATCAAGCTCACCACCAACAAACTCAGCACAGACACAACCAGCGACGGCACAATGGCGTCGGTCGCGGCCATCCCTGCGGGCAGATGCGGCGTAATCCAACCCCAGCTCACCGTCGTCACCGTTCCTGCGGCAATGCTGGCCACGGCCCCCTGCGCCGTCGCTCGCCGCCAGAAAAACGCCGCCAGAATCACCGGCGTCAGCGCAGCCGCATAAATCGTATAAGCGTATAGCGACTCCTGCAGCACAGAGGTCGTCCCCAGCGACTGATACAGCGCCCATACCCCCAGCCCCACCACCATCAAACGGCTCACCAGCAACACCTGCTTGTTGCCCGCCTCCGGTCTCACATAGCGCACAAAGATGTCGTTCACCAGGTTCGTCGCAGGCGAAAACAGATAATTATTCGCCGTGGATACCACCTTGGCGAAGATCGCTCCCACCAGCAAAGCTCCCAGGATCGCCAAAGGCCTCGCTCCAGACCCCGCTCCGCCCCAACCTCCAAAGGCATGAACCGCCGTATACGCCAGAACCTCTCGCGGTCGCGCATGCACCTCGCCCGTCTTGTACATCGCGGATCCCACCACCGCAATCGCCACAATAATCGACTCCAGAAACAACGTCCCCACCAGCCATCCCACCGTGGCCCGCCGCGCTGCGCGCTCGCTCCTGGCAGAAAAGAACTTCTGGTACATCGATTGATTTCCCAGCATCAGCAGGCACGTCGGCAAAAAGATCGCAAAGGCAGACTGAACCTCCTGCGGCGCTCCTCCCGCCACCGCTGGCGCTGCGTAGTAACTCTGGAACGGACGCAGATCCCCAAACACCTTGAAGTGCGAAGCCGGCAGAGCGGCCCGAATCTGCCCCCACCCGCCGCCCAGGTGAACCAGCACCGGCAGCGCCGTAATCATGGTGAACGTAGCCAGCAACCCGATCACCACGTCCATATACGCCACCGAACCCATCCCGGCAATCGCCGTAAAGACGGACACAAAGCAAGCCAGAATCACCTGCCCGCTCCGCGCCGTCACCTGCGGAAAGATCAGGTGCAGAATGTCGCCACCGCCGATAAACTGGTAGCTCGTAATCGCCGTATACGTGAACAAAACCGCGATCACGCCCAGCACCCGCGCCGTCTGGTTATAGCGCACCTCCAGCAGATCCGGAATCGTAAACTGCGCAAACTTCCTCGCCCGCGGCGCAATAAAGTAGATCAGCAGCAATCCGGCCCATCCACCGCCCGCCTGCCATAGCGCTGCAAACCCATGCTTGTACGCGTTCTCCGCCCCTCCCAGCAACGAACCCGAACCAATCCAGCTGGAAAGCAGCGTAAACACCAGCACAAACGCCGGCAGCGAGCGACCCGCCACCAGGTAATCCGCCTTGGTCTTCACCCCGCCAAGCCTGGCCAGCGAAACACCCAGCAGCGTCAAAACGATAAGACCCAGCACCACAGCGTAGAGGATCATGCGTGCGCCAATTCTATCTGACGCTCGCTTCCATCGGCGCGCTTTCCCCCATCCAGTTCAGCCCAATCCGCTGTCTCTCCATCCCCTATCAGTGTTAACCTCCCTCAAGGAGCAAATTGAAACATGCCGATTCTTCGCCCTTTCTTCCTGGCCGTGCTAAGCCTCTCGACCCTCGCCGCCTCAGCGCAGTCCACGCCTATCACCCTCGCCGTCGACCTCACCGATGCTCCGCGTAAAATCCTGCACGCCACAGAGACCATCCCCGTCACCGCCAGCTCCCAGCCCACGCCGATGACCCTCGTCTATCCGGAGTGGATCCCCGGCGAACACGGCCCCACCGGCCCCATCATCAACCAGGCCGGCTTCACCATCACCACCCCCACCGGCCAGCCGGTCAAGTGGACCCGCGACCTGGTCGATATGTTCAGCTATCACATCACAGTGCCCGCAGGCGTCACGCAGTTGAACGTCAAAATGGACTTCCTGGCCACCGGCAACGGCAACTTCACGGAAGGCGGATCCACCAGCGCCAACCTCGCGCTCCTGAGCTGGAACACCCTCCTGGTCTACCCCCTCAACGGAGACATCCAGCACACCAAAGTGGATGAAATCCTGGTCTCGCCCTCCATCACCATCCCCGCTGGCTGGCGCTTCGGTACCGCGCTGCAGCCCACCGGCGGCGCAACCGAAACCTCCTCCCATGTCATCTTCCAGACCGTCTCCCTCTACCAGCTCGTCGACTCGCCTGTCCTCGCTGGCCGCTACTTCCGCGAGATCGATCTGGCGCCGGACGTCACCCCGCACCACTACCTCGATCTCGCCGGGGATGGTCCCGAGGACCTCGCTCTCTCTCAGCAACACATCGACCAGTTCTCCAAGCTGGTGCGTGAGACGGGAGTCCTCTACGCCTCCCGCCA
>DAHXNO010000145.1 GCA_027365345.1 Granulicella sp.
GCCGATCGGCGGGCCCCGCGGAAGCAGCGGCACACAGCGCATCGCATCTGGACGCGATTGCGGCAGGAGAAGCCGGAGATCGTTGTCGGCGAGTCCACGGTGCGGGAGTACGTGCGTCAGCGCAAGGCCGCGATGGGCCTAACTGGTACTCGCCTGCGCACGGAACGAAAGCACTTCGTCGATACCATCAAGATGATCGCTTATCGCGCCGAAACCAGCATGGCATCGCTTCTTCGCGAACATATCGCCCGCGCCGATGATGCACGGGCCTTGCTGCGCCAGATCTTCGATACCGAGGCCGATCTTACCCCTGACCCGGCCAACAACACCTTGACCGTCCGTCTCCACCACCTGACCCCGGCGGCTCACGATCAGGCCATCGTAAAACTCTTAGCTGAACTCAACGACACACAAACCATCTTGCCCGGTACCAACCTCAAACTCGTCTTCAAACTCGGCTCAACCTGACTTCCCCCAGATCAGGAGATCTGACTCTGGGAACGCTAGATCCAACTCACGCAGATCGAGGCCGTATTTCGCACCATGAAGAGCGAACTGGGCATCCGCCCCATCTATCACCAGTTGGAGCATCGCGTTGAGGCGCACACCCTGGCGGCATTTCTGGCTTACTGCCTGATCGCGACGCTCAAGAGCCGCCTGCAAGCCCTGGCGCCGGGGTTGACGCCAAAGGCCGTGCTCGAGAAGCTGGTCGCCATCCAAATGCCCGATATGTGGTCTAAACCGGGAAAGGCTTAATTTCTTTAAGTTATTGATTCTATGGTGCCCGGAGGGGGACTTGAACCCCCACGACCGATTAAGGTCTGCGGATTTTAAGTCCCTTCTGTCTGCTTGTATCTGATAGAAAATAAAACTACTTAAAAATCATAAATGTGAGACTGTGAAAGTCACTGTGTAAGTTTTCGGGTATTTCCGGGGTTTACCGGGTCTGGTCGTCAGATAAGCTTCTTCGCTGCGTCGCGTTCGCCATGTTCGAAGGCATCTATGAAGGGCTCAAGCTCTTCGGCGCTCATGCCGATGCTCTGCCCGGTCATACGCCAGCCATCCACGGCATGCACAACCTCGCCCAATATCTCTTTGGCGCGCGCCTCCGTGATGCGGAAATAGGCAATCACGGACATGAGGGCGGCGATGGTCATTTCAGGGCCTGCGCTCTCGGATATCCATGTCCTTAATTCGCGCACGCGCTCAGGCGACGGGTTGATGTCGAAGGCGGGCGAGAGACGCCAGAATTCCCGGTCTACGTGCAAGAAGCCGTGATTGCGCAGATGGTCGTCCACATTGGTAATCAGAATCGAGAAGGCAATACGCCGCCACAGCTCTTCGATATCGGCCTGGGCGTTGGCCCCGTGGACGCGGATGGCATCCACGATCTCGGTGTAGGAATGTTCCTCGGGCTCCGTCGCCTCGACGCCCAGCATGGTCGCGGCGGAGACATACATGAGGCGTTGTCCGTTGCCTTGCCGGTCGAAGCGGCGGACGAGTGCTACGGGCAAACCATCGCTTTCGACAATACGTGCTGAGGCGGCCTCGATCCCGGCGCTCCGGGCAAGCGTCAAAGCGAGCACTTCCCCCTTGGCCACGGCGCGCTCGTCCGTGATGCTGGGAAACTTCCCGATGCTCAGAGCGCCGTCATCGTCTATGACCGTGCATTTGGGGCGCATGCCGCCGAGCGATGTCCCTCGTCCGCGCAAATAGGCAAGGTCCGCCGCCGTTTCCTTGTTCGCCTCGACAGCACGCGTCGCATTCAGCAAATGTCCAAGCTCGATGAGGGGCCGAGCCGTCCGCCGTCCTTCTTCCTGGGCACGCTGGAACACGCCCTCTTCGTCGCGAAAAGGAAGCGCCCCTACCCGGCTGGCGTCATCCACGGCCAGCAAGTAATCAAGCGCGTTGAGCGGCTGTGCCTCTTCCTCTCTTCCCTCACGGCGCAATTCCTGCCTGCGTTTGATGTGATCGCGCATGATGACGCGCTTCGCCCATCCGTCGGGCTCGGTGTCGGCAACGGCGGCATGGAAGAGAGAACCGTCTTGCGCCTTGCGGTGAAACTGCGGTCCTGCTTGGAGCGGTAGCGTCGGCCCCAGAGCGAAACGTGCGGGATCACCGCGCCAGCCTGCGCTGTATTCGAAGGCCGCGTTTTCACGGCGGCCTTGCAGGTCGTAGCGCAGCGTGCCGACCTGCGGCCCGTCGCCCAGCATCACGTCGATGGTCCGTTTCATGATTTAGGTACCCGTGCTTTCTTCATGCGCACACGCTTGGGGAGGCGTTCTTGATCGAGGAGAAGGCCGGTATCGTCGCGGCTGACGTCGATGAGGGTGCCGAGAGGGCTGCCGAAGCCCAAGACAAAAAGCGCCATCGCATAAACGCCAAGTCCGACTTTGGAATCGCCCTTCTCTGCGCGGAGATAGGTATTCTTGGAGACGCCCATGCGCTCGGCGACGGCAAGGATCGTAAGCCCCCGTTTGCGCCGTGCGGTCGCAAGGTCACTGCCGAATTTGGTCAGCGACCGTTTGACGGCGGGGGGCAGGACATCGAATACGTTCGATTTCACATAAGGCTCCATACATAAAGCCTTATGGCTTTACAAGGTCCAATATATAGGTCTTTATGAGACTTGTCTAGCCAGCGGTATAGTCTTCACGTGCTCACAATTCCCAAATTTGATGGATTCGAAGGGCAACTGCAAAATTGGCTGGGATTGTCTGGTGCCCGGAGGGGGACTTGAACCCCCACGACCGATTAAGGTCTGCGGATTTTAAGTCCGCTGTGTCTGCCGATTTCACCATCCGGGCTCTGCGCTGAATCTTCAGGGAGTTCCATCGCTTCTTTGAATCCTACTGTACCGTTGCCGTGGTCTCAAGCATCCCCCTCGCAGCTTGGCGAACGAGAGCGGTACGTTTCCATCCTCAGGTGGACGCAGTACACGCGACGCCAGCCTTGTAGCGAGGAGCGCCAGCTCCAGCTTATCCAGTGGCTTTCCGCGCTGGCGGAAGATGTGAGCGCCCGGATACGGTTCGCCTGGAGTTGGTTCTCCCTGGAGTTGGTTGGCAATAGGGCGGGGCCGCGCTGGAGATGCCGACACGGAACCCAAGCGCGATGGCATGCGTATCCGGTTTCAGGTTTTGCCTCCGCTTTTGCTTCCGCGGCCCCAGACTATGCCTCTTTACGAGATCTTTCGACAGACGATCGCCGCCCTTTGGGCCGCAAAGCTGCGCAGCTCTTTGACCATGTTCGGCATCGTCTGGGGTATCAGCTCCGTGATCCTACTGGTGGGGCTGGGCATCGGGTTTGGTATCGATCAGCGGAATCAGTTGCGCTCCATCGGCACCGACATCGCCATCTGCTTCAACGGCAAGACCGCCATGCCCTACCAGGGTTATGCGGCCGGGCGCCAGATCGTCCTTACTGTGGACGACGCCGTCGCCATCAAAGAGGGTGCTCCGCTGGTAAAACGCGTCTCACCAGAGCTGACCCGGACCGTGACCGAGGTGAGCCGATGGAACGCCGCCAGCCGAGCCGTGCGCGGCGTTTGGCCAGAGTACCAGTTGTTCCGCTCCCTGCACGTGGAGCAGGGACGGCTGATGAGTGCCGAGGATGAGCGCAACGGCGCGCGGGTGGTAATCCTGGGAGCTGACGCCAACCGGCAACTGTTCCCCGGCGAGCCGGCGATCGGTGATTCCGTGGCCATCGCCGGGTATCCCTACATCGTGATCGGCGTGCTGGCCGCCAAAGAACAGAATGGCAGCTATGGGTCTGGGCCGGACAACTCGCAGCTCTTTGTTCCCTTCTCCGCCATGGAGCGGGACTTCCCTCCTGATGACAAGGGCGAGCTACGGGGCGATGTGAATAACATTGTGATCCAGCCGGTATCCTCCGCGCTGCACGTGGCCGCGCTGCGGGAGGTGCGGCAGGTTCTGGGAGCACGGCACCACTTTGACCCCACCGACCTGGACGCGGTTTGGGTTTGGGATACGCTGCAGGATGCGGAGTTCCTGGACAACATCTTCCACGCCATGACCGTCTTCTTTGCCGCAGTCGCGCTGTTGACGCTGGCCTTGGGAGGGATTGGCGTGATGAACATCATGCTGGTCGCCGTCTCCGAGAGGACGCGAGAGATCGGGGTTCGCAAGGCCCTGGGGGCAACCGCGGCCGACATCCGGCGCCAGTTTCTGGCCGAGTCCGCGATGATTACCCTGGTGAGTGGAAGCATTGGCCTGCTGGCTGGCGTGGGGATCATCCTGGCCCTACGCCTGCTACCCATGGGGCCGATTCTGCCGCATCCGGTGCTCTCTGCGACGGCCATCGTCTCCTCCTTAATTACCCTGGCTGCGATTACCCTGAGCGCGGGAACTTACCCAGCACTGAGGGCCGCGAGCCTTACCCCCATCGAGTGCCTGCGCACCGACTAGGTTCAAGATGAATCTTTCTGTAGCTTTGCATGAATCCGTGGCATCCCTGCAGCGCAACCGTCTGCGATCTGGCCTGACCATGCTGGGCATTGTATGGGGGCTGGCCACCGTGGTGCTGTTGCTGAGCTATGGCAAGGCGGTGGGAAGCGCCGTGATGGAGGGGTTCCTTGGCTTTGGCGACAACGTGATCATGATCTGGGGAGGGCAGACTTCTCTGCAGGCCGGAGGAGAGCGCTCCGGACGAAAGATCCATCTGAGGGATGGAGATATGGAGGCGATCCGTGACGCTCTGCCCTTTTTGAGCGCCATCTCGCGCGAGTCCGATGACTCCTTCAGCGTGAAGTATGGCCCCAAGGTGGTGCTGATCCAGTCCAAGGCCATCGACCTGCCTTACGGACGCATGCGGCGGCTGGACGTTGCCCAGGGCCGTTACTTTGAACCCGACGACTTTACCCAGCATCGCCAGGTGATCATCTTTGGCGCCCATGCGGCCAAGAAGCTGTTCAACGGCTATCCGCCGGTGGGCGAGGTGGTGGAGGTGGAGGGCCAGCCGTTTACCGTGATCGGCGTGCTACGGAACAAGATTCAGGACTCTTCCAACAACGGCCCGGACAACGAGAATATCTTTGTCCCGTTTGATACGATGCGGGTGTTGCGCCAGCAGCGCGATCCGAACGCTATTGTCTTCCAGCCCTC
>DAHXNO010000019.1 GCA_027365345.1 Granulicella sp.
GTTCTTCAGGATGACAAAGTGATCGGGGTTCAGATCGTCCATGCCCGGAAAGGTCAGCTGGCAGGAGCGCCCCATCGGGAATCCTTTGAAGGAACAGAGTCACTCATGATGGCCGACCAGATTATCCCCGCCGTCGGACAAGTCTTGTCTCCGGAAGGAATCGAAAACATCTTTCATGGGGGATTGTCGCATCTGTCTGTTGATACCGCTACCGGCACAGCAGCAGGAACCTTGACGGACGTAACCTTGGTGCGCCGCTCTGACACCCAGGCGGGCGTCCCCACCATGGGCTGTGACGCCGTCCACCAGAACAATGAAGTCAGGGTGCCCTACCAGGCCACCTATTCCTTCTACACAACCACCCCGTCCGCAACCAAGTGAACACCAGCGACGCCCATTCGCGCCCCATCAAAGCACAAGAAAAGCCAGCCCCGTGACCCCATCCAGCAAAAACGCCAAGAGCAACTATCATCTGCCCGCCGAGTGGTCCCCGCACGCCGCAACCTGGATCGCCTGGCCGCATAACCCCGCCGATTGGCCCAACAAATTTCAGCCCATCCCCTGGGTCTACTGTGAGATCGTCCGCCATCTCTCGCAGGTGGAAGACGTCCACATCCTGGTCAACGATCAGGATGACCAGCGCCGCGCGCTCAACATGCTGCGCCGCCAGGGCGGCAACGCCGCCCGTCTGCACTTCCACTGCTGGCGCACGGATCGCGTGTGGCTGCGCGACTCCGGCCCCATCTTCGTGAAAGACGCGCAGGGTGAGCTTTCTATCACCCACTGGAAGTTCAACGCCTGGGCCAAGTATGAAAACTGGCGCAATGACGCTCTGGTGCCCAGACATGTGGCAAAACTCAAAGGCATGCATCTCGTGGAGCCGGTCACCACTCTCGCCGATGGCAAAACCCACCGCCTGGTGCTGGAGGGCGGCTCCATCGACGCCAACGGCGAAGGCGTTCTCCTCACCACCGAAGAGTGCCTCTTGAGCGAAGTGCAACAGCGCAATCCCGGCGTCAGCCGTCAGCAACTCGAAGCTGCCTTCGCCGAGTACTTTGGCATCCAGAAGGTGATCTGGCTCAACCGTGGCTGCGCCGGCGACGACACCCACGGCCACGTCGATGACGTCTCCCGCTTCGTCGCCCCCAACACCATCCTCACCGCCGTCGAGCCCAACACCAAGGACGAAAACCATCTGCCTCTGGCTGAAAATCTCGAGCGGCTGCACGCCGCGCGCAATCTCAAGGGACAACCGTTCACCATCAAGACCCTTCCCATGCCCGCGCCAGTGGCCTTTGAAGGGCAAAGATTACCGGCCAGCTACGCCAACTTCTACGTCGCCAACAACCTTGTCCTCGTGCCGACCTTCAACGATCCCAACGACCGCATCGCTCTGAACATCCTTGCCGAATGCTTCCCGGACCGCACCATCACCGGCATCCATTGCACGGACTTCATCTGGGGCCTGGGAGCGCTGCATTGCATGACCCAGCAGGAGCCGGCATGAACCCCGCCATCCATCGCATCCGTCGGCCAGACCCTCCCTCCCTTCCTCCGAGAGCATTCTCCGTGTCCGCTGACCCCGAATCCTTCGATCAGGAGATGATGCTCCTTGCCATGGAGCAGGCGCGCGCAGCCGAGGCGGCCGGCGAGATCCCCGTGGGCGCGGTGATCCTCTCGCCCCAGGGAGACGTGCTCGCCCTTGGAGAAAACCGCGTCCTGCGTGACTCTGACCCAACCGCGCACGCCGAGATGGTCGCCCTCCGAGCGGCCGGCGAAGCTCTCCGCAACTACCGCCTGGTGGGCTGCACGCTCTACTCCACGCTGGAGCCCTGCGCCATGTGCGCCGGAGCCATCCTGCATGCGCGCATCGCGCGCCTGGTCTTTGCCGCGGCGGATCCCAAGGCAGGCGCGTGCGGCTCCGTGCTGGACGTCATGAACCATCCCCGCCTCAATCACCAGGTCGAACTGGCCGCAGGAGTGCTGGCCCAGGAATGCGGCCAGATGCTCACCACCTTCTTCCGCGCCCGGCGCTGAAGCCGTCTTCGCCACAACCTCCCGCAGCCTGCGTTCCCCTGCCCTCTACCGCGCAACCGCCTTAGCCGCGCGCAGCAACACGATCTCGTCCAGGATTCGATCCGCAACCTCGCTCTTGGACATCTCCGGCAGCCGCACCTCGGCCGCTTCGCTCAGGAACACTCCCGCGTTCCGGTCCGCGTCAAAGCCAACACCCTGCTGGCTGATGTCATTCAGAAAGATGGCGTCGGCGCCCTTGCGGCGCAGCTTCTCCTGCGCACGCTCCACGTCCAGGCCCATCTCCGCGGCAAACGCGATCACCAGCGTTCCAGGAGCCCTCCTCTCGATGACGCTGCGAACAATGTCTTCGGTCGGCTCCAGTTCGATCTTGCGCGGAGCTTCACGATGAAGCTTGCTTGCACTCACTTCGCGCACTCGGAAATCAGAGACCGCTGCCGCCTTGATCACGATCGTAGCCTCGGGTAGGCGATAGAGCACCGCCGCATGCATATCCTCGGCCGTCTCTACCGGCATCACCTCGCACCCTGCCGGAGCGGGCAGCGTCCGGGCCGCTGAGACCAGAATCACCCTCGCGCCGCGGCGCTGCGCCGCCTCTGCCAAAGCGTATCCCATGCGGCCACTCGAACGGTTCCCGATGAATCGAACTGCATCAATGGGCTCGCGCGTTCCTCCGGCTGTCACCAACACCGTCTCTCCGGCTAGATCCTGCGCCGCCGACGCCGGATCTACACTCGCCACACGCTCCGGCTCCTGCTCAAATGCAGCCTGTACGATCGCCTCTGTATCCGCCAGACGCCCATCACCCGTCATGCCGCAGGCCAGGTAGCCGCTGCCCGGCGCAACAATCCGATGCCCACGCCGCTCCAGCGTCTCTAGATTGGCTCGCGTCGCCGCATGGTTCCACATCTTTACGTTCATCGCTGGAGCCAGCACCACCCGTGCGTCAGTAGCCAGGTAGGTCGTTGAGAGCAGGTCATCGGCCAGCCCCGCGCTCAGCCGGGCCAACGTGTGCGCCGTCGCTGGGGCAATCACAAGCACCTCAGCCCACTGCGCCTGCTCGATATGTTCCATCGCCGCCTGATCTTCGGACGTCTCCCACATGCTGGTATAGACCTTGTGCCCGGTCAGCGCGGCAAAGGTCAACGGGCGGACAAACTCCTGCGCCGCCCGCGTCATCATCACGCGCACCTCCGCGCCTCGGCGCTGCAGCTCCCGCACCAGCTCCGCAGCCTTGTAGGCCGCCACCCCTCCACAAACTCCCAGCAGAATTCGGCGTGGCTCAGGCATGCATCGCCTCCATCTTCTCCGCGTCCTGGCAGGCTGCCGGCGCAGAGGCTGCGGAGCCATTCTCCACCAACAGGTTGTCAATCAGCCGCGTCTGCCCCACCCATGCGGCCACTGCAATCAGCGCCCCGTCACGCGTATCGGCAACTGGCAGCAGCGTAGCCGGGTGCACAACCTCCGCATAATCCAGCCGCACATCCTCTGCACCAGAAAACTGCCTCAACATAGCGGCTCGCAAGGGCTCCGCACGTGTCTTTCCACACTCTAAAGCTCTCGCCGCTGCCCGTAGCGCGCGGCACAGAGCCAGCGCACGCTGCTTCTCCGTCGCGGAAAGCTTCAGGTTGCGCGAACTCATGGCCAGGCCGCTCGGCTCACGAACAATCGGGCAGACCACCAGCTCCACGCGGAACAGAAGATCTCGCACCATCGTTCGCAACACAGCCACCTGGGCCGCATCCTTCTGGCCAAAATAAGCTCGATCGGGATCCACCACGTGGAACAGCTTGGCCACCACCGTCGCCACCCCGCGAAAGTGCCCCGGCCGCGAGGCTCCATCCAGCCGATCGCCCACCTCGGCGACCTCGACAAGCGTTGTCGCACCCTGCGGATACATCTGTTCAACGCTCGGAGCAAAGAGCACCGCCACGCCCTCAGCCTCCAGCTTCGCGCAGTCTTCCGCCATGCGCCGCGGGTAGGTCTCAAAATCTTCGCCCGGAGCAAACTGGGTCGGGTTCACAAAGATCGAGACGACCACCGCATCGTTCTCTGCCTTCGCCCGCCGCACCAGGGAGAGATGCCCGTCATGCAACGCTCCCATCGTAGGAACCAGCCCCAGCGTACCCGCCCTCCGCAGCGAACGGCAGGCCGCTTGCATCTCGCCCACTGTCGTAAGTATCTTCATGCTCAATCCCCTGCCAACCGCTCTAGCGCCGCCACATCACAAAGCCCAGCCGCTGCCTCGCGGCGCGCACCCGCACCCTGGGCAACGCCATCGCGCTGCCCGGCGTCCGCGGATACCGGCTCCGGCGGGCCTGCTTCCGCAAGCGCTGCGCTCACCGCTCGCGGCAGGTGGTAGCTCTCCGCGTCCCCGGGGAACTCCCGCGCCAGCACATCGTTCCGGTACCGCTCCAGCGCCTCGGAGAAGAACGCCGCCGCATCTCCGTACCTGCGCACAAACTTTGCCGGGGCCGAGAACGTCAGGTTGAAGAGATCGTGGAACACAAGAATCTGTCCGTTGCAGTCCGGGCCGGCCCCAATCCCGATCGTCGGCATCGCGGTCCGAGCCGTGATCCCAGCCGCCACCTCTCGCGGAATCCCCTCCAGCACCATCGCCACAGCCCCGGCCGCTTGCAGAGCGGCCGCATCGGCATAGAGCCCTTCCACAGCCTCAGCCGAGCGCCCTTGCACCTGGTAGCCAGACATGCGATGCACGGATTGCGGCGTGAGCCCGATGTGCGCCATCACAGGAATCTCAGCCTCCACCACCCGTTGCACCACAGCCGCTCGCGTTCGCCCGCCTTCGATCTTCACCGCGTGCGCGCCGCCCTCTTTGATCAATCGCGCAGCGTTCCGCACCGCCTCCTCCGCCGACACGTGATAGGACCCAAAGGGCATGTCGGCCACCAGCAACGCGCGCCGCACGCCACGCGCCACCGCGCGCGTGTGATGCACCATCTCGTCCATGGTCACCGGAAGCGTGCTCTCATAACCCAGGGCCGCCATTCCCACCGAGTCTCCCACCAGGATCACATCGATGCCCGCGCGGTCCACCAGGCAGGCTGTGGGGTAGTCATAGGCCGTCAGCGCCGTTATCGGCGCTCCGGCTCGCTTCTTTTCCAGGAGGGTTTGGACTGTAACAGGACGCGCGGGGCGATCCGCTCCGCTGCTGCGTAGAAGCTGCGTAAGGCTCATCGTTCTCTCCAGTACCGCTCCGCCTACCAACCGCGGATGAGGTCCGAACACCCCGAGTATACCCCCAATCAAGCGAGGGTTTGCGATAATCGACGTATGGAACTTTTGGTCTACTCCGCAGACTGGTGCCGCGACTGCCGCGAAGCCAAGCGCTTCCTCAAACAACACGCCATCGACTTCACCGAGATCAATATTGAATCCACCCCCGGCGCTGCCGACGCCGTCATCGCCAACACCGGCAAACGCGCCATCCCTCAGTTCGTGCTCAACGGAAAGTGGATCCAGCCCTACAAACCAGGCCACGGCTTTCTCTACGACGAGATGGCCAAGCTGTTCGGAATCGAAAAGCTCGCCTGAACTCCACCTCTAAACCGGCTCGTCCAACGCCTCGTCGTCTTCCGTCGGCGCCTCGCTTTGCTCTGCCTTGTGGCCGGCCCGCGATCCAAACGGCCAGCGCAGCCGAAGCACCCGCTCCCGGTCGCTCTCGCGATGCGCCTCGTCGCTCCGCCCCTTCAGCAGATCACTGATCGTGATAATCCCCAGCAGCTTACCCTCCGAGTTCACCACCGGGTATGAAGTCAGCTTGGACTCCGCCATGGACATCGCACAGCTCCGCAAGGTGCTTACCGGCGATACCGTCAACGGCTTCCTGTTGGCGTCCTCAATCAGCCGCACAGACAGATCCTTCTTGCGCGCGGCCGCAATCATCTGCGCCCGCGTGATCGTGCCCATCAGTCGACCCTCCCCATCCACCAGAGGAAAGATCCTCTGCCAGTGGGACCACGCCTCGCCGCCGCGCTCCTCCATCTTGCTCAGCCAGGCCACCGCATCCTTCCTCGTGGCGTTCTCCGGCAGCGCAAACACGCTGGTATGCATCGCACGCGTAACCAGAATCGACTCCAGAGGATCGGCGCCAAACTCCCGGCTCAGATGCATCCCGCGCCGACTCATGCTCTCCGTCAGCATGGACCGAGGCAGCACCAGCACACTCAACGCATAGGCCGCCATGCACGCCAGCAGTACCGGCAGCATCAGCCCACCGTTATGGGTCAGTTCCAGGGCCAGCATCGCCGAGGTCAGCGGCGCTCCAATCGCCGCCGCGAGCACCGAACTCATCCCCACCAGCACCCACGCACCCGGCGTCATCACCGGCATCAGGTGCGCAAAAATCCCACCCAATGCTCCTCCAAACATCAGCAGCGGCGCAAGAATGCCGGCCGCCGTATTCGAACCCATCGAGAACGTCCAGCTCAGGGTTTTGATCAGCAGTATGCCGCTCAGTAGCGTCCACGTGATATCCCCGGAGACCATCTGCTGAATCACGCTATAGCCCACCCCCAGCGACTGCGGAAAGATGTATCCACACAGCCCGATCACCACCCCTCCAATGGCAGGCCACCACATCCAATGGACCGGCAGGTGCTCGAACATCAGCTCGAAGAAGTGCACCCCCTTGCTCAGCAGCGTGGACAGCAGCGCCGCCACCAGGCCCAGCAGCAGTGCGCCCAGCATCGCCGAGTGATAGATCGGGGCACCCGTTGGAACCATGCGCAGCAGGCTCTGCGGTCCCAGCAGCAGCCGCCGGACCGCCCCCGCCGAGACGCACGCGATCGCCACTGGTACCAGCGAGCGCGGCTTCCACTCAAAGAGCAGACACTCCACCGCCAGCAGCGTCGCAGACATCGGGCAATTGAACATCGCTGCCATGCCCGCTGCCGCGCCGGCCACCATCACCGTGGTCCGCTCCGACCCCGTAACCGGCAACAACTGCCCCACCACACTGGCCACCGCTCCACCGCTGATGATCACCGGACCTTCCGTCCCAAATGGCCCCCCGGAGCCAATGGCAATCGCCGTAGCCACAGGCTTCAACAGCGCCACACGAGGTTTCACCTTGCCGTCTTTAAAAACCACCGTCTCAATGGCCTCCGGCAATCCGTGGCCGCGCACCCCGGGCGAAAGATAGCGCGCGATCAATCCAACAATCAGACCCCCCAGAACCGGCATCACCACCAGCCACCAGTGCCTGCCCGCCAGCCATGGAGCTCTTTCATGAAAGCTCCACCGCTGGAAATAGAAGAGATTCGTGAAGAAGGAAACCATCTCCTCCAGCGCCCAGGCAAGAACCGCGGCGACCGCCCCCAGAACCGATGCCAGCAGACTGATATAAAAAATACGGCTGTCCGCGGAAAAGTCCCGCAGGGAATCAGCCGATTCTAAGTCGCTCAACGTTCTATGCTCCTCATCCGCGCTCCGCTTTCGCCGGTCGCTCAACCGCGCCCTGCAACTCTCGCAACGCATGGATCAGGTGTTCGCACAAAGGCGCCAGCTCCCGTAGATGCTCCGCCACCAGCCGGTTCAGAATCTCCTGTCCCTGCGGCGTCAAGTACACCAGCGAGCGACGCATGTCCTTCGGATCACTCTCTCGATGCACCAGGCCCGCGCGCTCAGCACGGTCCACCAGCTCCACCGTGCTGTTATGCCGCAGAACCATCCGCTCCGCCACATACGTAATGGAAGCCTGCTGGCCCTCCGGAATCGCGGCAATCACCTGCATCAGTTGATATTGCTGCGCCGGAACGCCGCACCTCTCCGATGCGATCTCACTGAAGCTGAGAAACTTCCGCATCTGGAAACGGAATTCAGCCAGACTCCGCAGCCTGGCCTCCGCTGCATTCGCGTCGATGGAATCTTCCTTGGGCATCTCGCCTTATTCTATCGCAAAGCGATGATTTCGCGCGACAAAGAACTGCATCGGGAAATCATTTGGTTACGCCCGTTCCATGCAGCGTGGGTCGGCGCCCTGCGCCCAGAAGACTCCCAGCGGAAACAGCACCCCGCGTTACACTTACACTGAAACGCTCCAGGGTCGGGACCGTTCTTTGGCAACCTACCGCCGAACATCTCCTTCCCTTCCAGCCGGTGGCGCGATCTCTGGTCCTGCTGCCCCCTCTTCCATCAGAATTGTCAACTCCGGAGTTACCGCATGATTGCCCGTTATACCCGGCCGGCAATGGCCGCCATCTGGTCCGAACAACGCAAGTATGAAAACTGGCTCCGGGTGGAGATTGCAGCCACCACTGCCCTGGCCCGCGCCGGCGTGGTTCCCTCCTCGGCCGTCACCGCCCTCCAGCAGCGCGCCTCCTTCACCGTCGAACGCATCCATCAGATTGA
>DAHXNO010000022.1 GCA_027365345.1 Granulicella sp.
ATCGCAGCCGAGCTAGAGGGCGCCTCGGCCGCAGCGCGGCCCTGACCGAGAATGAGTTCCATGGCTTGCGTGTCCTGCCTGTGCGCGGTTGATCATCGACAATATAGGCGTGCCGCCGGAAAGGTCATCCGGGGGCACCGGGCGGAGCGGGTCCAGAGCACATTGCGCGAGGCCTTGGCCAAGGGGGCGGACCGGGCGCTGCATGTGGTTACGCCGGGCAGTGGGGAGGGTTCGCTGGCAGAGCGGGACTCGCTGGATGTGGCGCGGCTGCTGGCTGAGGCGGTGAAGGCCGAGCAACCCGAGTTGGTGCTGACGGGGTTGCAGTCAGATGATCTGGGAGCAGGGCAGACCGGGGTGGTGATGGCG
The DNA here is from genome assembly GCA_027365345.1 of Granulicella sp. Taxonomy (GTDB): domain Bacteria; phylum Acidobacteriota; class Terriglobia; order Terriglobales; family Acidobacteriaceae; genus Granulicella. The sequence goes on from DAHXNO010000022.1 coordinate 367, forward strand.
GAGCTGCTAGGGGTTCCGCACGCCACACTGGCGCTGCAAGTGGAGTTGCTTGGCCCAGCCAAAGGCCAGCGGATCAAGGTGAGGCGCGAGTTGGAGGATGGGTGGACGCAGTTTGTCGAGATGCCGCTGCCGGCGCTGCTCACCATTCAGTCTGGCGGCAATCGGCTGCGCTACGCCACCTTGATGGGAATCAAGCGAGCGCGGCAGAAAGAGATGCGTGAGTTGACGGCGGCTGCGCCTGCGCAGCGCGTCGACGAGGTGGTGAAGGTATCTTTGCCGACGCGCGCCAAACAGACAGAGATGCTGACTGGGTCAGCCGATGAGATTGCCGCGAAGCTGGTGGAGCGGTTGCGGTTTGAGGTGAAGGTGCTATGAGTGCAGGCGTGTTGGTGGTGATGGAGACCAAGGGCGCCGATGAGCGCCGTGGGGCTGAGGCGGCGGATTGGCACCGAATCAGCATGGAAGCGCTGGCCGCAGGACAGACACTGGCTGCCGGGTTGGGCATTGCGTGCTCCGCAGCCGTGCTGGGCCAGAGCGCAGCGATTGAGCCTTTGGCTGCGGAGCTGGCCGCGAAAAAGCTGGAGACGATTTGGGCGGTAGGGGATGATCTACTTTCGGTGTACACGGCCGATGGCTGGATCACGGCCCTGGAGCAGCTCACGGCGCAGGCCGCACCAAAGTTTGTTGTGTTTCCGCATACCTACCAGGTGAGAGACTATGCTCCCGCGCTGGCCACACGCCTGGGCGAGGTGTTGATCGGCGATGTGACCGGAATGCAGATTGCAGACGCACAGAGTGAACCCGTGTTTATGCGCCAATGGATGCAAGGCAAGCTGAATGCATCGTACCGGCATCGGAAACAAGACGGAGTCTGTCTGGTATCCGTGCAGGCAGGGAGCTTCCGTTCCGATGCTGTGCAGGCGGGCCAGGGCCAGATGCGGGTGTTTGCTCCCAAGCTCACCGCAGACAAGATCCGGACTGTGCCCAGTGAGCCGGTTCGTGAGGCAGCGCAGACCGTGGATCTCTCCGCGGCGGAGGTAATTGTCGGCGTGGGACGAGGGATTGGGGAGCAGGAGAACCTGAAGCTGGTGGAGGATCTTGCACAGGCGCTGGGTGCGGAACTGGCGGCTTCGCGGCCCATCTGCGATGCCGGCTGGTTGCCCATGGAGCGCCAGGTGGGAAGCTCAGGACAGACGATTGCTCCCAAGCTGTATCTTGCGGTGGGCATCTCCGGAGCCATTCAACATCTGGTGGGGATGAAGGGCTCCAAAACTGTGATTGCCATCAACAAGGATGCAGATGCGCCGATCTTTGAGGTTGCGGATATTGGCGTGGTAGGAGACCTGTTCGAACTTGTGCCTGCGCTCACCAAGGCCATTCGAGGATAGAGAACGAAGGCTTCGAATTCCATTGCGGCAGGGGAACAGTGCGTCAAGCGAACGCGGATGCGGATAAAATAGAAGTTGCGCTAATGGTCCCATCTGCGTAAAACTGAATAGCTAGGCAACGCCGAAACTTCTCCTGGCCCGAACACTTGACCACACGGCTCCAAAGCGGATCAATCAAGACAGCACACTCGGTGTGGATGCGGTTGATTACCTGCGCGTGCTTGCTCCTGGTTGTGGCAGCGAGCTCGGTCCAGGCCATCCACATCCATGGACAGTGGCTTCCCCAACGAGCTGCGCATCTCACCGCGCCGCCGGATGGTTCACAAACGCCGGGCGGTGAGGCGAATTGCCCTCTCTGCATGGCGATGCATACCGCTATGCCCACGGTTGCGCAGGTAGCGCCGCCGCGGATGGAACTGGTGGAGTGCAAGGTGATGCAGGCCAAGAACCATGCGCCTGAGACGCTCTGGCACTACGCCACGTTTAGCAAGCCCCCTCCTGACGAGACACTCTAACCAACAAAATTTGAAGAGACCCGTGTTTCAGGAAGTGCGAGAACGAAGGTAGTTCGTTTCGTTGTCCACTCCCCGGAACCGGTCGGAGCATCCGCTGGCGCGAACGTTGGCTTCTGCCGGCATAAGCCTCAGGATTGATCGGATCGATAACCAGATCCTGGCCAAAGAATCGTAGCCAAGATCAGTCGCATCCGAGTTGTTCTTCTCTCTTCCGCCGGCAACTCCGGAAAAGGCAAAGGATGGCATGGGTCGGCAGGGTAGATCTCCTTTGGATGGGTCTCCAGGCATCGTCGTAATGGGCGTTTTCCGTCAAGAAGGACGCTCTTGCATGTCGGAGTTTCGCAGGCCACCAAAGGAAAGATGACTCTACGGCTCGCTCGGAGTATCTGCGGTGCTATACCCGGCTCGTCGCTTCTTCTTCTTTTTATTCGTCTGGCTCGTTGGCCAGCTTCTCAAGAGTTTAGTAGCACGCAGCGGCCTTACCCGATGGAAGAAGTGAATGGGTCTGACGCTGCCATATGCGGACTTTTATCCGCGGGAGGATTTTCCATCATGCGAAGTGTTTTCTGGCGCCAATCGTTGAATCTTTGGGGTGCGCTGGTCGCAGGCGTGACGATCTTGATTGCTGCCGTAGGCGTGGCAGCGGGCCAAAGCACCTCTGGAGTATTGAATGGAAGCGTGACGGATTCTAGCGGGGCGATGCTTCCCGGCGCTGTGGTTACGATCAGTAACTCCGCGAGCGGCTATACGCGAACGGAGACGGCTGACTCATCCGGGCAGTTTCACTTTTACAACGTTCCGTTCAGTCCCTACCGGCTGACCGTAAAGAGCCCTGGATTTCAGGAGATTCAGGAGATCACGCAGATTGATTCGCAGGTGCCGGTTACGCTGAAGATCGCGATGCAGGTGGCGACCTCTTCGACGACGGTTACCGTAACAGCGCCTTCCGGGATGATGCAGAACTCTTCTACCTTTCACACCGATCTGGATCGCGGTTCTTTTCGGAAGCTGCCGCTGGAGAGCCAGTCCTCGTCTTTGATTTCGCTGGTGACGCTGGCGTCTCCCGGCGTTGCTGCGGATTCGAATGGGCTCTTCCATGGTTTGGGAGATCATGCATCCAATTCGTTCTCCATCGACGGTCAACCCATTACGGATCAGCAGAGCAAGGTCTTCTCCAATGAACTTCCGACGAACGCGGTGCAGTCGATCGAGGTGATCTCCGGAGCTCCACCGGCTGAGTATGGCGACAAGACCAGTCTGATTATTGAGGTGACAACGCGCTCCGGCCTGGGTGTGACGACGCCCACCGGTTCTACCTCAGCCTCCTATGGCAGCTTTGGATCTTCCACGGGTTCCTTTGATATCAGTTACGGAGGAAAGACCTGGGGAAACTTCTTCGAAGACGACGGACTGGATACGGGGCGATTCCTGGATGCTCCCGAGTTCAAGGTCTTCCATGACAAGGGCAACGAACTGAATTTCTTTGACCGCGTCGATCGGCAGTTTTCGCCAACAAGTGTCTTCCATCTGAATTTGAATTTCACGCGCTCCTGGTTCCAGACACCCAACGCATTGAATAATCTGAACCGCAGGAACGTAGCCAGCGATGGAACCGGTGCGGGCGGCGGGGCCAGCGCGAACCCGGTGCTGGTAGATGTGGGAGACACCGATCAGCGATCGAAGATCCTTACCTTCGACGTTGCTCCCTCGCATGACTGGACGCTGAACCAGTATGCCGTTTTGACCCTTGGGGCTTATGTGCGCCGCGACACGTATAACTACTACCCCAGCGACAATCCTCTGGCGGACTTCAGCACGGTGACGCTGCAGAACCAGACGATTGGCCAGGCGCGCAGCTTGACTAACGCCGGAGTTCGCGGGGACATCGCGTATGTTCGGGGGATCCACAACATCAAGATAGGCGGCGAGTATGAGCAGACCTTTCTGCGTGAGAACGATGATCTGGCCATCGTAAACAACACCTACAACTCCCCTTGCGTGGATCAGTACGGCAACTCGCTGCCGGGCTATGCGAGCCCCAGCCAGTGCCCTGCGGGAACCTTGCCCAACTCGAACTATCTTCCTGTCCTGGCGCCTTATGACCTCACCCGTGGCGGCGGCTACTACACGTTCATCGGTCACACGGACGTGAAGGAGGCGGCGCTATACGTTCAGGACCAGATCACCAAGGGTCCGTGGCTTTGGAACGTGGGCATTCGAGGCGATCTCTACAATGGCCTCGCTGTGGCGCGTCAGGCCGAGCCTCGTGTCGGCGTCTCCTATGACGTGAAGAAGACCGCAACCATTCTCCGTCTCTCCTACGCGCGAACTCTGGAGACTCCCTTCAATGAAAACCTTGTGCTCTCCAGCCTGGGCTGCGGCAGTGATGTGCTTGCCCCGCTGTTGGAATGCCAGCCCGGCGTAGGCACCGTGATGCAGCCGGGGTACCGCAATGAGTTTCACGCCGGCTTTCAGCAGCAAGCTGGCAGCCACCTGGTGATCTCCGGCGAGTACATCTGGAAGTACACGCACAACGCCTTCGACTTCAGTGTGCTGGGCAATACACCCATCACCTTCCCCATCGACTGGCATAACGCGAAGGTCCCGGGATTCATGTTTCACGTCACCGTTCCGCAGTATCATGGCTTCTCGGCGTTCATGGTGCTGGAGTCGGTCGCTGCACGGTTCTTCCCGCCGCAGGTCGCTGGGGCGGGAGCAACCGGAGGCGTAGCGCCGGGCCACACGTACTACCCCTTCCTGATCGACCACGATGAAAAGCTGAACCAGACAACGCACCTCCAATATCAGTTTCCGAGCCGTTTCTCCCCATGGTTCGGCTTCAACTGGCGATATGACAGCGGTCTGGTGGCGGGGTCAACGCCCTGTTACAACACGCTGGCCAACGACCCCAACAGCGCATGCCCCAACAGCTCCTACGCTCCCAATAGCCCTATCGGAGCCAACGGTGTGCCGACAACTCCGGCGACGTTGAACGGTGTGCCCGCTGTGGTGCTGGTGGACAATAACCTGCCGGCCACAACCAACCCGGTTACCGGGGGTCTGGCCTATCTCCCGTTGGACGCCGACGAAGAGTTTGAGTCTGGACTCAGTTGCGATGGAGTGAGGGCAACTGGAAGGAATCTTATTGGTGTCCAGATTCCCAATACACCCTACTATGAGTGTGAGGCTAGCCAGCTCAAGTCCTCACTGCTGCAGATTCCCGCGCCCGGCAGAGGAGATAACGATCATCTTCCGCCGCGCGTGGCGACGCGCAGCCTATTTGACTTCTCGATCGGGCAGGACAATCTGTTTGACGGCAAGCGATACAGGTGGAGCGCGATGCTGACGGTGATTAATTTCACCAACAAGTATGCGTTGTATAACTTTCTCTCCACCTTCAGCGGCACTCACTTTGTGACGCCTCGAGCGATTACGGGTCAACTGGCCTTCAACTTTTAGAGGTCTTGCTATCTCCGGATGGCCAACGCCTGCTTTGGAGAGAGCGGGCGTTGGTTTGGCTTTTGGCCCCATGGTGCAAGGGTCCGGAGGCAACTCCAGTAGCATGGAGGAAGATGTTCTCGCGGCTGCCGAAATCGACTGTTATCCTGCTGGCTTTTGGCTGTGTTTATCTCCTGTGGGGCTCTACCTACGGCGCCATCCATGTAGCCGGGGAACACCTGCCGGTTCCCGTGGTCTCAGCCACGCGGTCATTGATTTCGGTCACCCTGATTGTGATCATCACCCTGCTCTCTGGCAAGAGCCTGCGGGTGCAGGGGGACGAGTGGTGGAAGTTGTCGCTGGTGGGCCTGCTGCTGATGTCGTGCAACAATATGCTGCTTACCTGGGGCGAGACCCTGGCTCCGTCGGGCTTTGCCTCGCTGATCATATCCACGATGCCGATCCTGATTGCGCTGATTGAGTGGAAGTTGCCGGGTGGCGATGCACTGAACGGGCGCGGTTGGATAGGAACGTTGCTCGGCGCTTTGGGGATCGGGATATTGGTTTGGCCATCGCTGCGGGCCGCGCAACAGGGAGGGGGTGTTCCCCGTTCGCACCCTTTGCTGGGCGTGGCGGTGCTGCTGGGGGCGGCGCTGGCGGGGGGC
>DAHXNO010000033.1 GCA_027365345.1 Granulicella sp.
GAGGCGAAGAGATCGCGGTGTTGTTGCGCTGCGGAGGGGTTCTGAGTCGGCTCCGAGGCTGGTTCGGAAGCTGGGCAGAGGGCTCCGAAGGCGTCGAGGATGGTCTCTGTACGGACGATGTTGCCCCGGGACTTGGACATCTTGGACTCTTCAAAGAGCAGCCATCCATGCGCAGCGACGGCTTTCTGGAGCCAGGTGCGAGCCCAGGCGCTGTGCTCTTCCGCAGGCAGGATCGGAGGTTCCTGGGTGCTCTGGTGCTGCAGCTTGGGGTTCAGCGCCAGAAGGAAGGCCGGCCAGTAGATGCAGTGGAAGCGGATGATCTCCTTGCCAACCAGTTGCAGGTTGGCTGGCCAGAAGGTCTGGAGGAGCCTTTGGTCACTGCTGCCGTAGCCCAGCGCGGTGATGTAGTTAGCCAGAGCGTCCATCCAGACGTAGATGACGTGTTTCTGAGCGGTTGCACTGGCGGCAGGTTCTGGTACGGGGATGCCCCAGGTGAAGGAACTGCGGGAGATGCTGAGATCTTTGAGGCCGCCTTTGAGGAAGCTGAGAACCTCATTGCGGCGGGTCTCTGGGGTGATTGCGATCTGGCCGGATTCGATGAGATCGATGAGCGGGCGCTGGAAGGCAGAGAGCTTGAAGAAGAAGTTCTCTTCCGAGAGGGTCTCGGTGATGCGGCCACAGTCGGGGCAGGGTTCGCCGGGCGCGACCTCGACGAAGGCCTCATCGGAGACGCAGTACTGGCCGGTGTAGGTTCGCAACTCAATGAACCCGCGCTCATAGAGGGTAGAGAAGAGATGTTGCACGCCCTGCTTGTGGCGGGGGCTGGTGGTGCGGATGAAGTCGTTGTGGGTGATCCCCATGCGGCGCCAGAGCTGCTGAAAGGAGCTGGAGACCTGATCGGCGAAGGTCTGGGGATGGACGCCCGCGGCGGCGGCGGAACGCTCGATCTTCTGGCCGTGCTCATCGGTGCCGGTGAGAAAGTAGGTGTTGTCTCCCTGCAGGCGGTGGTAGCGGGCGAGCACGTCAGCGACGATGGTGGTGTAGGCGTGGCCGATGTGGGGGCGCGCGTTGACGTAGTAGATGGGAGTGGTGACGTAAAACGTTCTATCTGACATTGCCAAATGCCAGTTTACAGGGTGACCGACCCGGCCGCGATCTTGAAGGGGGTTGTTGAAAACGCGCGGAGGGCCCGAAGGAGGCGCGGAAGATGGGGTGATGGCGGCTGGCCGGCGCGAGGGATGGAGCAGATTGCTGGTGAAAATGGTTCCTTTCAGATGGCTCTCACGCCTCGCCCACCCACAGGAGATAGGGGTAGACCAGAAAGAAGAGCACCAGCATGATGACCATCAGGTCCATCCAGAGGCAGAACATGACTCCGCCGTGATAGAGGTTCCATCGCTTCTGAATGCAGCGGAGCGTGTCTGCCGTGCCGACCAGGCAGCCGAGAAGAGGGAGCATCAGCCAGAGAGTTGCCCGCGAGGCCGGAAAATGCGAGATCAGGGTGGCCAGGGCGAGGTTGAAAAAGACCAGAAGATTGCCGCGAATGAGAGAGGGCGCTCGCGGATTGAGGATATTGGGGATCATCGGCGGGCAGAAGGTCTGCGCTGCGGTCAGATTTTAGATGAGAAGGGACGTGTGTGTCTCCTGTTGGGTGCAGAGGCCCGACGGCAAAGGAGATAGACGGCTCCGCGGGGAGATGGATGGCTGCGCGTTAGACGGCGGACAGGGTGGGGCTGGATGCGGAGGCCATGGAGCGGATGGAGTCGGCGTAGGGGGCGCGCAGGACGCCGTGCTCGGTGATGATCGCGGTGATGTATCGCGCCGGGGTGACGTCAAAGGCAGGGTTTTCAATACCCACGCCCTCTGGAGTCATCTGTTTGCCGTTGGAGTGGGTGACCTCGCGGGCGTTGCGCTGTTCGATCGGAATCCCTTCCCCACTGGCAGTTTCCAGATCGATGGTATTGAAGGGCGCGGCGACGTAAAAGGGGATGCCATGCTCCCGGGCCAGGATCGCTACGCTGTAGGTGCCGATCTTGTTGGCGGTGTCGCCGTTGGCGGCGATGCGGTCTGCGCCGACGATGACGGCTTGCACGCGGCCTTTGCTCATCAGGTGGCCGGCCATGTTGTCACAGAGCACCGTGGTGGGGATGGAGTCTTTCATCAGCTCCCAGGCGGTGAGGCGGGCGCCCTGGAGGTAGGGGCGGGTCTCGTCGGCCAGCACGTCGATGCGATGGCCGCGCTCCACGGCGGCGCGGATGACGCCCAGGGCGGTTCCGTAGCCGCAGGTGGCCAGAGCTCCCGCGTTGCAGTGGGTAAGCACTGTGCCCTGCTGGGGTAGCAGGCCGGCTCCGTGGGCTCCCAGAGCCTTGCACTGGGCGATGTCCTCATCGTAGAGCCGGTTGGCCAGGGCGACCACCTGCTGCTTGATCTGCGGGATGGGTGTGCCGACAGCGGCCAGGCGGGTGTAGAGATCGCGTACCTGAGCGATGCCCCAGAAGAGATTCACGGCAGTGGGACGGGTTTCCGCGAGGGTCTTTGCGATGGTGTCCACCTCGGCGGAGAGAGTGGGAAGATCGGTGGCTGAGCTGCGCTGGATGCCGATGGCGACGCCCATGGCGGCGGCGACCCCAATGGCGGGGGCTCCGCGAACGATCATGTCGCGGATGACGGTGGCTACCTGGCGATAGTCGGTGGCGAGAACGTAGGTCTCTTCAAGAGGGAGTTTGGTCTGGTCGAGGAAGTTGATGCCTGCCGGCATCCATTCGAAGGTGGGAATCATGTCTCTTTCAGTTTATCGTTCCTGACGCCCGGGGTTCGCTTAGCGGCTCAGGTGCCTGAAGCCGCCGGTGGAGACCAGAGTGACGACAAAGATGGTGAGGTTGTAGGTGGCATGCAAGAGGGTGGAGCAGGCCACCGAGTGCGTCCGGATGCGCACGAAGCTGAGCGCCAGGCTAACCCCGTAGAGTACGCCCAGGATGCCCCAGGCGTGGGAGAGTTGGTCGGCGTGCAGCAGGACAAAGGGGACGCTGGAGAAGATGGCGGCGAAGACCAGGGCGGAGGTGGAGTGCTCGGTGCTCCGTTCCCAGCGGTCAAGGGCTGCGGGGGAGCGCTCCAGGGAGAGCCAGTCATAGGCAGTGGCGAGCGCCGGCAGCAGAAAGCCGCGGAAGGCGATCTCTTCCGTGACGGGGGCCAGCAGGACGGCGAAAGCTACCAGGATCCAGCCGGAGGATGGCGTGCTGAGCAGTTGGTCGAAGGGGGTGGTCTTGGGCTGAGGAAGGAGATACAGGCAGGATTGGGCGGCGGCGCTGAGCAGAACGCCGCCAGCGGCGATCCAGTACCATTTGCGGCGGGCGGCCAGGCTGCCCCAGTGGATGCCCTGCAGAAAAGAGACCACCCAGAGATGGGGGAAGAGCCAGTAGGAGATGGCGAGGATGACGACATAGGCCAGGGCCTGAGCCAGCAGAAGAAAGCCGGGGTGTTGGGCAATCGCGTCCTGGTGCAGGTGGGCGAGGCTGAAGATGGCCAGGGCAGAGACGCTGACAACCATCCAGGAGAGCGAAAAGAAGAGCAGAGCGTGCCCCAGGTGCGGAATCCGCCGGGCCAGTCCGTGGTCGCGCTCCGGATCGGTATCGTGCTGGATGTCGAGCGATTTGGACTCGACAGCGTCGGGGAGAGGATTAGGACTCATAGGACAGTGTTCAGATTACTTCGCCCGGCGCGCCGGCGTCTTGGCGGTCTTTGATTTTGTTTTTTTTGACTTTGCCACGGGTTTGGCCGGTGTCCGCGCTGCCGCGCGCGCGGCGGTGGGGTGAGGGGGTTGGGCGGAGGGTTCAGGCGCCTGCGTCTTTACCGGAGCGGTCAGAGACTGGCTGTTGGTGGGGACTCCGGTTTTCTTTTCCGGCTTTTTTCTGGCGGTGGAGTGAGGGTTCTTCCGTTTAAGGGCGCCGAGCTGGTCCGGGCCGGAGAGATTGGGCAGGACGATGGGAGGCATGTGGGCGGCGGACGCGCCCTGGGGCGTGTTGCCAGGCGCGTAGTAGCGGGCCAGGAAGAAGCCGGTGTGCGAGCCGGGGGCTCCGGCGACGGCCTCGGGAGGCCCTTGAGCGACGATGCGGCCGCCGCCCTCGCCGCCTTCGGGACCCATGTCAATGAGGTAGTCCGCGTTGCGGATGATGTCCAGGTTGTGCTCGATGACGACGACGGAGTTGCCCAGGCCGGTGAGCCGGTGAAGAACCTCCAGCAGCTTGCGGACGTCGTCGAAGTGAAGCCCGGTGGTGGGCTCGTCCAGGAGGTAGAGGGTGCGGCCGGTCTGGCGTTTGGAGAGTTCGCGGGCGAGTTTCATGCGCTGAGCCTCGCCGCCGGAGAGTGTGGTGGCGGATTGGCCCAGGTGAATGTAGCCGAGGCCCACTTCGACGAGCGTCTGCAACTTCTGATAGACAGCGGGGATGTCCTTGAGGACCGGCAGGGCGTCTTCAATGGGGAGGTCGAGGATGTCGGCGATGGAGTAGCCGTTGAACTTGACTCCGAGCGTCTCCTGGTTATAGCGGCGGCCGTTGCAAACCTCGCAGAGAACATAGACGTCGGGGAGGAAGTTCATCTCGATGCGGCGCTGGCCCTCTCCCTGACATGCCTCGCAGCGGCCGCCCTGCACATTGAAGCTGAAGCGGCCGGGCTTGTAGCCGCGCTCACGGGACTCTGGAAGCATGGCGAAGAGGTCGCGGATGGCGGTGAAGACGCCGGTGTAGGTGGCGGGGTTGGAGCGTGGCGTGCGGCCGATGGGGGACTGGTCGATACCGATGACCTTATCGATCTGGCCGGCTCCGTGAATGGCCTGGTGGGCTCCGGGTTGTTCGCGGGATCCGTAGAGCTCCCGGGCCAGCGCGCGGTAGAGGATGTCATTGACTAGGGTGCTCTTGCCGGAGCCGCTGACGCCGCTGACGACGGTCATGACGCCGAGGGGAAAGTGGGCGGTGACGTGCTTCAGGTTGTGCGCAGTGGCGTCTTCGATGGAGATCCAGCGGCCGGTGAGGGGGCGGGGCGCGGCATTGGGCGTGGGGCGGGCCAGCAGGGAGATGTGGCCGGCGAGGTACTGGCCGGTGATGGAGGCAGGGTTGGCCATGACCTGCTCGGGCGTGCCGGAGGCGATGACCTGGCCACCATTTTTGCCGGCTCCCGGGCCGAGGTCCAGGAGGAAGTCGGCCTGGCGCATGGTGTCCTCGTCGTGTTCGACGACGATGACGGTGTTGCCGAGGTCGCGCAGCGCCTGGAGGGCAGCGATGAGACGCTGATTGTCGCGCTGATGCAGACCGATGGAGGGCTCGTCGAGGATGTACAGCACGCCGCGCAGACGGCTGCCGATCTGGGTAGCGAGACGGATGCGCTGGCCCTCGCCGCCGGAGAGTGTGGCTGCGCTGCGGTCCAGGGAGAGATAGCCCAGGCCGACGGCGTGAAGGAACTCCAGCCGGTCGAGGATCTCCTGGCGCAGGCGGTCGGCGATGAGGAGATCGCGTCCGGTCAAGCGAAGCGAGCGGGCGGCGGTAAGGGCGCGGTCGATGGGAAGGGCGGTAAAGTCGGCGATGGAGGCGTCGATGGAGGCGGCGATGGTGGCGGCGTGGGCTCCGCTGGAGTGGAGAGGCAGGCTTGCAGCGTCGTCCTGGCCCGGCGGGTTGATGGAGGCAGCGGACTGGGCGGAGAGGGGAAGGGTGACGGCCAGTGACTCCGGGCGCAGGCGGCGGCCGTGGCAGCGGGGGCACTCGGTAGCCGACATGAACTGCAGCATGTAATCGCGATACCCCTCGGAGCGGGTGTCCTCCAGGCTGTCACGCAGCCAGTTGAGGATTCCGTGGAAGCCGGTGCGGCCGACCTCGTTGCGAGGCGGCCCGTCCAGCAGCAACTGCTGCTGCTCGCGGGGCAGCTCAGAGAAGGGCCGATTGAGATTGATCTTGTACTTCTGGGCGGCCAGGCGGATGAGGCGCTGGAGATACTGCGAGGAGGATCCCGGGCCCATGGCTCCGTCCAGCAGAGGCTTGGACCAGTCGGTGATGACCTTGGCGGGATCAAAGTCGTAGATGGATCCCAGGCCGTTGCACTCCGGGCAGGCGCCGTAGGCGGAGTTGAAGCTGAAGCTGCGTGGCTCCAGCTTGGGGACGTTGATGCCGCACTCCGTGCAGGCCATGGAGGAACTGAAGAGGGTCTCGGCAGCCGGATTGGGCTTGCCCCGGGGCGAGGGAAGAGCGATGAGAACCAGGCCATTGGCGAGTTGCAGGGCGGTGGTGACGGCGGAGAGCAGCCGGCGCGTGTCGTAGCGGGGTTGGGCGGGGGATGGAGCGCCCTCTCCGGCTGCGGCGGGTTTGAGGATGACACGATCGACGATGGCCTCAATGGTATGGTTCTTGCGCTTCTCCAGGCGCATGCCCTCTTCCACCTCAACGATCTCGGAGTCGATGCGAAGGCGGTAGCCCTTCTTGTCCAGAGCTTCAATCTCCTCGCGGAACTCACCCTTACGGCCACGGACGATGGGCGCCATGACGGTGATACGTTCCCCGGGAGAGTCGGCCAGGCTGCGCTCGACGATTTGGGCGACGATCTGCTCGGGAGACTGGCGGGAGATGGGCCGGTGGCAGTTGGGGCAGTGCGGCTGACCAACAGAGGCGTAGAGCAGGCGAAGATAGTCGTAGATCTCTGTGATGGTGCCGACCGTGGAGCGAGGGGAGCGGGAGGTGGTTTTCTGCTCGATGGAGATGGCCGGAGAGAGGCCGTCGATGGAGTCGACATCGGGGCGTTCCATCTGATCGAGGAACTGGCGCGCGTAGGCGGAGAGAGTTTCCACATAACGGCGCTGTCCTTCCGCGTAGATGGTATCGAAGGCGAGGGAACTCTTGCCCGAGCCGGACAGGCCGGTGACCACGGTCAATGTGTTGCGAGGAATGGAGACGGAGATATTGCGCAGGTTGTGCTGGCGGGCTCCACGAACGTCGATGTGGGTGAGGGTCCGGCGCCGGGCTTCTGCCGGGGTGGGCTGAGAACGCCCGCCAGCAGCCGCAAGATCCGCCCCAACAGACAAGGATTGTCCATCAGGGGCGCCGGCTTGGGTGGAAGTGGCCAAGTTTTTAGTTTACCTGCAGGGCGGATGGTTCCCAACCGGAAGTGGGCCATGGCGTCCAGGCATGCCATCGCGGCTGTTCTATGTGCTCGATTGCAACAAGCTATCCATGCGGCGGGGATAAGCCGATAGATATCGGTGAAGATAGGCTGCGGTGACTCTGCGGCGCACTGGTGACTCTACGGCGCGATTGAGTGTGAGCTGGCGCATGCAAGCGTGGGTTTGCTGAAGGTGGTTCCATCTGAGACAGAGGAGGCGTTGTGGAATATCATTCGATACTAGGAGCAGCGAAGATTGATGCTCCAAATGGGTATGAATCGTCCACAATAACTTTGGCCTGTGAATCACTCTTGATTCTGCTTGCTGGAGTAGAGAAGGCAGATGTAGCGGCCAGAGGAGTCGTTTTCGGATGAGTTTAACCATTTTGCTGGTGGGCGCCGTGTTTGCATCTCTGGCTTTCGGGGTGCTCCTGGCGTATGGCATCTGCCTGGCAATGTTCCGCATCTTTCATATCCACGTGCAGTCCACGGCGCGGCGTGGATTGACGGCTGGGGTGAGCGTCAACGCGAATCGCTAGGGGATGAGCGGGGATGGGCGTTCCGGATGAAGCGCGCCACGGCGTTGGTTGGAGTGGAGATGCTGACCGATGGCGAGAGATCGCGGCACGCCGAAGGGCCGCCGCCGATTGCCTGAACTCCAAAGCGGGGTGGCGTGGGGCGAAAAGACGTTGGATCAGACTGGTTGGGCAGCACTCGCTTGCTGAGGCAGATTGCGGGCTGGGTTGAGTTGGCGCCTGCCGGCAATGGGGGAAATGCCGGTTCCTTGAAGTGGTTCTTTCACCAGGGCAGCCAGGAGACGAGGATGCGCTAGCCGGTTGCAGCGAGCTGGGGGTTATGGCTGCGGCGTGGCGTTGCCGGCCGGCTGGCTGGGCGGATTCGCCGGAGTTTTGGCCGCGGTGCTTGCCTTGGTTGCCTGAAGCTGTTCCTGCTGGACTTTCTCATGGAGTGCTTTCAGCTTCTCCTGCTGCTGCGCGGCCTGTTGCTGCTGCATCTTGAGAAGCTCTTGCATCACCATCTCAGGAGTGAGGACTTTGGCAGGCGCGGCGGCGGCGTTGGCCGTAGCGGCAGGCCGTGGTTGGGCTGAAGCCGCTGCGACGGGGGCATTCGCGGGTAGCGCGTGAGAGACGACCGCAGGTATGGATGGCTTGGCCGCTCCGCCTCCAGCAAGGCTGCTGCCAGCGGTGGAGTTGGCTCCCTGGATCGCCGGCGGGGGCACTGGGGCTGCACGGTCATAGATGGCGTAGACCGGGGAGTTTGGATTGGGCGGATCCGGTTGCCCGTTGGTTTGGGTGAGGATGAGTTGGGGCGGGTTGCCCGTGAGGATCATGATGTTTGCTCCTGCGCCGTCGAGGAGGGTGCTGAGGACGGTGGAGACGGAGGCGGGGCCATAGTCGCCAAAGACGCGCTGCTCCTGGACTCCGCCAGTGATTTTGAGGCCGGTTTTCTGAGAGATTGAGCGCAGGATCTGGTTCAGGCTGGAGTTATCGGCCCGCACTTGAAGCTGGCCGTTAGCATAAAGGATCTGGGCCCGCAGCGGCGGGCTGGCGGCGGCCTGGGCGGGGCTGGCGAGTGGCTGACCGGGGCGCGCGGTTGGCTGGTTGGGAGGCAGTGCCTGAGTAGACGTCTGGGCGGCGGCCGCTGCCCACGCGAGGGTGAGCGAGAGCGAGCCGGCCGTCAGCAACCTGGCGAGAGTGTGAGAGCCGTTCTGCCGCACCTTGTGGGTGGGACGCCGACAACGAAATGAAGATAGCTTCACTGCATCAGAATAGCGTCAAACCCGTTCCCGGTCGCGGTGGAGAGGTGGAGGGCGCAGGAGCTGGCAGGCCGGCTCCTGCGAGGGACGGGCCTGGACAGCGGCGCCGAGGCGTCTTCTGCTTGCTTCCGGGGCTCCGCAGTGTGCCCGGATTTCCGTGGTGCGGTTTGAACGCCGGGACGATATTCGTTGGGGGATTTGCCCCCATGGTCTTCGTAAGCTGGACAGATCAGGTGGTAGGGTGGTCGCATAGGATGTTGCACAGATTCCAGGCGGAAGGTTCCGGACGGGAGTGGAACAGTGAGCGAGAGGAAGAGAGTCTGGCGGATGGGAATGGGGACGCTGCGCAGCGGGTTCCTGATGCTTACGCTGACGGCCTGGCCGGGAGGGATGCATGCGCAGACCTGCACAACACAGGCGAAGATGACCCCGGCAATGCGGAGCAGCCTGAGTGAGGTGGCGAACGAGCTTGCGCGGTCGGTACAGGCGGATGATGTTGCCCAGGTGCAGGGGAAGATGATTGCGGAGTTTGCGAGCGGATCGGCATTTGCCCCTACGGCGACTCTGGTGCAGCAGACATCTTCGAGACTGCAGGGAGATGAACTGGAGGTGACCGAGATCTTCGAGCTTGATTCCAGCGCGGCGGGCTCGAAGCAAGGCTCGGTTACGAACTTCAGTTGTCCCCTGGTGGGCACTACGTCTGAGGTGGACTTTGCGATTCCGGATCTGCCGCCGGGGGTGTATGGATTTGC
>DAHXNO010000052.1 GCA_027365345.1 Granulicella sp.
GCGCCTGGCAGCCAGCAACGCATCCAGGCCAAGGCGGCGCATGCACATCAGGACCGCTTCGACGTGGCCATGGGGCAGGGTCTGGCGGGTCTGAAACAACTCGCCGATACCGACCAGAGGCTCATCGCGCAGCAGGCGGCGGAGCGTTTCGATCTTCGCTGTCGGCCAGTTGGACAGGTTCGCTAAGGTACGCTTGATGGTCTTGCCGCCTTCCCGCCTGGCTTCCCGCAGCAGGATGGCTGGAGGCGAGTTCCGGTTGGGGACGGATTCGACATACATGGAATTATGTAATCAGATAGATATATGTATGTCAATATATTTATAAACATTTACATGGGTTCAAATGCCGCACGAAAGCACGACCGAATCGGGCTGAAAACAAGCCGCTTAGCTGCCGATTTCAAGCTGATTTTTCGTGGAACTTCGGGTTAGTGTGCGGAAGCCGCGGGGCCAGTCATCTTCGCCAGTTCCCCACTCGCCAGAAGGAACGCTCCAATGCCCTTGGGGTCATTGGTCACAACCTTCTCGCTGAGATAATAACGATAGCTCCCGTCACGGTACGGATCTCCACCGAGCCCGGCGCCCTTGACTGTGCCCGTCAAATCGATGGAATGATTCGCGCCAGGATGCACAAAGTGGCTCACGATCCCTTGAAAGCCACGCTCACTTGCGCGCAGATCGCTCTGGGGTAGATAACCGAGCCGCACTCCCTTCGCAAGGGCATAAACAAACATGCAACTGGCGGATGATTCCGGATAATTGCCCGGATCACCAGCCTTGTCCATTACTTCAAACCACAAACCAGAGTCGGCGCTCTGGTAGTGAATCACCGCGGACGCCTCTCGGCGCAGAATCTCCAGGAGAACCTTTCTTCCGGGTGCGTTGGCGGGATAGTACGGAAGCGTATCCACCAGCGCCATCAGGTACCAACCCATGCCCCGAGCCCAGATCTGCGCAGACGTTCCCGTAGTTGGGTTTGCCCATCGCTGTTTCCTGGACTCATCCCACCCGTGAAAGAGGAGGCCAGTGACTGGATCGTACGCGTGCTGCTGGATGAGAACAAACTGGTGCGTGACATCAGAAAATGCCTCAGGATGATGGAAGATGGAGGCGTATTCCGCATAAAAAGGCTCAGCCATGTATAAGCCGTCAAGCCACATTTGGTCAGGGTAAATTTGCTTATGCCAAAAACCACCCGAGCGGGTTCGCGGTTGCCGCATCAGTTGCTGATAGAGGAGCGCGGCAGCCTTCGCGTACCGGGGGGCGTGCGTCCTCCGGTACAAAAGCATCAGTTGCCGTCCCAAAAGGATGCTGTCCAACTGGTTCTCGCTGGGACGGTAAGTCGCAATGGATCCCGTTGGGCTTACAAAGGAATCGATAGAGCCACGAATATAGCGATATACATTTGGGTCTCCTGTTTCTTCCCATACCAGATCCATGCCTTCCAGCAGAACGCCCAGTTCATAGTTCCACTTCCAGGGCGTTCCGGCCGCCACAAAGCGGCCATTGGGCCAGCGGGCCAGCGTGGCGCCGGAAAACTCCAGCATCAGTGATCTGGGGTTAGCGGGTACAGCATCCGCAGCGGCAATGTTGCTGGTTGCGGAGCCTCTCTCCGGAACCGGAACAAGACGGAGAGAGGTTTTGCCGCCAAGGGCGTAAGCCAGAACGAAGATCGCTGAAGAGCGTAGGAGAGGAAGCATCATGGGCTATGGCGTCTTTGCGTATTCTTTACTCCACGACGCAAACCGGTCGAGGGCCTTCTGAGAGCTTGAACTATACCACGCATAACCGTTCCGCCGCTCCAAGGACAAGTCAGACACTGTGTCGTGGATCGTCTTGTCCCGGTCCGCGAAGATGGGCCTGTCTGTTCCGGCTTGATAGTATCGCGCCCACAACGGACCGGCGCCAGGGGCGGGTATCAACTCCCTACCCTCGGGTGTTCGCTTCCACTGCTGGCCATAGATCGCCGTCTTCTTAAACCACGCCGCCGCTGAACGGATTGCCTGCTGCTCCGCGCTGTTCGGCTTGGAGAGATCATTCATCAGCAAGAGGAGCACATCTGCGCTCTCACTGGCGCTCGCGGCCGGTGGCTCAAAGTTTCTGCCAGACTCCGGGACCAGAGTGAGCGGGCTATCTTGCTGTGGCCAGACGGTGAGGATGCCATGGGCGCGAATCTGGGTCGCCAGAATGCATTGAATACCATGCGAGAAACTTGCTGCTGCAAGTATACGGAGCGACTGCGGAACAAAGCTGAAATCGCCCTGCCCCTGCGCCGCATCATGCATCACCTCCATCGTCTCGACCATCGCATCGTCGTTGTAGGTGATGGCATCGTGGTAACCACCCTCCAAAGGCCATACCTGTGGCCAACCACCATTTGGGAATTGCGCGTCAAGCAGATAGCGAATGCCACGCTTGAAAGACTCCCGATACGCTTTGCTGCGTTGCGGTCCTACCGCGGTGATCACCTTGGCAAGATACTGGAGTTCGGTGGTGGTTGCATCGTTGTCTATCGTTCCAACGTAGTTCCAGTCTGGTTCGAGTGGCGTATCGTAGTCCCCATGCGTAAGGAAGTGCGAAAGATTGTTGGGCGCAAACTTTTCACCGGGGCGCCGCGGATTCCCGGTCATATCCATATTCTTTCCCCAGCCGCCAGCGGGCGTTTGGAAGGAGACAATCACCGCTGCGATATGTTGCGCTTCATCGCCGGCATACCACGTAGGGTCCCTGTCCATCGGGATGCTGCGCGCTGAGTCGCTGTGGGGTGGTTGCAGCGGAGTCTTCAGACCGCTGCGTTTTAGTTCTGCCTGAAAGAAGTCCTTATCTGCTTGCCGCTTTCGCTGCGAGCGCGCCAGATAGGCAAACCATGCCGCGCGCTCCACTGTGGGTAACTGCTCTATCGTTTGCCTTGTCACGGGTTGCGCAGGAGGATTCTTGCCGATGACCGATGCTCCGAGCGGGAGAACTGCACAGAACTGGCTCAACACAAGCGCCACTGCTTGATGACTGCGTTTCATTTTTCCTCGGAGAGTGACGATGGAGACAGCGGTGCCTTGAGCGGGCGTTGCACGGCGGGTGACCGCAGGCTGAGGTTCTGGAAAATAGCAGACGCCAACTCGAAGAAGTCTGCTAGAAGGATGTATCCGCTTATGGCTGTGGGTTGCTTCATTGCGGGCGGTGAGATGGATGGAGATGGCGCAGCCGAGTAAAGGCACGTTGGCGCTTTACTCGGCTGCGTTTTCCTGGTGCGTATTAGCAACTTAGAAGGGCTGATGCAAGCACTTCAGAAGTTGATGTGGCCAGCGAACTGGAATTGACGGGGGCTGTTCGCTTGAGCCGTCACCGTACCGAAGTTGGGATTTCCAACGGATGTGTTGATGGAAGATCCGCCTACGGTGTTTGTGGTTGGGCTACCAAACCAGACATGGTTCATCACGTTGAACGCGCTCGCCGAGAAGACGAACTTGACTCTTCCGTCTCCCCAAACATCGAAGCTCCGGCTGAGCGTGGCATCGATGTCGTAGTTGCTAGGACCACGCAACCCCAGGGGCGCGGTACGGGCTGTGTTGCCGATCAGATAGCCTCCATTTTGATAAGGGAAGTTGGAGGACGTGGTCGTTAGGAAAGCCGCCGGGTTGATATATTGCCTGGTGCCAAGGTTAGCCGCCGTCGCTCCTTTACCCCATTTCCCGTAGGGCATAAGGTTGCCTACAAAGTTTGGATTGTAGCTTGGCATACATTGTCCAGGCGCCGCTGTACAGGTTGAACCGGTAAGAGCAAGCGGAAGACCATCAAAGTAGGTGTAGAGAGCGTCAAACTCCCATCCTCCGATGATGTTGCTCAAAACCCGATTGTTGCCGCCGATCTGCCCTTTGCCGAAGGGAAGGTCGTACGTCCCCATGGCGGTGATGTCCTGGGGCAGATCAATCACGCTTCGTGAGCGATCGATCCGGTCTACGGGAAAGGCCTTTGTCGGTTCATTGGCCACCAGGCCGGCCGGAATAGCGTAGCCGGTCCGGAAGGTTCCATCATCATCCACCGTCTTGCTGTAGGTGTAGTTGATGAGGAAGTTGAGCCCATGACTCTTGTGCCCTGTAATGGAGATTTGCAGGGCATTGTAGTTGGAGTTACCCACATTGCTGTACATATCATTAATGCCGCTGTACTGGGGAAATGGCTTGAGCATCTGGCCGATGGTTCCCGGAGCTGCCTGCGGGAACGAGGCATAGGGGTAGCGGACGGCCGGGTTGATGGCCGCCGCAGCCGCTACGTTTGTAGCCGTGGAGGGCTCAGACGTAATGCCCTGCAGGAAGAGATACTCGGGATTGAGCTGGTTGTTGAAAACTCCTCTTGCATTCCCCGCGTACAGGAAGTGCGCCTCGTTGCCAACATAAGCGACGGTCGCGGTGATGGATGACGTCAACATCCGCTGGAACCCGAAGGACCACGATGGGTACTCCGGCTGCCTGGCGCCCAGGATTGGATCAAGGTAGCCGAGCGTCTGGGACAGCCTCTCCGTGTTGGTGACGTTGGTTGCGTAGTAGGTGCCATACAGCGGATCGATGATGGGTGGTGCGGTCGCGCTGAATCCGGGCCCACCAAACGCTGCGTTCGACAGGGTTGCGTTATATCCGCTGCTGTTGAGATAGAAGGCGGGAAGCGACAGCCCGGGGCTGGGTGGGTTGGGTGAGTCTGAGAACCCATCCTGCAGACCGCCCTGGGACACGCCATTGTCGGTGGTGCCGCCAGGGAGCATTCCATAGTAGATTCCAAACGAGCTGCGGAGAATCGTTCGATTATTCAAGGCGTAGGCCAGCCCGACCCTGGGTCCGACGTCTTTGTAGTACGTATGCACCGGCGTTCTGCAGTTGCACCCATCTGTGCCGTCGCCGGCAAATTGCATGATGCCCGGTGTGCCGGTCGCGGAGTTAATGCTGTTGGGGTTCAGGAACTCGTAGTGGTTGTTCCTTTCCACCAGCGGCGACTCATACTGCCAGCGAAGGCCAAGGTTCAACGTCAGCTTTGGCGTAACGCGGTAGTTGTCATTGATATAGATGGCGGCTTCATGGTTCAGAGTGAACGTCTCCATATAGCCTGCGCCATATTGGGTATAGTTTCCTGAATCCACTGCGCCCACAAGATAACTGGCAAGCGGCAGGCCCGTATTTTGATTGATGGTAGTGCCGCTGCTGAATTGGCCCGTTTCAGTGGAATTGAAGTTCAGAGTCAGTGGCGTGCTGTCGCCGAAGGCCGGCATATCATGGAGACTAAACCACTGGATCTGTGTCCCTATGGTGATAGAGTGCTCTTTGTGAACCCACTGGACGTTGTCCTTGAAGGACCAGGTATCTTCGCTGCTCCCTGAATACGTGGCGCCGCCAGCCCACTGAGCCTGAGGGTCGTTGCCTTTCCATTTCACCTCAGGGAACGACGCTGAAGCCTGCCCGAGGGGGATATTGGTGATGCCACCTGACGTTGCCGTCCACGCTGGCGTTCCAAGCGCCAGGTTGAAGGAGTCGTCGTGGTACTCGGCGAATCCCAAGTTGACCTGGTTGAGGAGATTTGGAGTAAAGACGTAGTTGTGGGTAACGAGCATGACGGCGGTTCTGGGGTTATACGCCTTGGATGCTCGATAGGGGAAGGGGCCATCGTCGGTTGTCTGACTCGAGTCGTTGACCGTTGACTGCCGTCCAAAGTTTGCCATGATGCTGACATACTGCTTCGGCGAAATATCCCAGTCCATCTTATTTGCAGTCGCCCAGTTGGAAAGGCCAAAGGGGAAGGTGCCGATGTAGTTGTCCGTGCTATTCGAGTTGGCGTAATTTATGCCCTTCCAAAATTGCTGGAAGTAGACCGCCTGCGGCGAAAGCTCGCTCTGCGGAATGACGTTCGCAGTGATAGGCCCGGTACCGCATCCTCCGGTGGGCGTGTAGCTGGCGCCATAGAACTGGGAGCGCGTAGGCGCAGTGGTGCTGGAAGTTTGAGAACTGGGGTCATAGATAGGAAACTTTCCACCAGCGTCCGGAGCAGAGAAGTCGCCGCATAGTTCGGCTGGGGTGGGTATGGTTTCGTAGTTCGGCGGGGTCACCGAGGTGTAACGGTAGTTGGTATAGGAACCAAACAAGAATAGCTTGTTCCGGATGATTGGGAAGCCAAAGTTTGCGCCGTTCTCCCATTGATGCTCCGGCGTTTTGATCTGAGCGCCGGTGATCCGGTTCCTGACCGGAATAAAGCCTGAGGCGTCGAAGGCGGTATTGCGGGCGATGCTATAAAGCGTGCCGTGGAGATGGTTGGTGCCGGACTTGAGCGTGAAGTTTTCAACACCCAGACCGCCATACTCCGCCGAGAAGCCTGTGGTCTCCACTTGGAATTGATTGACGGACTCTGCTGGAATTGACGTCCAGACGAAACGAGGATCGCCCATGGCCGTCGCCGTATCGAATGGAACGCCGTCGATATTCATTTGGGTTGCGCTCGGATTGCCGTTGATGATCATAGGTTCATCCGTCGCGTTGTTGCCGGAGATTTCGGGATCCACGCCCACCACGAGAAACGCGACGTCCGTCGCACGGCGCTGCGAACTTTGACCAAACTCTCCCATCTCCAATGGCGTCTTGGAGTAGGTTTGGTTATCAATCGCCCCTCCCAGGGTTGCATTGGTTGTATCCAGCGGAGGCGGCGCGGATGTAACTGTTACCGTGGAACTCGTAGCGCCAACGGTCAGCTTGAGATTCAGGCCGAGAACCTGCAATCCATTCAGCGCAACGTTGTCGCGCACCAATTTCTCGAAGCCTGGCGCCTCAACGGTTATCCGATAGGTAGCTGCCGGAAGAGTGGAGATCGCGTAAAAACCACTCGAGTCAGTGGGCATCACCGTCGCCACACCGGTAGACGTATTGAGGGCTGTGACCTTTGCATGGGGAATCACCGCTCCCGTGGAGTCCGTAATCGTTCCCTGGATTGTTCCCGTTCCGCCGATCTGCGCCTTCAACAAAGAAGGAGCGAGCATGAGTGCAGCGATCAGAAGCAGACTTACGCTGCTCGACCAGCATCTCAAAGAGCGTGAAGAGGTGATGAATGCCGTTGTACTCTGCAACCACTTGCCTACTGTCCGCACGTTGTGCCTCCAAAATAGTAATTTCTGTTCCGCAGGGCCGCTTCAGGCGCTCGGTCGGGAGCGAAAAGCGTAGTGCGGAGTTTCGATCGCTACGGCCAAACTCGCAAAGGTTCCGCTGCTCGTTCAAGTGAAGAAAGCCAGCCAGTGCCGGGGCGTTTCTACCGTTCCATGGCGCGCAGGTCCAGCTCGGTCCAAAACGCCCGAAACCTCTTCAATCGATTTGGCAACGTAGCCATAGGATCTGGAGAATACTAGATCATCGAGAAATCGATCGTCAAGATAAAAATCTTGGATAAAAATTTTGGTCTGTTTTTGGCCGGAAAACCGTCATGGGCCGAAGCGCCATCCCCGGTCCGCTTCGGCTCCCTTGCCCGGGGCAAACGAGAGCTGACGGCGTAGCCGCCTCAGCAAAAGGTGAGAAAACTGGTGGCGGGAGGTTCTGAGACCAAGGAGATGATCCTCGGTGCCCTGATGGGAACGTCCCGTTGGAGAGATCCCCGTTCCCGCTCGGAAGATTTGGACGCGGCAAGATGACGGTTGACCAGGCAATTCGAGCTGGATGGCCCTTTATGGCAGACAGGAGCAAGATCCAGCAAGGGGCAGCACAGTTCAGTTCCTCGCTGCCTTGAATCAAGTGGAGGCTGTCCGGTGAGAGAATAACGTGGTCCGGGAGTGCTGCGTCGCCAGGCAAGCCGTCTAACCTTGAATCGTGAGGTTCAGGGTCAAGCTGAACAGCGTGGCAACGTTGGCAGCCGTCGTTTGCCGGGGAAGCAGACCCTCCAAAGTTGGGCTAGAACTCCAGCGCCACCTTGGAGTACACCGGATCACGGAAGGTCGAGTAGAATGCCTCCTTCAGTGGCGTAGACCGCACCGCAAATATCTTCGGCCAGTCGATCACCTCAAACACATCCGGCGTCACCAGCGCCTCCAGTTGCCGCGCCGTAAACGGAGGATTCTTGTCCCAAACGGCATTGATCTTCAGCAGCGCCCGGAACAACCGGTACGGCAGCCTGACGATCCGCGCCCTGGCGCCCGTGGCCTGCTTCAGCAGCCGGATCAGGTCAATGTAGTCGATCCGCTCCATCCCGGTAATGTTGTAAGCTCCGGTGGTCTCTCTTTCCACGGCTGAAGTGATGATGTCGGCGAAGTCCCCGGCATATAGCGGCTGGCGTAGAAACCGTCCATCCCCCGGCACCGGGAAGACGGGTACCCGCTGCATGAACCGAGCCAGCCATCCCACGTGCTTGCGGTCAAACCATCCAAACATCAAGGTTGGCCGCAGCACCACCTGGCGGATGCCGGAGGCTGCAACCAACGCCTCCTGCGCCTTCTTGGTCTCGGTGTAGTCATCCACCGCCATGGAGTTCACCACCGACGACGAGATGCTGACGGCATAAGGCACGCGGCAACGCAGCGCAGCTTCCAGCAATCGCTCTGTGGCTGTGATGTTGTTGCGAACATACGCTGCGGAGAACAGGCCGCCGATCTGTGCGTGCCCGATCACCAGATGCGTGCATCCTTCCAACTCCTGTTCCCATGCTCCGGGCTCGGCAAGATCCGCTTCCACCACTCTCAGCGCCGGATGCAGACTTCGCAGAATGGCCGTATTTTGTGGGTGCTTGTCGATCGCAACCAAATCACCCAGATTCCTGCTCTGCAAACGCGGCAGCAGGTTCTGCCCTACCAGTCCGGCGGCGCCGGTGATCACAATTTTTCTTGTCGCCATAGTCTCCGTCTATGTTTCTATCAATCGAGTCTTAGTCTTGCATCTTTGGATCGATCGAGCCTCCGTTTTGATCCGCAACGGCTCTGGCCATCTCCGCTCCCAGGCGGACGCTCTCCGCAATGCCACGGTCCTCCGGGTAGTAATAGCAGGTATCGGCGATCTGCAGACCGGCAATTGGCGTCTGCACAGGGGGAATCTTGGCTGCGAAGCCCGGCTCGCAAATCGGCTGCCCATAGCGCAAGCGGGCTACTTTGGTGTCTCGTACGTCCTCTTGCGTCAGCTTCGGGTTGATGCGCTGCAGGCAGGCAAGGGCCTCGGCCAGAAGTTGTTCGTCCTTCCATGCAAACTTGGGATGGGTCACCGGCATGTAGTAAGGAACATACACAATCGAATCGGGCCCTGCCGAGCGCAGGTTGGAGAATTCAATGACCCCGGGAATCTCGATCTCCGGTACGGAGACATTCACCCAGAAGTGCGGCGTAACCGAGCGCGCCAGTTTGAAGATCACACAAATCACGCCGATGTTATGAATCGCCGCATAGCGCTGCTTCCATGCCTCGGGCAGATCCGGCGCCAGCGCATTCACCATCGGGGTGGGCACGGTGCAGATCACCGCATCGGCGGCGAAGAAGCCTTTCGTGGTCTGCACGCCGGTAACCTGTCCCTCAGCAGTGGTCACACGCTCAGCCGGGGTAGCCAGATGCACCCGCCCTCCGTACGCCTGGATCCCTTCCACCAGGGCATTAACCAGAGTGATCGACCCTCCCTCGATGTACCCCAGCCGCTCCTCCAGGATGCCGGCGCGCGAACGCCCAATACGCCGAATGCGCGTCCAGATCCACGCTGCTGAGATATTGTCGGCATACTCATAGAACTTATGGTCGAACAGCGGCTTCCAGAACCAGTCGTACACCGTCTGTCCGCACCAGCGCGTGATCCATCTCTTGGCCGACTCATGCTCGATGGCGGGCCATTGGTTCCGGCGGACGCAGACATAGGCGAACAGACCGTAGCGCAGCTTGTCCAGCAGGGTCAGCCGGGGATACCGCAACAGCGCGATGGGATCTCCCCAGGGATGGAGCCTGCCGTCGAAGTATCCCATGGAGGTCTTGCGCCACTTCAACTTGTCCGCCATGCCCAGTTCTTTCATCAGCTCGAACGTCGGTCGATCGGAGAGGCAGACAAAGTGATAGAAGCGCTCCAGGGACAACCCGCCAAAATCAAAATGTCCCGCCATCCCTCCCGGATCCGGCGCCGCCTCAATCACATCCACCTGATGTCCATCTTTTGCGGCGCGGTAACCTGCTGCTAAGCCCATCGCTCCCGCGCCAATCACCACCACACGAGCCATACAGTATCCTCGGGCACAAGATTCACGTTGCCTGGCTCCGGTTGCAGGACCCAGCCACGGATCTTGTTCCAAACCAATCCGTTTCCTTAGATTTGGCTAAAGTGTACATGGCGGGCACAGGATTTTCTTTGTTCTATCACATGTTTTTTGCTCAGCTCGCATGTTGCCGCTCCGAGGAGAGAACTGCGGCTGCGAAGTCTCAACGCCGCTGGCCGACAAGGCAGCCACTCTGTTGCCCCAGGAGCGGAGAAAACGGTTCGGCCATCCCTGGGCGCACGAGTCGCCGTTCTGGCCGCTGGCCTCCCAGACGTTGTGCGTCGGTGGGCCATGCGTAGCCGACGGGAGCTGATCCAGATCGTTGCCCGAGTGCTGCGCAACCATGCGGAACTGTTGATGAGCTGCTTCCAGGCCAACGGAGAAGCTTCAGGCGGCACCGTGAAGATCCGTGGCCACAACGTTCAAATGGTGACCGGAATATCGTATGGTTCCTGCACCTGCGACGCGAAGAAAGCAGCCCTCAACCACTCCCTTGGATGGCGTACTGAGTCAGAGCCCGCCCAGGAATGTTGCCGGGAAGGCTACTCGGGATGGCGAAGGACGGCAGGCCGTAGCTATCGATCCGTCCGCGACGCCAAGCTCCCCGATCGTCGCCTGAGTCTGTACAGCACCAACGTCTGCCGCGTTGGGTCGTCGAAGACGCGGTATCTCGCTACCTCATCCAACTGGTACCGCTCTGCCATCTGCTGAATGGACTGGTTCCCCCAGCCGGGCCACTCGGCGTACCAATGTGGGTTATATCGATTCAACGTTGCATCCAATCCGTGGACCCCTAAACTTACGCACACCGCCGGCACGCCCGTCCAGAGCGTAATGTCGTCGCCGCTATCAGAGAGCAGCACCGGCGCCGCTCCATTCGCCCGCGGACCCTCATCCGCCTGCATAATCGCCGCAATTCCTTCTGCCGCCTTCCAAAAGGTGTACTGCGGATGCAGCACATAACCCACAGTTTGGGCGGCCATGCCCACGGCAGCCAGCGCCACCACTCCTGCAAGCGCAAGCGCACCCAGCCGGGCAAGCTTTGCACCTGGCACAGGCAGGCGGAGACCAGCCTGGTCTGCGCAGGATCTGTCCCACAGCGTGGTGATACCCAGCCCGATCAGTATCGCCATGGGCATGGCGATGATCAGGTAATAACGCGGCTGGAAGTTTGTGTGGTAGCCGATAAAAGCCATCTGGCCCAGGATGGCAATCGACGAAGAACCAAATAGCGGAATCTTCCACAACTCCCGCAGCCATACCACCGAGAGCACAAAGATCAACACTGCCACTGAAAACAATGTGGGATTCACCCATCCGGCGTCTCGCAGCGTAACCCATGCCATCCTGGGCACGATGCTCAGATGCACACGATACGCATTGATCTTGAATAAATACGCATAGTCAGCCATATAGGGTGGTCGCATCACCAGCCGCTTGTACGCCTCCCACAACACCGCCGCTGTTCCCGTCACCACCGCAGCCGCGGCCATACCGCGTCTCTGCAGCTTCTGCCGCGACCCGGCCCAATTCCATCCAGCACCCATTTGATAGAGCACAGAGGGGACCAGAGCGACCCCTGTCACCTTTGTCAGCACCAGCAGGAACACCACCACTCCCAGCAGCATTTGCCGGAGGAGATCATCGCGCTGCGTTTCACTGGCTATCCACAACGCCAGCATCCACCAGAAGACCGTCACCGGCTCCAGCACCGCCAGCCTGTCAAATGCGTAGCAAAACGGGTTCACTACGGTTAGCAGCACCACCACCGCCGCCAACTGTCCCTTCCTCGCATTCCATACCAGCCGATACAGCAGCACCAGCGAAGTTCCATACAGCAGCATCGTCAGCGTTCTCGCCGCGACCATACTCACGCCGGTCAGGGTAAACCACATCCCGAGCATAGCCGGCCACACTGGCATCGCAACCGCCGGGTTGAATGAGTCTGGAAGATACCAGCTTCTTTGGACAAAATGGTGAATGGCTGCGCCCCCGTACCAGCCCTCATCGGTCATCTTCGACCAGTCCGACCACGGGGATCCGTTTGGAAAATCCGCGCGCAGATGCACAAAACCAAAGACATAAAACGCCACGCTCAGAGCAAGCAGCAGACTCAACTGTCCCCTGCCGCTATGCCGCGTGTTCTCTCCCTGCGAATTGGAGCCCATCGTCACAAACTCTTGTATCACACCGCAGCTCTCACGGAGACATAGCCTCCGGCGAGGCAAATGAACCGATGCCTCAATCCACGGGTCCGCCCTGTGCTGACCGCTTAACCGCTGCTTCTCCCTGCGCAATTCGAGGAATTGATATCCTGATGCAATCCCCAGGCAGCCATGCGAGGGCAGTAGGGCGACCTGCAGGCACCACCCAAAGATCTTGTACGGAGGCTCATTGCAACTGGTTCGCAGGCTACGTCTTTCAGCTCTGTTGTGCGCGCTGTCGGTGCTGGTGTGCGAGCTCGTGAGCCGCCCGTACGCAAACATGGGGGTGTGCGACGACTGGCCGTACATTCTGATGACGCGGACGCTGGCCGAGACGGGGCATGTGGTCTACAACGGATGGGCGGCGCCGATGCTGCTCTGGCAGCTTTATCTTGGGGCGGGCTTCATCAAGCTGTTT
>DAHXNO010000053.1 GCA_027365345.1 Granulicella sp.
GGCGCGCTGGCGGTGGGCATGGGCAGAAGCTACGGCGACGTGTGTCTGCTGAAGGATGGCACGCTGCTGCAGACGGTGGGGCTGAACCGGCTGCTGGACTTTGATCCGGCAACTGGCGTGTTGACGGCGGAGGCGGGGATCACGCTGGCTGAGATTCTGGAGTTCGCTGTACCGCGGGGATACTTTTTGCCGGTAACGCCGGGAACAAAGTACGTAACGCTGGGCGGAGCGATTGCCAACGATATCCACGGCAAGAACCACCATCGAGCGGGGACGTTTGGCTGCCATGTGCCGCAGTTTGAACTGGTGCGGTCCGATGGCCGGCGGATGCTGTGTTCGCCGACGGACAATCCGGATTACTACGCGGCGACGATTGGCGGTATGGGACTGACGGGGGTGATCCCGTGGGCGCAGATCCGGCTGAAGCCGATTGTGAGCCGGATGATTGACTATCAGGGGATTCAGTTCCACGGCATCGACGAGTTTCTGGAGCTGAGTTCGCAGGCTGGCAACGTGGAGTACACGGTGAGCTGGGTGGATGTGACCTCAACGGGGAAGAACTTTTGCCGGGGAGTGTTTTTGCAGGGCGACCATGCGCAGACGCCGTCGCCGTTGAAGCCCTCGCGCAAGCCGAAGCTGGTGTTCCCGGTGGAGCTGCCGGGGTTCGCGCTGAATCGGATGAGCGTGGGTGCGTTCAATACGTTCTTCTTCCATAAGCAATGGAAGAAGCGGGTGAGCGCGCCGCAGGATTATGAGCCCTTCTTCTATCCGCTGGATGCGGTGCTGAAGTGGAACCGGATGTACGGCAAACGAGGGCTGCTGCAGTTCCAGTATGTGATTCCGTGGGAGCATGCGAAGGAAGGAACGGTGGCGATTCTGTACGAGGTAGCCAAGTCTGGACTGGCAAGTTTTCTGGCGGTGCTGAAGGCCTTTGGGGATGTGCCCTCACCGGGGATGATGAGCTTCCCGAAGCCTGGGATTACGCTGGCGCTGGACTTTCCGATCAAGCCGGAGAAGAGCTTCAAACTGTTCGATCGCCTGGCGGAGAGGACAAGGGAGTTTGGCGGGCGGCTGTATCCGGCCAAGGACGCCCGCATGACCGCAGCGCAGTTTCAGGCTTTTTATCCGCAGTGGGAGCGGTTTGCGCGGTACAAGGATCCGGCGCTGACCTCCAGCTTCTGGGAGCGTGTGATCGGTGGGCAGCTTGGAGTGAGGGGGATTGGACGATGAATCCAGACGAGGAAGAAGCAGGCGTCGCGAGTGCGGAGACAGTCGGCCCACCGAGCACCGCGCCGAGCACGAGCGGCGTGCAGCCGCAGGTTGCGCAGCATGACCGTGAACAGCCACTGGCCTTACGCAGTGTGGAGGCGGGGACCAGGGGTTCTGGCCATCCGCCGAGGAAGATTCTGGTGCTGGGCGCAACCTCTGGGATTGCGGAGGCCTGCATCCGGCTGTGGGCCAAGCGTGGGGATGCCCTGTATCTGGTGGCGCGGAATCCGGACAGGCTGGCGGTAGTGGCTGCGGATGCGCGAGTGCGCGGGGCCGGTTCCGTGGGCAGTGCAGTTGCAAACCTGGATGATACGGCGGCGCACCCGGAGATGCTGGCGCATGCGATCAACTGGCTGGGCGGCCTGGATGTGGCGTTGTTGGCGATGGGAGTGCTGGGCGAGCAGAGCCAGGCGGAACGAAGTTTTTCTGTGACGAATCAGATTCTGCATACCAACTTTACTGCTCCAGTGAGTTTGCTGACCTGGCTGGCGAACTATACGGCGCAGCGCCACGCCGGGACGCTGGCGGTGCTCTCTTCCGTGGCCGGGGAACGAGGACGGCGCTCGAACTATGTGTATGGAAGCTCCAAGGCGGGGCTGACGGCGTTTGTGGATGGTTTGCGCAACAGGATCGATCGCGAGGGCGTGCGGGTGATGACGATCAAGCCCGGGCCCGTGAAGACTGCCATGACGGAGCACATGAAGGGCCGCGAGAAGTTTGCCGATGTGGAGGCTGTGGCCGCGACCCTGGTGAAGGCGATCGACCGGGGCAAGGATGTGGTTTATGTTCCGGGGATCTGGAGGATCATTATGGCGGTGATCCGAGCAATCCCGGAGCGGGTGTTCAAGAAGTTGAACCTGTAGGCCACAGGTGGTCTGGCGGTTGTTTACAGGCCTGAGCAAAGGTTGTGGGAAAGGCTGTGCGAACGCTGCGGATCCGGCTGTGCAGCAGCCGTGGGGATGTTGTGCCAAAAGCTGAGCAGCAACGGTGAGAAAGCTGTGCATGGCCGGTGGATGCTTGAGGGGCAGCGATGTGGAGGCCGACGGGCGCGCCTACTGCCTGGTGGGTTGGGCCTGCATGAGGCTTATGAAGAAACGTTCAAAGCGGTTGAGATCGAGGTCCTGCTGCACGTGAACGGGCTGCATGGGCCCCGCAGAGCCCTCCAGCGTGGGTTTGTTGGCTGCGGTCCAGGTGAGGGTGTCGCCGTAGTGGGGTCCGGGGACGGTATCGACGTCGACGTAGAGGGTGGTCGATCTGGTGATGATGCTGGGGTCAATCCAGGCCGCGGCGGCGAGCTCGTCCCACTGATAGTAGAACTGGTGGCAGTAGCTGGCGATGTACTGGGCTGCCGGGGAGTGTGACTGAGAGATCTGGTGGAGAATTGCGGGGGTGAAGCGGGTTTTGAGAGAAATGTCGACGTCTGTGAGGTCGATGCGCGGCCAGTGGGCGCGCAGAACAATATGCGCGGCTTCAGGATCAAACCAAAAGTTGAACTCATGGCGAGGATCGGTGGTGAACTCGGGGTCGTCGGTGTGGGGGTTGAGGCTGCCGCCCATGATGACGATTCCCTGGCTGAGTTCGGCGAAGTGGGGGTCGATGGAGACGGCCAGAGCGATGTTGGTGAGCGGGCCGGCGGCGTAGAGGGTGACCTGGTGGGGGTGGGCGTGGACTTGGCGGATGAGGAAGTGGGCAGCGTCTTCATCCAGGGCGCGGGTGGTGGGCTGGCCCTCTGGGAGGGGAGGAATGATGAAGGGGCCGTGGTAGGGCTGGGCGCTGTGCTGGGCCAGGCTGCCCCAGGCGCCATAGTAGAACGAGTTGCCGATGGAGGCAGTCTGGTGCATGGTCTCCGCCTGGGTGCGCAGAAGCGGAAAGACGGCTCCGGGAACGACGGGAACGCCGCTGCGGTGAATCAGCTCCAGCATACGCAGCGTGTGCTGCACCTCTTCGGGCTCCCAGGCGTCGCCGGTGACCATGGTGATGCCGAGGACTTTGACCTGCGGCGATTGCAGCAGGACCATCATGGACATCTGGTCAGAGCCGCCGGGACCGGAGCCATCCTGGTCGATGAGGACCAGCCGTTGGGAGGGCAGAGGCGGCTTCGCCTGGGTGAATGGGCACGGGAGCGCGATGAGGAGAAGGAGGAGTGGGAGCGAGGATCGCATGAACAAAACACCGGGAGCAAGGCTAGTTGAAATGGCTGCGGAGCGGATAAGACGAAGAGGGATTCTGTGTGTGGGGTAGCCTCACTATCTTGCCGCCTGAGAGGGGTTGATTTCAGCTGCGAGTGGGTAGACGGCTGGAGTTCTCGCCAGGCAGATCAGCATCGGGCGCAAGTTGAAGATCTGTGAATAGCTGCTGGGCTGGGCTCCAGGCCAGTGGCTGTGCTGAAGATCTTTTGATGGTCATTGCCGGTTGATGGTGATGATCGCAGTTATGCCGGGAGATGCGCGCTGGCGCGGAGCGCAATGATTTGATGATGTCCGGATGCCAAGGCACGCTCTTTTGCGGAAGTGTCTGCAAAGCGGAATCCAGCGGGCAGCAGCAGGCGTCCTGTGGATCCGCAGGGCACTTGGAGAGCCAAATGCATTCGCTCTCCGTCCACGCTCCACGCGCAGGCAACTTTTCCGTTGGGCGTGAGGTAACTGGCCTGGGCGCTGGTCAGTGCTCCCACCGGATTGGGGCGGAAAACGATCCGGCGGAAAGCGACCGACGATGGTTCCTGCTGGATGCCGGCGATCCATTGGTAAAACCACGCGCTGACATCCCCAAACATGATGTGGTTGCGAGAGGAAACTCCCTTCCAGTCCTCCCAGAGTGTTGTGGCTCCAATTTTGACCCAGTAGCCCCAGCCGGGCATGTCGGTTTGGGTAGCCACGTGGAATGCGAGGTCCGTCCTGCCCGCTGCGGAGAGAGCGCGGAGCAGGTTTTTTGCCCCAAGTATCCCGACATCGACATGGCCCAGTTGCTCGACCTGCCGCGCCAGTTGAGTTTGCACGGCCACCCGTTCGGTTTGAGGCGTAAGACCAAATTCGAGCGCCATGGACTGCGCCGTCTGGCTGCCATTGGCGAACTGGTGGGTTGCGGGATGATAAAAGGCCTGCTGAAACGCCCGGGCGGTTTGCTGCGCCAAAAGACGGTAGTGGTCGGCTTGGCTGCGCCCAAGCGTGGTCAACATCCCGGTCAACAGCATCAGGTCCAGGTAAAGGTAGGCGTTGGTGATGAAATCGACCGGGGTTTCGGTCTTCCACGGTGACCAGTCGCCCAGGCCGAGGGCCGGCGCCAATCCGTTCGGCCCGCGATGACTCAGAAACAGATCCATATGCCGGATGAGTGGCTCGACATGCTTTTGCAGGACTCGCTGGTCTCCGGTGTAGCGGAACAGATTCCAAACAATGAGGGGGTAAGCCGCATCCCATGGAGGACAAAGAGCCCCGGGCCACCGTTCGCCATTGCCCCACCCGCCATTGGGAATGATGACAGGGAAACCACCGTCAGCCCGTTGCGCATCCTTGAAATCGTCCAGCCATTTTGTGTAGAAGGCGGAGCTTTGATAATTCATCAGCCCGGTTTCAACGGCGATGCCGGCATCGCCCGTCCATCCATTCTTTTCCCGCTGCGGACAATCTGTGGGATAGCTCTGCGCGTTGCTCAGGTAGGACCAGCGCGTAGCGTGCTGGATGCGATTGGCAATCTCGCTTGAGCAAGTAAAGTCACCTGCGGGAGGAATGTCTGTATGCGCAAACAGGCCGCGAAAGTTATCCGGCGTGGGGACGCCGGGAAAGCCGGTGACTTCGACGTATTGGAAGCCCGAATAGGAGAATCGCTGCGCCCAGACCTCCACCTGACCGTTGCCTTTGCAGATATAGGTGTCCTGCTGAAAGGGCTGGCGTGGATGCGTGGGCTCCATGAAGACATCGATAGGTCGCTGATCGAGGGTTCCATCGGCTTGCAGAACTTCCGCATAACGCATGGTGATGGCGTGCCCGGCGGGGCCCTGGACGCGCAACTGCGTATGGCCGGAGAAGTTCTGGCCCATATCGACGATATAAACGCCGGGTTTCGGTTGTGTGATGGCAACCGGCGTAAGGGTGGCCGTGACGCGGATGGGTTGGCAGTTCAAGGGGGTGAGCTTGCCGAAGGGCGGCTCGACCGTCAAGGCCGGCCGCCAGGCAGAGGCATCAAAGCCGGATTGAGCCCAGCCGGGCATCTCCAGCCGGGCGTCGTACACCTCTCCGGTGTAAATGCCATCGCGTAGGATCGGTCCGGAGGAGGTTTGCCAGCTTGGGTCGGAGATGATGTGCTGCATGGTCCCATCGCTGTGGGTGACGACGAGGAGCAGTCGCAGGCGTGGGCGCTCTCGCCACGGAGCCGTATTGAAGTGCCAGGTGGCGACGTCGTGGACGTCATACCAGCCGGTGCCGAGGATGGCGCCGAGGACGTTCTGGCCCGGCTGTAGATTTGCTGACACGTCATGCGCGACGAAGAGGACGCGGTGGTTGAAGTTGGTAAAGCCGGGATCGCGCTCACTGTGACCCAACCTAGCTCCATTGAGATAAAGGTCGGCGTAAGCCAGACCGCAGACATACAACATGGCGGAGCGGACGGGAGTGCGCAGCGTGAATGCTTTGCGCAGGTAGGGGGCCGGGAAGAAATTGGGCTCCGGCGGCAAGCCAGGAACTCCGGCCATCTGGCTCTGGGTGCTCTCCAGAATCACATCCCGCGCAATCCATTGACTGGCTCCCCACTCCGCTTCTTCGCGCGGGCCAACGCCCCAGTGCGCGATGGGGCTCCATTCGGAGACCTTGCCGTCCGACATCCAGGTGCGCACTCGCCAAAAGGCTTGCTGATAGGCGTTCAACGGTCGGCCGGCGTACTCTGCTGCAACTTCGGCCGAAGCCACGCGGCCGGTATCCCATAAATCTGCCTGTCCATGCATCGCGGAGGAGACCTGAATCTGATACGCGATCTGGCGAGCGCCCGCTGGCGCGAGATCGTAACTCCAACTGAGTCGCGGATGTGGCGTCTGCAACCCCAGCGGCTCGATCAGGTCTTCGCAGCGGGTGGCAAGCGATAATGGGGCCGCGGGCGCAGCGGCGGTGATCGCAAGGGGCCAAGCGAGAGGCGGATGGGAACCCGCGAGGACTCCACCGGAAAGCAGCGCGCCTCCACGCAGAACTTCGCGGCGGGAGTATATTTTCCCGGACAGCGCCCGCCGATACTTTCGGATGCTCATCTTTTGCCTCCATTGGAATGATTCGAGCTATGCACTTGGCATCCCCGACGCCGGATGGCTGCGCCACTGTAGCGATTGCGTTTTGCGAACGGTTGTTCGAGCGCCATATCTGCAATCGTATGATAAAGCCCCCGATGATTCGCTATCCCGGCCCCGAGCGAGATACAGGAGAAGTTTCCGATTCTCCCACAGCGATGCGCTGGCCATCGGATGGTTCGGCGCGATCACGTCTTCCTGGTCCGGCCCGAATTGGCGAAGGGTTGAGGTCGCTGCCCACTGTGCCAGGCGTCGAGCCTGCGGCGAGCCTCAAACCCCCTTGCTGACCCCGCTGGATCCTGCAGGCGAGGGGGTGTGCGGCCCATTAAGACCGGTCCGCGATTGGCCAGCATCATCCAACGGTCTGCCCAAGGTATGCCGAAGTGGAGGTTCAGCGCTTGGTAGATTCCGATGCGTAGCGAGATGCGTGTGAGGGCGTCCTGATCGAGTGTTCTGTTTGAATGCGACGTTCAGGCGTGGAGGTATGAGGATGGGCGAAGGGTGCGCTACGTGCTGATGGGTGGGCAGGCGGTTGGAGACGGGAGGGGTGAGCCCTGCGGAGAACGATACGGTAGACTAGAAGAAGCGCAGGCTTTGGCTCTTTGGCAGCCGTGAAGCTGTACGCCATTCGGCGCAACGTGGCGCAATCGGGTGCGGTCTGATGTGATCCGGGGCCGAGGCGCACTCCCTTCTAGATGAAAAGGATAGGACAACTTTCGCAGTGAGCAACCCTACGACCGCCCAAACCATTCGCAATATCGCTATCATCGCCCACGTGGACCACGGCAAGACGACGCTGGTGGACGCTATGCTCCGCCAGTCCGGCACCTTCCGCAGCAATGAGGTGGTGGCCGAACGGGTGATGGACTCGAACGATCTGGAGAAGGAGCGGGGCATCACCATCCTGGCCAAGAATACGGCGATCCACTACAAGAACTCGAAGATCAACATTGTGGATACGCCGGGCCACGCCGACTTTGGCGGCGAGGTGGAGCGGGCGCTGAAGATGGTGGACGGGGTGGTGCTGCTGGTGGACGCCAGCGAGGGCCCGCTGCCGCAGACTCGCTATGTGCTCTCCAAGGCGCTGGAGGCCAAGCTTACGCCGATTGTGGTGGTGAACAAGATCGACCGCCCGGATGCGCGTCCGCAAGAGGTACTCAACGAGGTGTATGACCTGTTTATTGACCTGGATGCGGATGAGTCTGTGTTGGATTTTCCGGTGATCTATACCAACGGAAAGGCAGGGACGGCGACACTGGACCTAGCCCAGCCGGGGACGGATCTGCAGCCGCTGTTCGAGTTGATTCTGACCAGGATTCCGGCGGCTCCGGGCACGGCCGATGGGCCGCTGCAGGTGCTGGTGACCAATCTGGATTACTCCGACTACCTGGGTCGGCTGGCGATTGCGCGGGTGTTCAACGGCACACTGAAGACGGGACAGGAGGTAAACCTCTCTCGCCTGGATGGTACGCTGGAGACGGTGAAGGTGACCAAGCTGTTTACCTTTGATGGTCTCAAGCGCACCGACACGGAGCAGACGGTGGTGGGCGATATCATCGCGGTAGCGGGGATACCAGGGATCACGATCGGCGAGAGCTTCTGCGCGCTGGAAGACCCGCAGCCGCTGCCCATCATCAAGATCGACGAGCCTACGATTGCCATTGTATTTTCTGTGAACAATGGTCCCTTCGCAGGGCGCGAGGGCAAGCAGGTGACCTCGCGCAACATCCGGGAGCGGCTGGAGCGGGAGTTGCTGACCAACGTGAGCATCCGCGTGGAGGAGACGGGCAGCCCGGACAGCTTCAAGGTGCTAGGCCGGGGTGAGTTGCAACTCTCGGTTTTGATCGAGATGATGCGCCGCGAGGGCTTTGAGTTGATGGTCTCCCGGCCCACGATAGTGACCAAGCGAATCGACGATCAGTTGATGGAGCCTTCGGAGATTCTGACCATCGACATTCCGGAGAACTTTGTGGGAACGGTGATTGAGCGTCTTGGTCCCAGAAGGGGCGAGATGGTGAAGATGGCCAACCACGGGTCTGGCCGGGTGCGGCTGGAGTTCAAGGTGCCGTCGCGCGGGTTGATTGGTCTGCGCAACGAGATGTTGACGGAGACCCGAGGAACGATTGTGATGAACTCGATTGCAGGTGAGTATATTCCGTATACGGGCGAGATTCCGCAACGGCCTACGGGGGCGCTGATCTCTGACCGGCAAGGAACCACGACGCTCTATGCTCTGGACGGAATCCAGGACCGCGGCATCCTCTTTCTGGGCGATGGCGTGGAGGTCTATGAAGGGATGATCATCGGGGAGCACTCGCGCGACAACGATCTGGATGTGAACTGCGTGCGGGAGAAGAAGTTAACCAACATGCGCGCCTCGGGATCGGATGAGGCGGTGCGGCTGGTGCCGTTCAAGAGTTTGACGCTGGAGCAGTCGATCGAGTTTATCGCCGACGACGAACTGGTAGAGGTTACGCCGAAGTCGCTGCGCATGCGTAAGAAGATCCTGCAGGCGAGTGGACGGAAGAGGGCCAACCGAGAGTAAGGGCGCAGCAGTGCGGGGATTGTCTGGGCGAGGCCTGGAGCGTTGTGACGAAGAAGTGGAGGGGCCGCCAGGGGGCGGCCCCTTCGACGCTGTGAGACCGAGGATGGCTACTTCCGGGCGTGAGCGAAGCGCTTGTTAACCTCGTCCCAGTTGACGACGTTCCACCATGCGCCCAGGTATTCAGCGCGGCGGTTGTTGTATTTGAGGTAGTAGGCGTGCTCCCAAACGTCATTGCCCAGGATCGGGTAGAGGCCGTCAGAGATGGGAGAGTCCTGATTGGGCTTGGTGACGATCTCCAGCTTGCCACCCTTGTAGACCAGAAAGCCCCAGCCGGAGCCGAACTGCTTGACGGCGGCATCGTCGAATTTCTTCTTGAACTCCGCAAAGCTGCCGAAGTCCTTGTCAATCTGCGCGGCGATCTCGCCGCTGGGGTTGCCACCGCCGTTGGGCTTCATGATCTGCCAGAACATGGTGTGATTGACGTGGCCGCCGCCGTTGTTGCGCACGGTAGCGCGGACGTCTTCCGGTACGCTGCCCAGATCGGCGAGAAGCTCCTCGGGCGTTTTCTTGCCTAGCTCGGGGTGCTTCTCCACGGCGCCGTTGAGATTGGTGACGTAGCCTACGTGATGCTTGTCATGGTGCAGCTTCATTGTCGCTTCATCAATGGTGGGCTCGAGAGCCGAATAGTCATAGGGAAGGGGAGGGGTTTCGAAGGCCATGGGAGTTGCTCCTTTATTATCTTTGGGTTTCGCACACAGCGTGCGCGGCTATGATTCTGCACCTGAGATTTGGATGCAGAGATTGCGCTGGACGGTGCGCCTCATCGAGAATAGCCGAGAATGGGGG
The DNA here is from genome assembly GCA_027365345.1 of Granulicella sp. Classification (GTDB taxonomy): domain Bacteria; phylum Acidobacteriota; class Terriglobia; order Terriglobales; family Acidobacteriaceae; genus Granulicella. Next base: position 9,930 of record DAHXNO010000053.1, read on the forward strand.
CAGGCGGGAGGGGGGACGTCCGGGTGGGGATCGGGTTTTGGGGGGATGGCGCAAGCCGGGGCCGACCGGCGGGCTCCCCAATCTGTGATCGAATAGGGGTATGAGCGCTTCGAACGGCAATTACAACTGGCTTCAGGATGATGGCCCCGCGTTTGGATCTCCGGGTATTACGCCTCGCTGGACATCGAGTCAGAAGGATGCGGTGATCACGGCGTATGCCGCGTCCACCCGCATCTGGTTCACCATGTCGCATGGCATTATCAACGAGATCTACTATCCGACGATCGATCATCCGCAGACGCGCGATATGGAGTTGCTGTTCAGCGACGGGGAGAGTTTCTTCCATGAAGAGAAGCGCGATCTCCGCTACGATTTCCACTACGTGGATGAGGATGCGCTTGCGATTCGCATGGCTGGACACGATGTGAGCGGGCGGTACTTTGTAACCAAGGAGCTGATCACGGATCCGCATCATGCCGTGGTGTTGATGAACGTGAAGATCAGCGGCGACGAGGATGTGCTCTCACGGCTGAAGTGCTATGCGCTGCTGGCTCCCCATCTGGATGGCGGAGGGGCGGGCAACTCGGCGCGCTCGCTGAGCATTGCCGGGGAGCGCTGCATGCTGGCGTGGAAGAATGAGTTTTCTCTGGCGCTGGGAGTTGACTGTGGCTTTGAGCGATCCAGTTGCGGCTATGTGGGCTCCAGCGACGGGTATTCGGATCTGAGCGAGCATCTGCGCATGAGCTGGAACTTTGGCCAGGCGTTGGACGGAAACGTTGCGATGATGGGTGAGATCGACGTTGCGCGGCATCGCGAGTTCACGCTCGCCGTTGCGCTGGGCCGAGGCCATCACTCCGCGCTATCCAGCTTGATGCAGTCGCTTTCGATTCCCTTTCTGCGGCATCGGGAGCGCTTTATCGCGGAGTGGCATCGCGCAAAGGCGCCGGCGGCGCTGGCAGAGGTCTCTACGGACGACGGAAAGCTGATGCGGACCTCGCACGCGATGATTCTGACGCATGAGGACAAGACCTTTGCGGGGGCGTACATCGCTTCCGCTTCGATTCCCTGGGGAGCTTCCAAGTCCGATGATGACAAGGGTGGGTATCACCTGGTGTGGACGCGGGACATGGTGCAGTCCGCCACGGCGCTGCTGGCCTGCGGACGAGTGGAAGCGGCGCGAGGGGCGCTGGTCTATCTTGCCTGCACCCAGCATCCGAATGGGGGATTTGCGCAGAACTTCTGGGTGAATGGGCTTGCCTATTGGTCGGGGATCCAACTGGATGAAGTGGGCTTTCCTATTATTCTTGCCTGGCGGCTATGGAAGATGGACGGATTGGGTAAGTTCGACATTGTGCCGTTCGTGTTGGGGGCGGCCTCTTTCCTGGTACGCTATGCTCCAATTACGCAGCAGGAGAGATGGGAGGAGAATGCTGGGTACTCTCCGTCCACGCTGGCGGTGGTGATCTCGTCGCTGGTTTGCGCCGCGGACATTCTGCGTCACCATGAATCGGAAGAGGCGGCGGTCTTTCTGCAGGAGTATGCGGATTGGATCGAGGCGCGGGTTGACCGCTGGACGACGACCAAGGACGGGGTGCTGCTGGAGGATGTTCCATACCACTACATCCGCATACGGCCGCCGGCAGCCGGGGAGTCCTTCCATAACCAGAAGATTCCTCGTGGGATGATCCTTATCCCAAATCGTGGTCCGGACGAGGAGTATGCGTTTGAGGCGCGCGAGGTGGTCGATGCCGGATTCCTCGAGTTGGTTCGCTACGGCATCCGGCGGGCGGATGATCCTCTGGTGGTGGATTCCCTCAAGGTGATCGATTCGGTCTTGAAGGTGATCACGCCGTACGGACCTTGTTGGCGGCGTTACAACCACGATGGATATGGGCAGCGCAAGGATGGCGGACCGTACCAAGGGTGGGGACAGGGCCGGGCGTGGCCGATCCTTACCGGCGAGCGGGCCCACTACGAGTTGGCCGCCGGCCACGATGTGCGCCCATATATCACGGCGCTGGAGAGCTTCAGTTCCGTTGGCCGGATGCTTCCAGAGCAGATTTGGGACCGGGCAGACTTGCCCTCGGAGGAGATGTACTTTGGTCGCGCCGCGGGCTCAGCGCAGCCGTTGGTATGGGCCCACGCCGAGTATCTGAAGCTATTGCGTTCGGTGAAGGACAATCAGGTCTTCGATCGCATCTCAGTGGTCTATGACCGCTATGTGGCGCAGCGGGACAAGCAGACCTTCCATCGTCATCTTGCCATCTTCCAACTTGGCCGCCCAATCTCCGTGGTGGCCCAGGGCGGAACGCTGCGTGTTTTGGATGCTCGCTGGTTCACTCTGGTGTATAGCGTCGACCAATGGGCCAACAAGATCGAGAAGCAGGCGCACTCATTGGGGCGGCTGGGTTGCTATGTGGATATTCCAATCGGTGAGCAGCAGGCGGGTAGCATCGTTTTTACCATGCACTGGAGAGAGTCCAGCCCGGAGCAGCCGGAGTGGCTGGGACGGAACTACGAGGTGGTGATTCACAGCCAGGCGGAGATCCAGGGCGGAATCGCGGATAAGCCTAAGTTTTAAAATCTGCCGCGGGAGCTGCCTCCTTCGGTTGCTGAGGCGGCGCTGCGTCTCGGTCGCGGCCGGGCTCGGTTGGTGTCCGGTGGGTAGCGGGTTGAGGTTGACGAGGGCCGAGGGCGGATCGTGGTCAGGGGGCGCCGGGGGCCGGAAGGGCGTATGCCCATGAGAAAATGGTAGGGATGATCTCTGTCTCCAATGTAACGATGCGCTATGGCGCGAAGCTGCTTTTTGAAGATGTCTCGGTGACTTTTACCGCGGGCCGCAGGTACGGCTTAACGGGTCCGAACGGCGCAGGTAAGTCCACCTTCATGAAGGTGCTCACCGGTGAACTGGAGCCGCAGAAGGGCACGGTGGTGCGTCCCAGAAAGCTGGGCGTTCTGAAACAAAACCAGTATGAGTTTGATCCCTATCGCGTGGTCGATACCGTGATTATGGGCAACAAGGCGCTGTGGGCGGCTATGGAGGAGCGCGAGCTGATCTACAGCAAGCCGGAGATCACCGACGAGGATGGATCGCGGCTGGGCGAGCTGGAGGGGATCGTCGGAGATGAGGACGGCTACGAAGCTGAGGCTAACGCCGCCATTCTGCTGCAGGGGCTGGATATCCCCGACGAACTGCACCAGCGCAAGATGAGCGAGTTGCAGGGCGGCCAGAAGGTGCGCGTTCTGCTGGCGCAGGCGCTCTTTGGTGAGCCGCAGGCGCTGCTGCTGGATGAGCCCACCAATCATCTCGACCTGGAGTCCATTCACTGGCTGGAAGAGTTCCTGACTCGCTATGCAGGTACATTGATCGTGATATCCCACGATCGTCACTTTCTGAACAACGTCTGCACGCACACTGCCGATATCGACTACCAGACGATTATCACGTACACCGGCGGGTATGACGAGATGGTTCTGCAGAAGACCAGCATCCGGACGCGCATCGAGTCTCAGAATGAACAGCGGGAGAAGAAGATTGCGCAGCTTAACGACTTCATTGCGCGGTTTTCCGCCGGCACCCGCAGTTCGCAGGTGAACTCACGCAAGAAGGAGGTGGAGCGGCTGGCGACCAGCGAATTGGCGCGGTCCAACATCGCGCGACCGTACATCAACTTCAAGATGGAGCGGCCGTCGGGCAAGACGGCGCTGGAGTTCGAAGGCGTGAACAAGAGCTATACCCAGCTCAACGGAGAGACGGAGCATGTGATCCGCGGATTCTCCGCCATGGTGCAGCGGGGCGAGAAGGTTGTGCTGATGGGCCGCAACGCCCAGGGTAAGACGACGCTGCTGAAGGCGCTGCTGGCCAATGCGCCGGGAATCGAGGAGAAGGACGTCTCGATCGACTCCGGTACTGTGAAGTGGGGCCATGAGGTCTCTATCGGTTACTTTGCGCAGGACCACCATGGCTCCATTCAACGCGGCATGACGGCTCAGGATTGGCTGCACCAGTATGACCCCAAGGCGGCGAAGGAAGATATTCGTGGAATTCTGGGGCAGATGCTGTTCCGGGGGGAAGAGGGCTTGAAGATGACAGATGCTCTCTCCGGTGGAGAGGCGGCGCGCCTGCTCTTCTGCAAGATCATGCTGCTGAAGCCCAATGTGCTGGTGCTGGATGAGCCGACCAACCATCTGGATCTGGAGAGTATCAACGCGCTCAACCAGGCGATCCAGAGGTTTGAGGGAACGGTCTTTCTGGTGACGCACGACGAGGATCTGATTGAGGAGACGGCTACGCGCATCTGGCACTTTGAAGGCGGCCCGAACCACTTCCGGATTACGGACCACAAAGGGACATATGAGGAATATCAGCAAATAGCCGCGTTGAGCGGCCGGTAGAAGAAGCCGGGCGGAAGACGTGGCCCGGAGACGCCGTGGGGATGGGGCTACAATCGTAGGATGGATACGGGTACGAAGATCCCGCCACAGAAGAACGTCCTTGGCCAACCCCTGGAGAGTTGCGGTACAGACCCTGTCACCGGTTTTTACCGTGACGGCTGCTGCAACACCGGGCCGGAGGATCTGGGCATGCATACGGTCTGTTGCGTGGTGACGGCTGATTTCCTGACGGTCTCTGCCGAACTGGGCAACGACCTTTCCACGCCGATGCCGGAGTATGGGTTTCCAGGGCTGAAACCGGGAGACCGGTGGTGTGTGTGCGCGGCGCGGTGGCTGCAGGTGCAAAGAGAAGGGGCTGCCTGTCCGGTGGTGCTGGAGGCGACCCATGAGTCGGCTCTTGAGGTGATTCCATTTGAGGTACTGCTACAGTACGCCGTGATTCCCAAGACGCTGCACTAACTAGTATGTATATTAGTAGGTCTACGCGGGGCTCTACATGGATGGGCGTCCTGCTGTGAAGAAAATGCTGTGCGCCCCTATCCACTTGGATGGCCGCCTTCCCCAGTGAAGGCGCCTCCGTGGGGGGGCGCCCTGCTAGTAGAAGTGGCACAAGTCGATGTAAGCATCGATGATCTGGCGGCCCCAGAGAGCGCTGAGAATACTACCCAGCGCCAGTAAAGTCCCCATCCGCAGCTTGGTGAAATGCCATAGATCCGTTCCACGACGGAACGAGGGCACAAGCAGCACCACCACGGCGATGGCCGCGCCGATCCCCATACCCAGGCAAAACGCCAGCACGGTGTGGGAGAGTCCCAGCCATGCCGCCATCATCAGCATGAGCTTGGCCTCGCCCATCTCTACCCCATCATGCCCGCGCAGCCAGTGATAGACCCGTCGAATGAGGAGGATCAGGAGCGGACCGGCGATGATGGCCACCAGCCAGCGGAGCGTGGCGTCATAGACCTCCGCGCGGTGGCCTTCCATCCCAGTTTGCATACTCCAGTGCAGTGGAAGCGCAGTCCAAAACCAGAATTTCACGGAAAAGCGGGCGGCGCTGATCAGCAGTCCGAGAGCAGCGCCCCCGAGTGTAAGCCGATCGGGGAGCGAATGATGCTCGGTATCCAGGACGATGAGGGCGATGAGAAACCAGCAGAGGGTCATCTTCACCACAGCGAAGAGAACCGCGTCGTACATGCTGAACGGCGTTCTGTCCAGCCTGATCATCTCCGGGAAGGCGCTCCAGGCAGCGATGGCCCAGGTACTTGCCAAACCCAACTCGACCAGGGGACAGCGCCAGCCGAACTTTACCTTGCAGGCCGGGCAATGGCCACCGAGAAGCAACCAGCCGAGAGCGGGAATTCTTGTCGGCCATTTCAGGGTGTACCCGCACTGGGGACAGTTAGAGGTGACATCGAGGACGGTTTTGCTGGTTGACCAGCGCAGGAGGTAGATGTTGAGACTACGGCCGAAAGCCAGCCCGATCAGTGCAAAGAGCCCGGTGGTGAGAAAGCGAATCATCAGGGTTGAAGTGTACCGCTTTTTGGCGAGAAGCGTACCGCCCTTTTTTCGATTAAGTCGCAAATGCGGCGTTGAAGCGAGACACTTCCACGGCACTTTCTTCCCAGCGGCGGCGACGCTTTGAGACGGCTATCCGACTGGAGTTCATAGCCTTTGGCAGAAGTTGAAATTTCGCAGAAACCGTCCGCTGGAGGCTAAAGACGACCTGATTCTGTGGCATTTACGGCATGATTGAAGTCGTGCCCCTTCAAGACGGCGAAAGCCATCGCGGTGGAGATAGGCGCGAGCCAAGCGACATGCTCTTTCTATTCCATACCGATGGAGTGCCATGCGATGGTGGAGGGGCTGGACAGGAGCAGCCGCTGTGGGTAGCCGGTAAGGCTGAGGGCGTCTGGCGGCGGCGTGGCACGATACCACGGGTAGACGATGTAGGCTCCCGTGATGACGGTCGCCCATGCGAGCAGGGTCATGCCTGCCAGATAGATGCGAAGAAAGGCTTCATCCCGGCTGGTGACGGGGCAGCCTGCGCGGAGGGAGAGTAACCACGCCAGATCTCTACAAGAGCGCCGGAACAGGCCAACAGGTAGAAGCCTCCGAATCCCATTCCGCGGATCAAAGCCCAGAGGGCACGTGTGGTCATTTCCATTTGTATCTCCTTCCCCGTGGTTGCAACGCGTAACGATTCTTGTGCAGGCCATCACAGGGACCCGGTGGTTGGGGTTGCTCCTTGCAGCCAGGCGATGCCAGGCTGAGGTTCCTTGTTGTCTTTTCCCCACGTCCAATACATACCGCCATAGGCGTAGTTCTCGGTCTGGCCGGCAATCGAATGTCCGTAGGCGAACAAAAACTGTTCTCCCGGGTGGTGTCTGAGATGGTAGGAGATGCCCAGGTCGATGAGCGTGGAAGCCTGAGTCTGCGGCGTAGCAAATCCTTCTCGACCATGCGTAAACACTTCGCCGCCTAGCTCCAGCCGCTCGCCAAAGGTGTACTTCAATAAGAATCCGCCATACGGGAAGTTGCGGTATAGGGTTTGCGGGACGATGGTTTCTCCGGCTCCGCAGTCGAGGAGCCAGTGCCCGATATTCTTTTGCAGCCAGAGCGGAAGGCGATACCACACCTTGCCTACGCCGAGTCCCCTGGGGTAGCTGCCGGTGGGCATTTCAAGCATGGTAAACGTGCCGATCTGGGGGATGTACTTTGATTCCGTGATGATGGCGATCTTGGCGCCCAGTTCCGTGTCGGTGAGGCCAAAGGCGGCTGGTCCGGTTCCTCCGGGCAGATAGATGGGGTTGTTGGAGGGGTTGATGGAGCCCCAGGGCAGGATGGCGTGAAGCTGGACCCGGGGAATGGCTCCCCAGTTGAATTCGAAGGCGGGGCCGGTGGAGTCGGTCTCTACTGGCGTTCCGTCCGCGCCGCCGAAGATATAGAACTCGTAGTGGTGCAGATCGACGGGGACCGGATCGTCGGTCTGGTAGGGAGGTCCTTGCGCAGCGAGCTTGGCCGGAAGAAGCATCAGGAGCATGCAGGGTGTGAGCCAGCATCCTTTGCCGTTCATCGGTTGATTCTGCCGGGAAGATCGGCAGGAGCCAGGGGGGATGGGTTCAGTCTCAACGGCATGGACCGTATCTTATAGGGCGCTCCGATAAGCGACAAGATGGCTGCGATTCATGGGTATGCATGGCGGTATATTTGTGTCGTGTTCAAAAGAAATAGGGAGCTGTTTTTCGGACTCGCACGGGTTCAGGTGCTGGTGCACGCGGCGCATGAGCCGATCTTTGCGCTGGCTGTGATGGAAGATCTGGCGCGGCATGGTATCGCGTTGGTCTCGGAACTCTTTACCCTCTGCTGCACGGTCTGGAGCGCGACGGTCTGCTGCGCTCGGCGCTGAAGAACGTGACTGGACGCGAGCGACGGGTCTACAAGATCACAGCAGCCTGCAGGAAGGCTTTAGACCGAAGTTCCACGAAAAATCAGCTTGGAATCAGCAGCTAAGCGGCTTGTTTTCAGCCCGATTCGGTCGGGCTTTCGTGCGGCATTTGCACCCATGTAAATATCTATGAATATCTCGACATACATATAGGTATCTGATTACATAATTCCATGTACGTCGAATCCGTTCCCAACCGGAACTCGCCTCCAGCCATCCTGCTGCGGGAAGCCAGGCGGGAAGACGGCAAGACCATCAAGCGTACCTTAGCGAACCTGTCCAACTGGCCGACAGCGAAGATCGAAACGCTTCGCCGCCTGCTGCGCGATGAGCCTCTGGTCGGTATCGGCGAGTTGTTTCAGACCCGCCAGACCCTGCCCCATGGCCACGTCGAAGCGGTCCTGATGTGCATGCGCCGCCTTGGCCTGGATGCGTTGCTGGCTGCCAGGCGC
>DAHXNO010000077.1 GCA_027365345.1 Granulicella sp.
GCTATCCGGATCGATCCTTCGCCACCCGCCACCCTATCGAGTACCCTCTGTGGATCGACCGCGAGCGCGCCGGCTTCTCCGCCTGGTATGAACTCTTTCCCCGCTCCACCTCACCCATCCCCAACCAGCATGGAACCCTGCGCGATGCGGCCGCGCTGGTCCCGCAGATAGCCTCCATGGGCTTCGACGTGCTCTACCTTCCGCCCATCCATCCCATCGGCACAACCTTCCGCAAGGGCCGCAACAACTCCACCACCCCTGACGCGGACGACGTCGGCAGCCCCTGGGCCATCGGCAACAGCAGCCTCGGAGGCGACCACGGTGACGGAGGCCACACCTCCATCCATCCCGACCTTGGCACGTTCGCTGACTTCGACCACCTGATCCAAACCGTGCAAGCGCACCACATGGAGCTGGCCCTCGATATCGCCTTCCAATGCAGCCCGGACCACCCCTGGGTCAAGGAGCATCCCGCATGGTTCAATCACCGCCCGGACGGCAGCATCCAGTACGCAGAGAATCCCCCCAAAAAGTATCAGGACATCTACCCGCTGAACTTCGAATCCACCGACTGGCGCGGCCTCTGGGATGAGCTCTACAACGTCTTCATGTTCTGGATCGACCGCGGCGTCCGCATCTTTCGCGTGGACAATCCCCACACCAAGCCTTTTCCCTTCTGGGAGTGGTGCATCGCGGAGATTCACAAATCCACGCCGGAGGCCATCTTTCTCTCCGAAGCCTTCACCCGCCCCCACCTCATGTACACCCTGGCCAAGGGCGGCTACACCCAGTCGTACACGTACTTCACCTGGCGCACCACCAAGCAGGAGCTACAGACTTACTTTGAAGAGATCTGCAATCCGCCGGTCTCCACCTTCTTCCGCCCCAACCTCTGGCCGAACACTCCAGACATCCTTCACGCCCAGTTTCAGGTGGAAGACATCGACCATCGCCGCGCCATCTTCCGGCAGAGGATCGTCCTGGCCACCACACTCTCCTCCAACTACGGCATCTATGGCCCGGCCTACGAACTTCTGGAGGGTCGTCCGGCCAAGCCCGCGCCGGGCAAAACCTCCAGCGAAGAATACCTGGACAGCGAAAAGTATCAGATCCGGCAGTGGGACCGCTCGGCGCCCCACTCCATCGCGCCCTTCCTCACAGAGCTCAACCGGATCCGCCGCGCCCATCCCGCGCTGCAACACAACCAGGCTCTGTGCTTCCACAACATCCCCAACGACCAACTCCTTGCGTACTCCAAGTCCTTCGCCGGCAACACTCTCCTGGTGATCGTCAACCTTGACCCGTTGCACGAGCAAAGCGGAGTTCTGGACCTCAACATGCCTGCCCTGAACCTTCCCTGGCAGTGCAGCTTTGACGTTCAGGATCTCCTCACCGGAGCCATCTACCACTGGCGCGATCAATGGAACTACGTGGCTCTCACGCCCTCGGCCACCGCCCACATCTTTCTCATTCTTCCCTGACGAGCCGTAAAACCCCGGCACGCCAGAATCGAAAATTCACACCGCTCGCTCGCACACTCCTCATCCCTTCTTCAACGGCCCTCTTCCTGTCTACAGCTCTCGGTCCTGCGCAAACGCAGACCCAGCCCTACACCCTATCCCCGGTGGCAGCAAGCCATTGGCTATCCCATCTATCCGTGCAGCTTTCAGCACACCAACAAACCCGGACGAATCGCTTAACCCGATGAAGCAGACGAGCTGCCCTCGGCTTGTTTCGCCCGCACCGTCGCAACCAGTCCCAACCCATTGGTAAGCAAAATAAGAGCGAACGTGAGCGACGGAAGAAACATCAGCTCCTTTGGCTTTGCCTGAATCACCTCCAACGCCAGAACGGCTGTAATCAATCCGCGAGGAATGAGTACCGTCGCCAATTCAAGTTCATGCGACTTGCGCCCTCGCCACACAACTCGGCTCATCTGGACCGACAAAGCCCGAGCGGCCAGGATGACCAGCAAAAGTCCAATGCTCGGAAGCAACTGCCGCCTCAGCCCTCGAAACTGAATCATGGCTCCCAGAAGTACAAAGAAAAAGCTCCTGACCAGAAAGGCCAGCTCCGAGTGAAATGACAGGATTTGAATGCCCTCATTGACGGAATTGAATTCCAATTCAAGTCCACGCAAAACGCTATCCGGCCCCAGAAGATTGGCGAGTGTTGCGCCAAATACCATCACAGCAAACAGATCGCTGCCGCCCACGGCGTGCGTGCCAGAGAACACGATCAGCAGCGCGCCAAAGGACAAAGCCTGCCAGAATCTGTGATCCAGGATCTTACGCAGTAACCGCGACCAGAGGAAGCCCGTCCCAACGCCAATAACAAATCCCACCAGAAAGTGAAAGACGGACTGCAACACCATCCCGCCCAGGATGGCTTGGCCGCTGCTGCGGCTCGCCACTCCCTCGGCAACCAGGCTCAGCAGCACGCCGACGACGAGCGCCCCAAGGCCGTCGCCAAAGGCGGATTCAATAACCAGCGTCGTCTTTAGTTCGGGCCCCAGATTCATCTGCTCCAGCATGGGCAAGACAATCGACCCGCTCATACATGCCAGCGCTGCACCTGCCAGCAGAGAGGCCATGCGGCCCATCCCAAGCACATGTGCACAGAAAAGATGTACGCCCTCCATTGTCAGCGCATAGCTGAGCACAGCCAGAACACTACCGGCGGCAAACTGCTTGCGCGCATGCCGGATATCCAGCTCCAAACCCGCTGAAAACAGAATCAAAATGAGCGCTAGCGTCCCAACTCCGCGCGCCACCTCGGGAAATCGTCCCGCATCGATCCAGTGAAGCCCGGGACCCAAAGCAATTCCGCAAAGCAGCAGAACCACAACGTCCGGCACGTGCGTGCGATAGGCAAAGCGGTTCGCCAGATACGCCAGTACGAGCAACCCGCCCAGTAGTCCCCAGAAATTGGTCAGCGTGATGGACATCCCGTCTTTAGAGTAAATTACTCATTCCCGTGGACGACGTTTGCCGCCCCGCCCTCGCGTAGTCGACTCGGCCCTGGCCAACAACAACCGCATCCTTCCGATAGCGCTCAAAGATTACTTCTAAGCGCGCAACGACATTCTCAAGCCTGCGTAGCGGTATCCTTAAGCCTGCGCAGGCGTCTAGCCATTCACCCCACATCCCATGGCTGCGCAAGTTACAACACTGGGGCTCAACTATCTATGGACCGCAAATTCACACCGCTCGCACGTACCCTTCTTCTCCTCTCTTCAGCAGCCATCTTCCTGCCTGCGGCCCTCGGCCAGGCGCAATCGCAGACCCAGATCCACACCCAAGCTACCCCTTGGTGGCAGCACGCCATCGTCTATGAGATCTATCCGCGCAGCTTTCAAGACACAAACGGAGACGGCATCGGAGACATCCCTGGAATCATCCAGAGGCTCGACTACCTCCAGCAACTGGGTGTCAACGCCATCTGGCTCACGCCCATCTACCCATCGCCCCAAAAGGACTTTGGCTACGACATCTCCAACTATGAAGCGATCGATCCCATGTACGGAACCATGGCTGACTTCGATCGCCTTCTCTCCGCAGCCAAGGCGCATCACATCCGCGTGCTGATGGATATGGTCCTGAACCATACCTCCGATCAGTCTGCATGGTTCAAAGAAAGCCGCAGCTCCCGCAACAATCCCAAGCGCGACTGGTACATCTGGCGCGATGGCAAGGGACCCGGAATCCCTCCCAACAACTGGGAAAGCGCCTTCGGAGGCTCTGCCTGGACCTACGATCCAACCACCAGACAGTGGTACTACCACGCCTTCCTCGCCGCCCAGCCTGACCTCAACTGGCGCAACCCGCAGGTGCAAAAGGCGATGTTCGATGTCTGCCGCTTCTGGTTGAACAAGGGAGTCGCCGGCTTCCGCCTGGACGCCGTCCCCAACCTCTTTGAAGATCCCGAACTGCGCGATGAGCAGGTGCTACCCGGCAAAAACGCCTACGGCGACCCCAATCTTAACCCCGACCGCACCGAAGATCTTCCTGAGGTTCACGCCGTCATGCGCTCCCTGCGCAAACTTGTAGACAGCTATCCCGGCGACCGCGTGCTCATCGGCGAGACCTATCTGCCCAATATCAAAGATCAGCTCGCCTGGTACGGCGGAGCCCGGCATGATGAATTGCAGTTACCCATGGATATGCAGGTCGGCTTTATCAACCGGCTGGACGCCTCCACCTTCCGCGAGAAGATCGATCAGGCGGAGACCCAGCTCGACGGAGCCATGCCGCTCTTTGTCTTCGATAATCACGACAATCCACGCAGTTGGAACCGCTACGGAGACGGCATCCACAACCAGGCCATCGCGCGCATCATCGCCACCATCCTGCTCACCACCCGCTCGGCCGACCTCATGTACTACGGACAGGAGATCGGCATGACCACCACGCCTCCTGCGTCGCTCGCTCAAGTACGCGATCCCGCCGCCCTCCGTGGATGGCCGGCCTACAAGGGACGCGACGGAGAAAGAACCCCGATGCAATGGACCAGCGGAAAAGATGCCGGCTTCAGCACCGCGGCTGCTACCTGGCTCCCTATTCCAGCCAGCTACAAGCAGGTAAACGTAGCCGCGGAGTCTGCCCAGCCCGGCTCTCTGCTCAACTGGTACAAGCGCCTCATCGCCCTGCGTAGCCAGATCCCAGCTCTCTATCGCGGAAACAACATCATGGTCGATCGATCCGACCCCAATGTTCTGTCCTATCTCCGTCAGCTCCCCGGCCAGGCTAATGCCGTTCTGGTTGCCATCAACTTCACCGCTCAACCCCACACCGTCTCCTATCACCTCCGCGACCAGGGCATCAAAACCTCTACGGCGCACGCTTTGCTTCGAGACCAGGCCGTGGATCAAACGGTCAACCTGCACCACCTAACCCTGCCACCCTTTGCGGTCTTCATCGGTCAAATCCCGTAGCGCCGATGGAACCTCCGGACCCCGCTCCGCTGAAACCAGAAGCGGAAACGCATCTCTCCTGCTTCAGAAAGAGGTTGTCGTGCGAACGTCCAAAGCCACAGAGTGGCTGTGCGGCCAGGAACCAAACCAGTCTCTCCGGCGCGGATCTCTGCAATCCTCCTTCCTGACGCTCACCGCCGTCCTGCTCCTGCTGCTGCTCCACGTCCGTCCGGCCCTTGCCGGCGCAGCAAGCACGGCTCCGATTGCCACTCGCTCGGACACAACCCATCCTGCGGCAGCAAACCAAACCCCTTCCCCCGACAGCCATGCACACGCTACGCCGACTGCGGAGGACTCCTGGGTGTTCTCCAACAACGTCTATCAGCCGTTGAACTTCCTTCAGCAACCCTTCATCGGCAACGGCTATCTCGGCCTGCGCATCCCCGCCCTGGGAGCCGGCTATCAGGGAACAAACCTCGGCAAATCCGGCTTCCCCCTGGAGAATGATCGCTACACCTCCGCGCTCGTCGCTGGAGTCTATGCCAACATGCGAGGCTCGGATTTCATCGCTTCTCTACCCAACTGGTCCCAGATGGACCTCTCCATCTCCCAAAAGATCCTCAACCCCTATACCCCTCCCAGCCAGATCAGCCACTACCGCCAGACCCTGGATATGCGCACCGGCGTCGTCACCACATCCCTGCTCTGGACCCCCTCGCCCGGACGAGCAACTTGGGTTCGCTATACGGTTCTGGCCAACCGCGCCCACATGCACCTCGGCGAAGTCCAGCTCTGCTTCCGTCCGGCATGGAGCGGCTTTCTCACCCTCAACGCCTCGCTCAACGGCCACGGCGCGCAGCGGATCACCGCCTCCTCACGGGCCATCGACCTCGCCGCCGACTCTGCCACGCTCACCCTCAAGACCCCCGGCCGCGGCACAGTCGTCGTCGAACAACAGATCCTGCTCCCCGGTAAAGGAGTCATCCCATCCCGCCGCGCCGCGCTCGCTCCCGCAGCCGAGTCGGCCACCGCCGGAGTGCAATGGGTCATCCCCGTCACCGCCGGCCACACCTACCAGATCCTCAAGTACGTCGGCATCTCCACCTCCAACGACCCCGGCTCGCCCGCCGCAGTCGCGGACCACACCACACGCGCCGCCGCGCGCAGCGGATGGCCCGCGCTCCTCGCCGCGCAACAGGCCGCCTGGGCGGCGCTGTGGAGCGGCGACATCATCACCCCCGGCAAGCCCAGCCTGCAGGACGCCATCCACGCGTCGTTTTACCTCCTCTACTCCAGCATCCGCGCAGGCCTGCACTGGAGCATCCCTCCCGCCGGCCTCTCCAGTGACAACTACGGCGGCGAGATCTTCTGGGATGCGGACACCTGGATCTTCCCTTCTCTCTTGGCCTTCCATCCGAATCTTGCCCGGCCCATCGTGGACTTCCGCTACTACACTCTGGCCGCCGCCCGGGCCAACGCCCGTCGGGCCGCCTACAGCGGCGCCATGTGGGCCTGGGATAACGGACCCAGCGGCTCCTGCGGCGGGCTGGCGCCATGCTCCCACTACGAGGACCACCTTCAGTCAGACATAGCACTTGCCCAATGGCAGTACTACCAGGCCACTGGCGACCGAAGCTGGCTGGCCAGCCGCGGCTACCCCGTCATCCAGGCGGTAGCGCAGTTCTGGATCAGCCGCGTCACCCTCGGTCCCGACCACAAATACCACATCAACGACGTCACCGGCCCCGACGAGTTCACAGATCACGTCAACGACGACGCAGCCACTAACGCCGGAGCCGCCATCGCGCTGCTCGACGCCACCCTCGCTGCCCAGGCGCTCGGCCGCCAGCCAGACCCCCAATGGGCTCGCGTCGCCGCTGCCATCTCCATCCCCGTCGACCCTGACGGCACGCACCCCGAGTATCAGGGATACACCCATCAGCCCATCAAACAGGCGGATGCCATTCTGATGACCTACCCCATCGGCTATTTAACCGATGCCCACTCTGCCCGCCTGGACCTTGAGCGCTATACAGCAGTCACCGATCCCGGAGGCCCCGCCATGACCGCCTCTGTCGAAGGCATCATCGCGGACCAACTGCGAACAGCCTCAAGCCCAAACTCCTCCGACCTCGAATACACCCTGCTCCAGCAGGCCTACCAGCCCTTCATCCGTGGAGCCTTCCACCAGTTTCTGGAGACCCGATACCTGGTCCCCTCTGCGCGGCAAGGCCCACCCTGCTTCGACTTTGCTACCGGGGCCGGCGGATTCCTGCAGATGTTTCCCTTTGGCTTTGCCGGCTTGCGCTGGTCACCCTCCGCCCTGCTTCTAGCCCCCAACCTCCCACCACAACTCAGCGCAGGCATCCTCCTGCGCGGCATTCGCTACCAGGGCAGATCTCTATCCATCGCCATCCAGCCGCACACCACTACCATCACCCTCCTCCACGGACCGCCGATCAACCTAGGCACTCCGCCTGGAATTCCCGGCGGCAGCCAGGTATTGGCGCCGCAGCACCCAGCGCGCCTCCCGACCTTCTCACCCACTCCTCCATCGGAGCCCCTCCCGCAGCCGTCCCAGACTGGCAGCCGCTGATCCGGCCCACCGCACGCCTACCCATCGCGGAGAAGATCACCCCACGCAACCCTCCGTGCAGCTGATCCTTTACCCTCGACCATCCGTAACGTACGTCTGTTCCCTCCGCTCCCATGCCTCCATCACAGCCGCCACCAGACTAGCCAGATTCGACTCCACCGCCTCCGCATCCGGCGGAAGCGCAAAGTCGCGCAAAGTCTGTGAGGTAATTGGACCAATCGAGATACGCATTACTCCCTGCGGAAGCATCAGGCTCGCGGCCTCCAGCAAAGCAAGAAGGTTGGTTACGCTGGAACTGCTGGTAAAGGCAATCGCATCCGGCCAGCGCTCTTGCGCAGAGAAGAGCTCACCAATCGCCGCCATGGAATCGGCAGGGATCACGTTGCGGTAGACTGGCACAACCGTGACCTCGGCCCCGGCTGCGCGAAGCGTATCCGGCAGAACCTCGCGCGCCTCCTCGGCACGCAGCAGAAGCAGACGCGACGGAGACCCATCCGGTTGCACCGCATAGGGCAGCAACTCTTCCGCCAGCGACTCAGCCACAGCCTGCCGAGGAACCAGGTCCACTCGCAAGCCGGCAGCTTCCACGGCTCGCGCCGTGGCCGGGCCAATCGCCGCCACCTTCACTCCGGAAGGGAGCCCGGCGCAAAGCATCAAGCCAACACCCGCCAGGTGGCGTCCCAGGAACTCCACGGCGTTCGCGCTGGTGAACAGCAGCCAGTGGAACGTCCCCAGACGCTCCCATGCCTCGTCCAGCGGAGCCAGGCTGCTAGGCTCCACCAGTTCGATCGTGGGGATCACAACCGGCTCAGCCCCCGCGGCAAAGAGTAAGTCAGCCAGCAAGGAGGCCTGCCGGGAAGCACGGGTGACAAGCACGCGAGGAGATCGGATCATAGATCGGTTCCAGCTAGCATCCAGCATACCGCTCCAAGGCTTCGCAAGCTCTCCATCCCACGGCCAACACGGCTCACGCACCTTGTCCCAGCCAGATGCGGCTCAAAATACAACCTACTCACAAAGCGGTCCGGCCAACCCATCCGGCCAGCCCCTCCTGTACAGCAGAAAAGGCCGGGTGCCCGGCCACTCTCCTGCTCCCATTCCGGATCACCTCTTACTGTCCCGCCTGCGCGGTCTTGACCGGATAACCAACCTCCAAGGTCAAGATCTCGTAGGGCTTGATCGGAACCGTCACGATGTCATCTCTCAACGGCAGGTGCTCCGCGCCAGGGATGGGATCTTCCATCATGTTGGTCTCAACCGCGTACCTGGCGCCAGCGGGAACGTGCAGCTTCACCTCTGTCGCCTTGCCTGCCCACTCGTACATGCGGAAGATCAGCGCATCCGCGTCCTCTGCCTTCTTCACCGCGCTCAGTGTCACATTCGGGCTCGCCACAGACACAAACGAGTGGCTGGCCGGCATCTCTCCGCTGTGCGCAAAAACCTGTTCGGCCAGGATCGGCGTGTTGAACTCATAGCCGCGGCGCACCGTAAGCGCCTGCCGCCAGCTACCGGTATGCGGGTAGATCTCGTACGTAAAACGCTGCATGCCGCGGTCCGCGTTCGGATCAGGACTCATCGGAGAACGCAGCAGCGTGATGCGCAGCATATTTCCAATAGCGTCATAACCGTACTTGCTGTTGTTCAGGATGGAGACCCCCGCGGCCTCATCCCCCAGATCCGCCCAGCGTAACGCCGGAACCTCAAACCTCGCCTTCTCCCAGCTATTGTTTCGGGTGGTGGGGCGCTCAATGTTTCCAAAGGGAATCTCATAGGTGGCATAATCGCTGCTGTGCGCCAGCGGAAACGCCGCCTTCAGCAGGATATGGGTCTCATGCCAATCCACCGTGTTGGCCACCCGCACCACATCAGCATCCGCGTCGAGCGAGATCTCCTGGGTAAAGTGCGACTTGTCCCAGCTTCGCTCAATGCGAATCGTCTTGCGCAGCGGACCATTCTCGCTCACCGCAATCGAGTCCAGAGCCGTAATCGGCGTCGCATGGTCCAGCGTGCCATAGTCGATGTTCCATGCGTCATACTGCTTCGGCTTGTCCACAAAGGTCTCAAGCTCGTTGCCGCAGGCGTTGGCCGCAAGGTACTGGATACCTCCAGTCGTCAGGCTCGTGATGCAGCCGCTGTGCTTGTCGATCACCAGTTTCAGGTGCGCATTAGCCAGCGTGTAGTCGGCGGCTGTTTCATGCAGCGCAAGGTGGCTCGCCACAGCCCCCGCCGGGCCAGCCTCCGCATGCAGCACCGTATAACCCAGCGCTGGAATATCGCGGACGTTCGCCAATACGGTGAACTGGTGAGTCGTCGCGTCCTTGGAAACCATCTGCGTAAGCAAGGGGCGGTTGTTCGCGTCCAGCACTCTCACGCTGGCTGCCGCCACCGGAAGCTGGAAGCTCAACTTCACCGTCTCTGCCCGCGGCCAGGCCATCGTGTTGTAAAGCAAAATCGGCGCAGAGTCCTCGGCATGCGCACTTGGAAACGTGTCAATCCGAGCATCCAGGGTGCCCAGCGCGCTCCGGTCGATGTTGTGGTCCGCGTTGTAGATCTGGGTAAAGTCCTTGGCCGCGTCGCGATAGATCACCCCAATCCCGGAGCCCGCCGCCAAATCGTGAAACTCGTTGAAGGTGATCTTCTCCCAGTTGGTGTTCAGGATCTCATCTGGATACGCATCACCGTCCAGCCACGCCAGCGACGCCAGCTTCTCCGCGTTGAGCGTGGCCGTCTCGCTGTGTCGGATATTGCGCTTCTGGGCCGCCTGCGTCGTATACACGCCGCGGTGAAACTCCAGATAGAGCTCGTCCTTCCATGTAGGAATCCCAATCTCTCCATCCGGACCCGCCGGCGGAGCCGTGTAGCCCTTGGCGATCGAGGCGTAGTTCCACGTCGGAGAATCCGGATTCAGATGCTTCTCCACGTGGTCAAAATAGCTCTGGACCGTGCTGAAGCGCATTGCCGGAACCGCCGAATCCGCCTTGGCGCTCAACGCCATCCAGTGTTCTCCCTGATCCAGCATGTCGCGCGTGGGACCACCGCCATGGTCGCCCACGCCAAACAGATCCAGTTGTTCTGAGGTGCCCGGATTGCGTTGCGCAGACTCGGCAAAGTCAGCCGCGATGCGCGCCGGATTCAGATTCAGGTGAACGTAGTCCGTGGGAAAGTAGGTAAGCACTTTGGAACCATCCGGTGACTCCCACCAGAAAAGCCGGAAGGGTAACTGGTTGGTGTCGTTCCAGTGCATCTTCTGGGTCACAAAGTAGTCCAGGCCGCTGCGCTTGTAGATCTGCGGCAACTGCCAGTTATACCCAAAGCTGTCCGGATTCCATCCAATCCGTGCTGTAACCCCGTACTCCTTTTTGAAGAACCGCTGCCCCACCAAAAGCTGGCGAACCTGACTCTCCCCGCTCGGGATGTTCAGGTCCGGCTCTACCCACATACCCCCCACCACCTCCCAGCGTCCCTCCTTGATCCGCTCCCGGATCTGATCATTGATCTCCGGATACTTGTCCGCCATCCACTCGTAATACTGCGCCGCAGACTGCGTATAGACGTAGCCCGGATACTCATTCATGAGCTGCAGCGCCGTGCTGAAGGTGCGCCGGACCGCGTCCACCGTCTCCGAACGAGGCCACAACCAGGCTGCGTCGATGTGCGCATTGCCGTCCTCATCCATCGTCACTTGCTGCAACAAGGGATGCAGGGTAGACAGGATCTGCTGAGCCTTGCGCAGCGAGGCATCAAAGGCGCTCTGGTCCGCTTTCTTCAGAGCCTCCGTATCGATCGCGGCAATCGCCTCTTCCACCACCGGCAAACGATCCGCACTCGGCTTGGGCAACGCAGGCAGCAGGTTGGCCGCCGTAATGCACTGGATGCGGATGTCCTGCGGATTCGGACGCGCGCTGGAGACCGGGTCGTCCGGGTTCGGCTCCACCCGCAGTTCAACCCCCCGGAACCGCTTGACATCCACCGTGTGCAGCAGCTTCACCGCTACCAGGATCTTCTCTCCGGGCAGCGCCGGAGCAAATAATACGATCGGTTCCAGATCATCGCCCAGCGCAACTCGCCGGCCATTGAAATAGATGATCTCCGGCATCGGTCCATTCGCGTCCGCCCGGAACTGAAACCAGATCCTCGATCCGGTGATGTCGTAGCCGTGCAGCGTCCGCGGAACCTCGATCACGCGCCGGTACCAGACCGCCTCCTGCGGAGCCTCCGTGTGCGGACCCACCAGCGGCCACCCGGAATCATCCAGCGTCGGCGACTCGCCATGCGGCACATCCCCTGCATGGTAACGCCACTCGCCCGCCGGAAGCTCCGTCAGGGTCGCCAGCACATGCAGTTTGGCCACCGCGTCTGGCGAAAGATCCTTTAGCTCCCGCTTGGGCGTAAACGACTGCCCATGCAGGACTGCCGCCGGGAAGAAAAACACTGCAACAACAAGCAGCGCGAAGATAGAGGATTCAGCGAAGCGATCGGAGCGGAGTCGGCATGACATAGCTGAAATCTTAGCAAACATACCCAAATGCTGGACAAGCGCTGGACTCCAACAGCAGCAGATCGTGCTCAGAAAACAAGGACCAAGCGCTCGAATTCAGTGCATCGGGGCCCACCCACGCAACCTATCCCCGCGCATCGCCAGCCCCTCCAATTTTCGCCCGTACAAACTCCTGCCGCCGGCATACCCCCGCCAAAGCATCCCGCCGCCTGCGCAGCCGCGGCTAGAACGTCGCACGCCGCTCTCTAGACCCTCGCTTGCGTCTTCTTCGCCGCGGCCCCACCCCTGCGGGGCCGCGCAACATGCTGCCGCTTCAGCAGGCTCCAGTCCCGCTCCGTCTTGTCCGCATAGGCGCGGGCAAAGCCGAGGACAGCCTGATCAAACCGATCCGACACGCCCAAATAGGCGGCAATGGCCACCGGATCACCGGCTCGAGCGTGGCCCCGCGAAAGCACCTCACCGCAAACGTCCGCATAGCCCATCAGCGAAGCTGGGGTCAGAGCGTTCAAATCAAGCCCTGCCTTGTGATCGTTGAGCTGGCGCACCAGATAATCTCGTCCCTCCAGACTGGTGTAGCCAAGCAAAGGGTCGGAGGTAAGCTGCATCGCTCGCTGCCCATCCATCACCCGATGTCCCTGATGGCTGTGGCCTGAACCCTGCGGAAGATACGCGGCATAGGCTGAAGCCGTCTCCTGCTTGATCTGCAGAAACAGCGGGTCCGTGCCATGCGGACGGCTCAGCCCCTCGAAGTACACCACATAGTCGCGCAGACCCACCGATCCGGTCCCAACCACTTTGAAGGCTACATCTTGTGGGCAGTACTGCTTCAGAAAGTGCTGCCGCTCCGGTTGCAGGGTCAGCGCATAGGGCTCCAGCGCGGCCAGAACCGCACCCGCTTCTCGAGCGTTCAAGCGCTCCAGCAGCGGGGGATTGGAGCGAAAGACTCTCCCTGGCGCAACCACAGGGGCCCGCTTCCGCGCGGATCCTTGCTCCAGTCCTTCACAGCCGGAACCGTTCGTCTCGGGCTCGGTCAGCGACTCCAGAATCTTCCCCGGCGTCGATCGCATCGCCTGCGCAAGAATCTCGGGCACGGGCTCTCTCCGCGCCA
The DNA here is from genome assembly GCA_027365345.1 of Granulicella sp. Taxonomy (GTDB): domain Bacteria; phylum Acidobacteriota; class Terriglobia; order Terriglobales; family Acidobacteriaceae; genus Granulicella. The sequence continues at coordinate 13,115 of DAHXNO010000077.1, forward strand.
ACCGGTGAATCTGGTAGTGCGCCAACTCAAGTACCGGCATCGCCGCAAACCGGTGCATCCAGCTTCGGTACTGTCCCAGAAAATGCAGCACCGCATCATGCCGTGCGCTGCGCTTGATTGCGGCCTCCCTGCCGGCCAGGATCAGGCTGGCGGCCATCCGCTTCACGTCGTACTCAAACGGGCCGTGAATCGTCTCATCGAAGTCATTGATGTCGAAGACCAGCCGTCCATCCATGGCGGCAAAGGCGCCAAGATTCAGTACATGCGCATCGCCGCAAAGCTGCGTCGAAATCCCGCTGTGGGGGTGGCTGGCCAGATCGCCCGCCATGATAGGAACCGCGCCACGAAAGAACCCAAATGGGCTGGCGGCCATCCGCTCGTACTTCACCGGAATCAGATCCGCAACCCGGCCCTGCATCGAAGCGCTCAGCAGCGCAAGCGGATCCTGCGGGCAGGCTGCCAACCTCAGGCGCGCCTGCTCGCTGCGCGGCAGATGCTTGCGCGCGCGCAAACCCAGCGCCCGCCTGTCGCGGAAGGTCAGCGGCGTCCTTGAAGGCTTCCACAAGCGCGTCATACCCCCATCCTAGCCCTCTGCCGCTGCATTCTTTAAGCGCCGCGGCATCGCTCCTCTGTCCGCAAAAGGGAAAGGAGTGCAGAGCAGTTCTGCCCGCTCCGGAGCCGCCCTCCCAACCCGCGTGCCCCTCCCTGATCCATGCCATGGGTCCGTCAAGAATTCACACCCAAACCTCCCAACTGCTCCCACCGCACCATGAAGACCCCTCTGACCGTTCCATTCTGTAGAAAAGAGACTGTTCCAGTCGCCATTGGAGTGTATAAGCTAGAAATGCGGCTCTCGTATGCGAGTGAACGATAGCATGGCCATCATTGCCCGGCGCTAGACGCAATCCCATGGCCTCGCTTGGTCAGCGCTCTCTCATGGAGGCGAGATCGGTCCTGGATCACAACGGGCGAACCATGCCCGTCTCGGCCCCGAAACCCCTCTGCATCGCCCGTATCGCCAGTCCCGTATCGCCAGTGTAGATCCATCCTGAACCGCCGAAACAAGGATCGAACATGTCCCCCATCACTGGAAATCTTCTCCTCGATGCCCTCTCGCCTGCGTTGCAGGCAGAGATCCTCTCCCTCGGCCGCACCATCGACTTGCCCACCCGAACCGTGCTCCGCGAACAGGACGAAAGATCCGCCTACGCCTATTTTTTCTATAGTGGAGTCGCATCCCAGGTCGTCACCATGGCGGAGGGCGGCAGCGCGGAGGTCGGCCTCACTGGACACGAAGGCCTGGTAGGCGCAACCGATCTGCTTGGACCCACGCCGACGCCTTCACAGTCCAGCATGCTCATGCCTGGCTCTGCGCTCAGAATCCGCTGCGAACACCTCTGCCCACTCTTTCTGAACAACAGCGAGTTGCGCGGCCGCATTCTGGAGTTCCTCCAGCAGCAGAGCATCGCGCTCGAACAGACCTCGGCTTGCAACAGACTGCATCAAGCTGAGCCACGTCTCATCCGCTGGCTGCTCATGTGCCATGACCGCTCCCGCCTGAACACCATGTCCCTCACCCAGGAGTTCATGGCGAATATGCTCGGCGCCCGCCGCACCACCGTCACCCTGGTGGCCAACTCGCTGCAGGAACGTGGCTTGATCAGCTATCGTCGCGGCAAGGTCACCCTCCTCGCGCACCAGGAACTGGAACACGCGGCCTGCCACTGCTATCGCGTCTGTCAACGCGCCCTGCGCAACCTCTACCAATAATCAGGCCGGCAGCAGCTCCCGATTTCTGCGCACAGTTGCTCCCGCCAACGCTCGCCATCCTCCGCGTTGAACCGCGGCCAACCTTCTCTGCGGTATACACTGGGATTCACCACGCGGCCTGCCATTCCTTGGCGGGCCGGACTGTTTGCGCACGGTCGGAGATCGTCATGGAGACCAGAATCGAAGCCAGTCAATACAGCGCCGAGCACCGCCGACGCAACCCACTTCCTCAGCCCGTTACGCTCTACGGTCGGGAACTCGCATCCAATCAGCGCATTCCACTGAACCTCGATTGGGTAGAGGAGGTGCGCGTCAACACCAGCGCCGTCGAGCGCCGCGCTGCCACTCTCCCCACGCGCCGCAGCGTCAAAAAGGAGTGGCAAGCCGCATGGCTCCTGCGCGCCATCGCCTGCATGGACCTCACCACCCTCAGCGGAGACGACACCGCCGAGCGAGTTCGCCGACTCTGCGCCAAGGCCCGCAGGCCGCTCCAGGACCATCTCTTGAAAGCCCTCGGAGGGCAAGACCTTCCCCTCCACGTCGGCGCGGTCTGCGTCTACCACGCCTTTGTGGAGACTGCCGTCAAGGCCCTGGAGGGCTCCGGCATTCCGGTCGCCGCCGTCTCTGCCGGCTTCCCTGCCGGCCTCTCGCCGCTGGAGACCCGCGTAACCGAGGTTCGCCGCTCCGTCGAATCCGGAGCCGGCGAGATCGACATCGTCATCACCCGCGCCCATGTCTTCAATGGAGAGTGGAACGCGCTCTACGACGAGGTGGCCGCATTCAAGCAAGCCTGCGGCCCCGCCCACTTAAAGGTCATCCTCGGAACCGGCGACCTGCTCACCCTGCGCAACGTCGCCCGCGCCAGTTGGGTCGCCATGATGGCCGGGGCCGACTTCATCAAAACCAGCACCGGCAAGGAGCCCGTCAACGCAACCCTGCCCGTAAGCCTGGTTATGATCCGTGCACTGCGAGAGTACGCCGAGCGTACCGGCATGGCGGTAGGCTTCAAACCCGCCGGCGGCATCAAAACCGCCAAACAATCGCTGGACTGGCTGGCAACCATCAAGGATGAGTTGGGACGCTCCTGGCTGGAACCCTCCCTCTTCCGCTTCGGAGCCAGCTCCCTGCTGGCGGATATCGAACGCCAACTGGAACACTTCGTCACGGGCAGATACTCGGCGGCCTACCGCCACCCAATCGCATAATCAGCCGGCCACTCAGGGAAACAAAACAGGAACCACCGAGCGGCCAGACAACGCCTTCTGCGCGTGCAGAAAAGAGGAAAGAAGATGGCAAGCAGCATTGCGGAGAAGTTTGAGACCATGGAGTACGGTCCCGCCCCGGAGGACGCCAGCGAGGTCCTTCGCTGGCTCGACACCCACCAGCGCCGCTTCGGCCATTTCATCAACGGCGCTTGGACCCCGCCAGACTCTCCGTCCAGCGACGACAGCTTCCATCCCTTTCCGGTAACCAATCCAGCCACCGGCGAACCTCTGGCCACGGTAGCCTGCGCCGGCCCCGCAGAGGTTGACCTCGCCGTCCAGGCCGCGCACTCCGCCCTCCCCGGCTGGCAGGCGCTCACTGGCCATCAGCGCGCTCGCTATCTCTACGCCCTCGCCCGTCAGGTGCAGAAGCACTCCCGCCGCTTGGCCGTGCTTGAAACGCTGGACAACGGCAAGAGCATCCGCGAGTCGCGCGATATCGACATCCCCCTCGTGGCCCGCCACTTCTACCACCACGCCGGCTGGGCGCAGTTGCTGGACGCAGAGTTTCCCGGCTACGCCCCGGTCGGCGTCGTCGGCCAGATCATTCCCTGGAACTTCCCTCTTCTCATGTTCGCTTGGAAGGTCGCGCCCGCGCTCGCGGCTGGCTGCACCGTCGTCATCAAGCCGGCGGAGTACACCCCACTCACCGCTCTGGCCATGGCGGAGATCGCCGCCGAAGTTGGCCTTCCCCAAGGCGTGCTCAACGTCATCGCTGGCGACGGCAGAACCGGCGCAGCCATCGTCTCCCATCCCGGCATCGATAAGATCGCCTTCACCGGTTCTACTGAGGTCGGGCGCATCATCCGCAAAACCACCGCCAACACCCGCAAAAAGCTCTCCCTTGAGCTGGGCGGCAAAGGCCCCTTCGTCGTCTTCGACGACGCCGATCTGGACTCCGCCGTGGAGGGCCTCGTCGACGGCATCTGGTTCAACCAAGGTCAGGTCTGCTGCGCCGGCTCGCGTCTGCTCGTTCAGGAGCGCGTCGCAGAACGGCTCTATGACAAGCTCCGCGCTCGTATGCAAACCCTGCGCGTGGGCTCGCCCATGGACAAGGCCATCGACATCGGAGCCATCGTCGACCAGGTCCAGTATGACCGCATCGCCTCCCTCGTTCAAACCGGCGTTCACGAAGGCGCAACCTGCTACCAGCCGCAGACTCCCTTGCCCGAGCGCGGCTTCTTCTTCCCCCCCACACTGCTCACCAACGTCTCTCCCGCCGCCACAGTCGCCCAGCAGGAGATCTTTGGCCCTGTGCTGGTCGCCATGACCTTCCGCACCCCTGCGGAGGCCGTCGAACTGGCCAACAACACCACCTATGGCCTCGCCGCCAGCGTATGGAGTGAGAACATCAACCTCGCCCTCGACGTAGCCTCCCAGATCAAGGCTGGCGTCGTCTGGGTCAATGCCATCAACCTCTTCGACGCCGCCTCTGGCTTCGGCGGATACCGCGAGTCCGGCTACGGTCGCGAGGGAGGCAGCGAGGGTATGCTGGAGTACCTCGAGCCCCGCTGGCTCCACGCGCAGAGAACCTCCTCCACTCCAGCCGCAGCCCAGCCCGACGCTCCCGCAGACCCTCCCTCCCAGGACATTGCCGAGGTTGGCGAGCCGACCATCGATCGCACCGTCAAGCAGTACATCGGCGGCAAGCAGGCGCGCCCGGACTCCGGCTACAGCTTTCCCATCCACGATCGCCTCGGCCGCCTCGTGGGCCAGGCCCCTCTGGGCAACCGCAAAGATATTCGCAACGCCGTGGAGGCGGCCTGGGCCGCAACCAAGTGGGCCAAAACCTCAGCCCATGGCCGTGCCCAGGTGCTCTACTTTATCGCTGAAAATCTCGCCCAGCGGCGAACCGAAATCAGCGCCAGGCTGGCCGCCTTCGTCGCCCCCGAACAAGCCGCCCTGGAGCTGGATTCCTGCATCGAACGGACCTTCGCCTATGCCGCCTGGGCGGATAAGTTTGAAGGCTCGGTGCACAACCCCCCGGCCCGCATGGTCACCCTGGCCATGAAGGAGCCCGTAGGCGTCATCGCCATCCTTGCGCCTGACCAGGCCCCGCTGCTCAGCCTGCTCTCGCTCGTCCTGCCCGCCATCGCCATGGGCAACACCGTGGTCGCCGTTCCCAGCCCCAGCGCCGCCACCCTGATGGGCGAGCTCTACCAGGTCCTTGACACCAGCGACCTCCCCGGAGGCGTCGTCAACCTGGTCGCCGGCAACCCCACCGAACTCGGCAAGACGCTGGCCGAGCACGATGGGATCGACGCCATCTGGAGCTTCCGCGATGCAGCCACAGCCACCATGGCCAAGGCCGCCTCCATCGGCAACCTCAAGCAGGTCTTCACCCCTCACGGATATCTCATCGACTGGTTTGACCCCACCCAATCCCAAGGCCGCTGGTTTCTCCACCACGCCACTCAGGTCAAGAACATCTGGATCCCCTACGGAGAGTAGCCCCAACCTTCCCCACCCATCCCTCTGCTTCCTGCCTCGCCCGGCCCACGTCAGCCGGTGGCGTTGCGCGCTCGGCCCGCTCCACTCTCCAACCGCCGTCCCCGCGCAGTCGCTCTACCGGCGCATTCTGGGGTCGGCCAGCGCGTACACCGAATCCGTCACCAGGTTCACCAGCGCATAGGAAAGCCCAATCGCCAGAATGCACCCCTGCACTAGCGCATAGTCTCGATTGGAGATCGCCGTCAGCGTCAGCCGTCCCAACCCTGGCCACGCAAAGATCGTCTCGGTAACAATCGCCCCCGCCAGCAGCGAACCAAACTGCAACCCAACCACCGTCAGCACCGGATTCAACGCATTGCGCAGCGCATGCCGATACACCACCACATTCTCCGGCAATCCCTTGGCCCGCGCTGTCCGGATGTAGTCCTGCCCCAGCTCCTCCAGCATGGAGGTGCGGATCATCCGGGTCAGAATCGCCGCCAGCCCGGAACCCAGCGTAATCGCCGGTAACACCAGATGACGTAGAAGATCACCCACGCCCACGCCCGCCCCAGAGACAGGAAACCACCCTGCATCAATGGAGAACACCAGAATCAAAATCGGTCCCAGGGCAAAGTTCGGTATAGACAATCCAACCAGGCTGGCGAATCCTACCGTCTGGTCCGGCCAACGGTCAGCCCTTCGCGCTGAAAGCACTCCGGCTGGAACCGCCAGCCCTACCCCAATCAGCGCAGCCGCCAGCGCCAGCGCCAGGGTATACGGATAGCGCTGCAGAATCAGGTGCATCACCGAATCATGCAATCGCAGCGACTGCCCCAGATCACCATGCAGCAGCCCCTTCCAGTAGTGCATATACTGCGTCCCCAGCGGTTGGTCCAGACCATAGGCGTGGCGCAATCCCGCGATATCGGCAGCGGTCGCTCCATCGCCCAGCATCTGCACAATCGGATCGCCCGGCACCAGATGAATCATCAGAAACACCACCGTCACCACCACCCACAGCACCGGCAGCGTCGTCGCCAGCCGCCATAGGATCCTGCGTACCGCCGCCTGGCTCGGACTACGCTGTGCCATCCGTTCCTCACCGGATGTTGGCTTGTCTCTCATCCCCTCTTCTCCTGCGCTTCCGTTCCGCCATGGGCGCCGCGCCTCGGCATCAACCCTCCACTCGCCCCTCCGTCAACTCGCGAAACACGCACCGGCAGCCCGGTTTGGGCGCTCAAGCCCGCAACCGGGCCGGCAACCGGGTCGGCATGCGGCCCTCCAATCGGGTCAACCCGCACCTGCGCAATTCGTTGATTCTCCATCCTCACCACGCGGAAACGACGGCCATGGAAGTCCACCCACTCCCCTTCCACCGGGATATGGCCCAGCTTCACCAGCAGAAAACCAGCCAGCGTCTCCACCCCGTAGGCGCGCGGAAACTTCCAATGCAGTTGCGTTACCAGATCGCGCAGACTCGCCGTGCCATCCAGCAGCAACCCTCCACCGGAGGCTGGCAGCGGCAGATTCCGCCCCGTGTCAAACTCATCCTCCATCTCCCCCACCACCTGTTCCAGCACATCCTCCGCAGTCACCAATCCCAGCGTCGAGCCGAACTCGTCCACCACAATGGCTATCTGTCTGCGCCGCTCCTTGAACTCCTGTAACAGCTCTGACACCCGTTTGGTCTCGGGAATCACCAGCACGTCCCGCATCACCTGCCGCATCGTCACCCCGGATGCGCTGCGGTTTCCCAAACCATGCGCCACACTGCGGAAGTGCATCAGCCGGGAGATGTCCTTGGAGTAAACCACTCCAATAATGTAGTCGCGTCCCTTCTCCGGATCGTAGATTGGAATCCTCGAGTGCTGCTCCTCCACAATCCTCGCACTGGCCTGCTCCAGCCCCACATCCGCCGCCAAAGAAAAGATCTTCCCGCGCGGGGTCATAATCTCATTCACCACCACCTCGTCGAGCTCAATGGCGCGATGGATCATCTCCTCTTGGAAAGGCGGCAATAGCCCCATCCTTCGGGTCTCCGTCGCCAGCAGCTTCAACTCCTCCGGAGAGTGGGCAGAGGTCTCTCCTCGCAACGGCGCATCAAAAGACCGCAGAACCATCTCGGCCGACCGGTTCATCAAGCTCACCGCCGGTCGCGTCATCCTCAGAAAGAAGTCCATCGGCCCCGCAATCGCCAGGGCGATCCGCTCCGCGCGCTGCAGCGCCAATGACTTGGGCACCAGCTCACCCAGCAGCACCTCAAAGTAGGTGATGATCGCAAAGGCCAGCACCACAGCGATCGTGTGCGCATAGAAAACGGCATGCAAGTGCATGCCCGGCAGCCGGCCAAACCACCCGATGCGCGTCAGTCCGCCCAGAACCGCGCCCGCCAGCACCGGCTCTCCCAATCCACCCAGCGCCAGGCTCGCCATCGTCACGCCAAACTGTACTGCGGGCAGAAACTTGTCCAGCTCCTGCTTCAGCCGCAGCGCGGTTCGAGCTCCCGGACGGTTCTCCGCAATCAGTTGTTCGATCCGCGTCTCCCGGACGCTGACAATGGCAAACTCCGCAGCCACAAAAAAGCTATTCGCCAGAATGAAGAAGGCGATCAGACTCCCGTGAACAAGACTCCACTCCAGCATGGTCGGGCTACCCGGCTCTCCTGCATGCGTCCATGGAAGAGCGCATCTCCACGCCATCTTCCTTCAAGAGAATGGTACCGCGATCATGCATCTGCGCTTCGGGCGCAGCCTGGCGCCTGCTCAGCGCAGCGAACAGCCTCCAAGACCACCCCGCCGTCAAAGCCGGCTTCAATTCGGCATTCCTATGCCGTGCTCCGCCAACTTGCCCTCGCAACGCAGCCAGCCCGCATCACAAACTCCCGCTAGGCCCTCCGGCTCAACCAGCCAGACTCACAGTAGCCTTCAAAACCAGCGGATCGATGCTCACACAACCGTCTTGCAGACCCAATCAAGCCAAAAACAGATAAGCCACGGCAAGCCCAACCAGCCCGCTCCATGCAACCGGCCCGTTGCTCACTCCTACACAAGAAGGCGCATCAGCAACCCTCGCTACATCATCAGCTTGTCGGCACAAGCTCTTTAGGCAAGAACCCGCTTCAGGCTCGCTTCGATCGTATCCTTGGGAACGAACCCGACGATCTGTTCGGCAACCTTCCCGCCCTTGAAGATCAGCAGCGACGGAATCCCGCGAATGCCATAGCGGCCGGGCGTCAGATTGTTCTTATCGACGTCCATCTTCATCACTTTCAGCTTGCCGTTATACTGCTCAGCCACCGCCTCCACCACAGGAGCCACCGCGCGGCAGGGACCACACCAAGCGGCCCAGAAATCTACCAGTACCGGCATATCCGACTGCAGAACCTTCTGTTCGAACTCCCCGTCGTTCACCTCAGACACAAACTGACCAGCCATACGAACTCCTCTCCTTTGGGACTCTTCCTGGCCTGCCACGCTTCGTCGGCAGCATAAGCCAGTCTCAAATCCCTTACCATCATAGATGCCAGACAGTCGAAAATGATTCCAACCCGCCCCACCCCCTACAGAAAGCTCCTCTCCGCTCCGCTCCCAACCCGTATCGGCAATAGCTCTACATCGGGTCCAACCACTCCCTGAATCAGCGTCTCCGCCTCCAATAACGTCGCATGCTCTGACAAAAACACCAGCACAGAAGGTCCTGCACCGCTCAGGGCGACCCCCGCAATCTCCCGCTCCCTCATCAGCGGAAGCATCGTCTTCAGCAGCGGACAGGCCTCTTGCCGGTAGGGCTGATGCATCCTGTCCTGCATCGCCGTTCCCAGCAGGTCCAGCCGTCCCTGCGCAAACGCAGCCACCAGCAGCGCCGCCCGCTGCACATTGAAGATCGCGTCCGCCTTCGAGTAGCCCTCCGGCAGCAGCGCCCTGGCCTGCCGCGTCGTCAGGCTCGTTGCGGGCACCGCCAGCAGCATCTCCCACATCCGCGTGCTTCCGGAGATCTGCGCCAGGCTCTGAACAAAATGTTGTGCGCTGTTCTGCACAAAATGTTGACCGAACGCTGCCACCTGCACACTCTCTCCGCTCACCGCGGCCACCGTAAACCCTCCGTACCAGCAAGCGGTCACATTATCCGGATGCCCCTCCCTCCGGCAGGCCTCCGCCACGATCCCCGCATCACTCCAATCCAACCCTCCAAAGTGATCGGCCAGCGCCACCCCGGCCAGCAAAGCCGCTGCGCTCGATCCGCAGCCCATCCCCAGCGGAATCTCGTTATGCACCTTCAGGTGCAGCGGCGCCACCTTGGCCCCGGCTCGTTCCAACACCTCACGATAGGTCTCCAGAATCAGGTTGTCTTCCACCCCTCCACAGCGCTCCGCGTCTCTCCCTGTGGCCTGGATCTGGAACCCTGCCGCCGCCTGCGCCTCAACCGTCAGCCGCATCGATAGCGCCAATCCCACCGCGTCGAAACCCGGCCCCAGATTGGCCGATGTCGCAGGCAGAGAGATTCGCACCCCTCGCCTCTGTCTTCCCTGGCTCAAACCCACCCCAACCGCGCTCACGCTGGCCCCAGCGCCGATGGCTGCGCATCGAGCACTCGCAGCACAGCATCCGCATCGGCGTCCAGCACCATCGGAGCGCGCCGCAACCGGGCGTGCTCCGCCAACTCGGCGGAGCCGGCGCTCTCCATCTCCGCCTCGCTCAGCAACTCGCCCAAGTGGTACTTGATCGTGTAGTCGGAGTCCTTCAACGTATGCCCCGTCAGCAGCAGCACCACCGTCTCCTCCCTGCCCACTCGCCCATCGGCTGCCAGCTTCTTCAGCCCCGCCAGCGTCACTGCGGAGGCCGGCTCGCAGCCGATCCCTTCAGCCCCAATCTCAGCCTTGGCCAGCGCAATCTCCCGCTCCGATACCTGCTCACACCATCCCCCCGTCCAGGCCAGCGTCCGCACCGCCTTCTTCCAGGAAGCCGGGTTGCCAATCTGAATCGCCGACGCACGCGTCTTTGCAACCACCGGCTCCAGCGCCGCTCCGCCGTTTGCCTGCAAGCTTCGGTACAACGGATTGGCGCCCTCCGCCTGAATCACGCTGATCTTCGGAGCCTGATGCACCAGACCCAGATGCATCATCTCAGCAAAGCCCTTACCCAGCGCAGAGCAGTTGGCCAGGTTGCCGCCGGGCACAATCACATGCTGCGGAGCCTGCCAGTCGCACTGCTCCATCATCTCGAACGCCGGCGTCTTCTGCCCCTCCAGCCGATAAGGATTCACGGAGTTCAGCAGATACACCGGGGCTCTCTTCACCACCTCACCCAGCACCCTCACGCAACCATCAAAGTCTGTCCGCAACTGCAGCGTCGTCGATCCGTAGTCCATCGCCTGCGACAGCTTGCCCCACGCGATCTTTCCCTCCGGAATCAGCACCAGGCTGCGCACTCCGGCCCGGGCCGCATAGGCCGCCATCGCTGCGGACGTATTTCCCGTCGAAGCGCACGCTACCCACTCAAAGCCGCTGGCCACCGCCACGGAAAGGGCCGCTGTCATACCCGTGTCCTTGAAGGATCCAGTCGGATTCATCCCCTGATGCTTGGCCAGCAGCCAGTTCAACCCCAAAGCCGCAGCCGTCCTGGGCATCTCATACAGCGGCGTATTGCCCTCCCGCAGCGTGATCACCCGCTCCTCAGCCACAATCGGCAACAGATCCCGAAACCTCCACACCCCGCTCTGGTCCACACCCAGCGTTGAGGTCCTTCGCTCCTGCCACAGATAACGCAGCGCACTGGCATTGGGCAGGTTCCTGGTCCCCGGCTGGCCGGCCATCGAACCGCCTCCCACCGCTCCCTGCGCAGCGCTCTCGCTCCACGGATACTCCACCTCAAACAGATCGTCGCAGCTGCGGCATCTAAAATTGCTCTGTGCTTGCTCTGCGGCAATCCGGTCGCCGCATCCCGTGCATCGAAGGATGTGTGATGAAGGCTTCATACTTTTCTCTAGCCTACCGTAAAGCCGCCTCCGCCCGGAATCAGCCCATACTCACTCTGGCCTTCGCCTCTCTCACGCTCTTGCTGTTCTCCGCCGTCTCCAGCGCACAAACCCCGCGCGACTCCGCCCCAAAGCCGCTGCGCATCGCTGCCGCAGCTGACCTGGAACCAGTTCTACCCAAGCTCGAAGCGCAGTACCAGCAGGCTACCGGCGTCCGGATCATCGCCTCCTTCGCCTCCTCCGCAACCCTCACCCAGCAGATCCTCAACGGCGATCCTCAGGACCTCTTCCTCTCCGCCGACGCCGCGCATCCCCAAATCCTGGTCAACGCGGGGCTCAGCGATGAATCCAGCCCGACACCCTATGCTCGCGGCGTTCTCGTGCTCTGGGCGCGCCGCGACTCGCCCGCCCAGCCCATCTCACTCCACTCCCTTACCAACCCCAGGGTCCACAAGATCGCCATCGCCAACGGACGGCACGCTCCCTACGGCATCGCCGCCGATCAGGCCCTCGCATCTCTGCACCTCTACTCTCAGCTCGCCGCCAAACTCGTCATCGCAGAAAACATCGGGCAGACAGCGGAGTTTGCCGAGTCCGGCAACGCCCAGGCCGCGCTCATCTCCCTCACCATTGCCAACTCGACCCACGCTCGCGCTATCGGCTCCTTCGTCCGGATTCCCGCCGCAAGCTACCAGCCCATTCGCCAGTGCGCGGTCATTCTCAAATCCTCCCCAAACCAGACAGAAGCTCAGCGCTTTCTCCACTGGCTCACCAGCCAGAAGATCCAGCAGAGCCTTCCCAGCCTGGGCCTCGACCCGGCAAACTAACCCCGGCGAGCCCGCCCCCTCCTCCCACGCCCCACCATCCTGTCGGCCATTTCCCCAGCAAGAAGCCAACAGGCATAGCCTTACCCCTGTACCGGAACTCAGGGTCTAGACTGACACCACCATGGACTTTGCCGCCCTCGGTCTCACGCTTCGCCTGGCCAGCCTCACCACGCTTCTGCTTCTTCTGCTCGCCACGCCGCTGGCTGCCTGGATCGCAGCCGGGCGCGGCGCGGCGCGGCGCATGGCGCAGGCTGCGGTGGCGTTGCCCCTCGTCCTTCCGCCCACCGTCCTCGGCTTCTATCTCCTCGTCGGCCTGGGCCCGGCAACGGCTCTGGGCCGGACCCTCATCACCCTCCTCGGGCACCCTCTGGCCTTCACCTTCTCTGGCCTGCTCATCGGCTCCATCATCTACAGCCTGCCCTTCGCCGTGCAGCCGCTGGTGGTCGCCTTCTCCTCCATCGACCGCCCCACCGTCGAGGTCGCTCAGGTCCTCGGCGCCTCGCCCTCGACCGTCTTCCGCCGCATCACCTTCCCTCTCTCTCGCGCCGCCTACGTCACCGCCGCCGTCCTCACCTTCGCTCACACCGTCGGAGAGTTCGGCGTCGTGCTCATGGTCGGCGGAGACATCCCCGGCGTCACCCGCACCCTCTCCATCGCCATCTTTGACCAGGTGCAGGAGCTGCGCTACTCAGACGCCAACCTCACCGCCGCGGCTTTGGCCGCCATCTCCTTCCTTGCGCTGCTCGTCGTCTACGGGCGCGGAAGCCGGAGGGCTGAGCTTGCCTGACCTTCTACCATCCCACCGCCCATCAGCCCCGGCGCCCGCGCAAACACCGCCAGAGCCACTAGGAAGCCAGCCCGCCGCCCAGCCAGACGCCCCACTCTACCGGCTTCGGCTCAACACCCATGTCGGCGCTCTCCATCTCAACCTCGAACTCACCCTTACCTCCGGCTGGACCGTCATCTTCGGACCCTCCGGAAGCGGCAAGAGCACCATCCTGCGGGCCATCTGCGGTCTTCTTGACCAACCTTCGCGCCCTGTCGGCATCTTCAACCTCTTTGCCCGCACCACAGGCGCCGGCGCCCCACCCCCAACGGACCTCCAGCTTCACCGCGCCCCTCCGCACCTCCGCCAGTTGGCCTACGCTCCGCAGGGCGCTGTCCTGTTTCCGCACATGTCCGTCCGCCAGAACATCGCCTTCCCCACCCAGGCTCGGCGCGGCTCTTCTGCCAGCCGCCAATCCCCAGAAGAGCCCGGCGCCAGCGCAGCCATCATCGATCAGGCGATCCAGTGCTTCCAACTTCAGGCGCTGGCCGAGCGCAGACCGGCCGATCTCTCCGGAGGCGAACGCCAGCGCGTGAACCTCGCCCGAGCCTTCGCCGTCCCCCATCCCCGCCTCATCCTGCTGGACGAACCCTTCACCGGCATCGACCGCGCTCTGCGTGACGCCTTGCTCCCGCGCATGCAGCAACTCGCCCATCAACTCTGCACTCCGGTACTCTCCGTCACTCACGATGTCGAGGAGGCTTTGCTGCTGCGCGCCCAGGTGATTCGCCTTGAACAGGGACGAATCATCGACCAGGGCCCTGCCTCTCGCGTCCTCGCCGAGGAGCGCTCCCGCATGCTCCAGATCCTGCTGTAGCGCAGCCTCGACGCGGCCCCATCCCACCCCGGACCCCCACCTCCAACCCCGCCAACCCGAGCGCATCTCCTTTGGCCGCCGACGCCCAGCCAGCCACGCAAGACTCCTCACCCCAGCAACACCGGCTCGCGCTCCAGCGTAATACCAAAGCGATCCTTCACTCCAGCCACAATCTGCGCCTGCAACCTCTCAATATCGGCACACATCGCCCCCCCCCGATTCGTCAAAGCCAGCGTATGCCGCGTGGAGATCCCCGCCGGCCCATCCCCAAACCCCTTCACAAACCCCGCCCGCTCCAGCAGCCAAGCCGCCGGAATCTTGATCTGCCCCATCCCCGCCGGCCAGCTCGGAACCGCTTCCGGCTGCACCCCGGCCCCTGCGGCCACTGCCGCCAGGTGCTCCAAACCCACAACCGGATTCTTGAAGAACGACCCCGCGCTTCGGCAGTCCGCATCTCCCTCCACCAGCAGCATTCCTTTCTCTCGCCGTATCTCCCGCACGGTCGCGGCCACGGCCGCCAAACTCAACTCCTCCCGCCCACCCAACCGGCGCTCCAGATCCGCATAGCGAAGGTTCGGCCTTCCTCCCGGCCGCAGCCGGAACCTCACTCGGGTCACAATATACCGCTCCGGCTCATCGCTGTTGAACACGCTCTGCCGATAGCGAAACCGGCACTCTGCCTTATCCAGCCGAACCCAATCCTTGCTCCTCCGATCGAAGGCCCGCACCCACTCAATCGTCTCAGACACCTCCTGCCCATAGGCGCCAACGTTCTGCACCGGAGTTCCTCCCACAGACCCCGGAATCCCCGCCAGGCACTCTACACCGGCCATCCCCTGCCCCACGGCCATCTCCACAAACACGTCCCACACCTCCCCTGCGCCCACCTCAAAGCAGCCGTCTCCGCAGGCCTCCACGCCCATCACTCCCATCTTCAGCACCAGACCGTCGAATCCCTCATCCCGCACCAGAAGATTGCTTCCCCCTCCCAGAATGAAAAGCCGCAGCCCTCGCTCTTCCGCCCACGCCACCCCCTCGGCAACCTGGCGCTCGGTCTCCGCAACCGCAAAGTAGCGCGCTGCTCCGCCAATCCCAAACGTAGTCAGCGGAGCCAGCGGTATCTGTCCCTCAACCTGCAACCCTATCGGCACGCTATGAGACTACATCAGCCCGCCCATCCAGCCATCAACCAGCCTGCAGATCCGCCCAGCAGACTTTCCCCCCACCCATCCCATCTGGTGCGACTCTTCTGCTACCAGTACAATCCCATCAGGGACGTTCTTCGCAGGAAGCTCACCCACTAGCAGCCAGGAGGCAACACCATGTACCCAGAGATCATGCTCATCCCCATGCGCGAGGAACTCACCACAGCCGGTATCACAGAAGCTCGAACCGCAGCCGAGGTGGACGCAGCTCTGGCCAAGCCCGGAACCACCATGGTCGTCGTCAACTCCGTCTGCGGCTGCGCCGCGGGCAAGATGCGTCCCGGCGTCCGCCTCGCCCTCCAGCATGGCCAGACGCCTGACCGCACCATCAGCGTCTTCGCCGGCCAGGACCGCGAAGCCACCGAGCGCGCCCGCAGCTACTTCCAGGGTCACCCTCCCACCTCACCGGCTGTGGCCATCCTTCGCGACGGCCAGTTGATCTACCTGCTGCAACGCTCCGCCATTGAGAACTCCACTGCTCCGGCCATCGCCCAGGAACTCACCCGCGCCTTCGACACCTACTGCGCCGCCTCAACCGTGTAGCCGTAGCCAAGCCTTAACCGCAGCCAACCCAATCCCAGCCGACTCACCTCTTTCCGCCCCGCGCCCGCGGGCGCTGCCGGAGATCCCCGTCCAGCTCCACCCCACCCGGCAACTCCGCCCCCTGCCGCAGCCGAAGGCCCATTTTCGCTCTTGGCTAAACGATCTCTTCGATCTGCCGATAGGTAGATCATGTCTGATCTCCATCGGGTACCCAATCCATCTCCGACCGTAAATCTTCCATCTCCGGAGATGAATCCGCAGCCGCCGGCCCCGGCGCTCTGGCTGGATGGAGCCAGCGCCGTCATCACCCAGTTGCGCGGCCAGATCCGCCGCGTCGCTCCGTACTTCCGGACGGCCTTGCTCACCGGCGAGCGCGGTTGTGGAGAAGAAGCTGCCGCCCGTCTCCTGCACCAGTTCTCGCCCGTCAAAGATCGTCCCTTCGTCATCCTCACCTCCACAGAGGCGGAGCGCCTTCTCAGCAGGCCGGATGCGCACAACACCCTGGCCGGCAAAGGGATGTGCTATCTCCCCCGCCCGGAGCGCATTCCACGCAGCGCCCAGAATGTGCTCTTGCACCTGGTACGCAAGTTTGGCCCCCAGGCGCCGCGGATCGTCGCCTTTGCCGAGCGCGGCCTGCGCCCGCTGGTCAGCGCCAACAGTTTCTCCGCGGAGCTGGCAGACTGCCTCGGAGCTCTGCGCATCGTCATCCCACCCCTTCGCGACCGCCGCGAAGATGTTCCTCAACTCCTCACCCAAATTCTGGATGGCATGGCCTCTCAGGCCGGAACCTCCTCGCCCCAGCTCTCTCCCAATCTGCTTGAAGCCGCCCGTCGGCTCCCCTGGCCCGGTAACCTTCCCCAACTCTATGCCACTGCGGAAGGCCTCTTCCAACGCGGCGCTCTGCTGGAAGGCGAAGCCGTCCTTGAAGCCTCTGACCTGGAATCCGTCCTCGGCAGCGCGCCCCAGCCTACGCCAAACCAGCGCCGCGAGACCCGCATGATGCGTCTCCAGGACGTCATCCAGGAGCACATTCGCTCGGTCTTGCTGGCCTGCAACGGCAATAAGCTGCGCACCGCGGAGGTCCTGGGCATCAGCCGCTCCACCCTCTACCGCATGCTGGATGCCTCCGCCAAGTCGCATCCTGAAGCCATCCTCCCCACCCCGCTGGATCGCGCTGGCTGAGCGGAATCTCCTTCTCGCCGATCCACCGAATTTCGCAGCCAGGAAGGCACTGGCAGCCTGGGAACCGCAGCGCCCCGCCCGCTCCAACCTGCGCTTCCCCTATCCCCTTATCTCTGCGCCTGCTCTACCGGAGCCACCCGTGGCCTCACCCCGTTGACACCCTCGGCATAGCGCGCAATCCCCCGATACAAGCTCTCCGCCACCCGCTCCCGATACTGCGGCGTCTCCAGCTCCGCCGCGCTCTTGGGATTGGTCACAAACCCAATCTCCGCCAGAATCGACGGCATGTTCGCTCCAATCAGCACCACAAACGGAGCCTTCTTCACCCCTCGATTCCTCAGCCCCGGGTTTCCTTTACGCTGCCCCGCATACAGTGACGCATCCACATCTGCGGCCAGCTCCCGGCTCTCGTCGATCTTGTCCTGCAGTGCGATCTTCTTCACCAGATCGCTCAGCTCATGCACACTCTGGGTAGATACGGCATTCTCGCGCGAGGCCACCATCATCGCCTCCGGATCGCTGGTGAAGTTCAGGTAGTACACCTCCACCCCGCTTACGCCCGGGTCTCGCGAACTGTTGGCATGCACGCTGATAAACAGATCCGCCTGCGCCTTGTTGGCAATCGCGGTTCGTGTCTCCAGTGGCACAAACGTGTCGTCGTCGCGGGTGTACACCACATCGGCGCCCAGCCGTTCCTGCAACAACTTGCCCAGCCGCAGCGCCACATCCAGCACCACATCCTTCTCTTCGATCCCGCCCACACCCAGCGTTCCGGAGTCGTGCCCGCCATGCCCCGCGTCAATCACAATCCGGTCGATCTTCAACCCCAGGGTGCGCATCAGTGACGTCTCCCCACCGCTCGTAGGCGGCGGCACAGGAGCCGGCGCGCCTCTCACCTCTGCCACTGCCGGAGCCGTATCTGGCGCAGCAACTGCATGCCTCGTCTTGAACCTTGACCCTTGCCTCGGCGCCATGCCCAGCTCTCGGCTCGTCTCGGCGATCGGCTTCGACGTGGGCTGGCGCGTCGCCTCCACCATCCCCGGCTGCTCGCTAACATCCGCAACCTCGGCATCGCTCTCCGCCAGGCTCGCGCCCGCGGTATCCGGCGCAGGTCTCGCCAAGCTGCGCCTTTGCGCCATCACCACCCGTGGCCGCGCTCCGGCCCCGCTCTCGCCCGGCTGCGGCAGCCCAAAGCTCGCTCTCCCATCCGTCACCGGCATCGCTGGCAGGCTGGACACCTCCATTCCCCTACCACTCCCCGCCGCTCCCAATGCGTTCTCACCCTGCGTCTCGGCCGCCAAACCTGCCGCCAAACCTCCACCCGCCTGCGTCGCCGCCGAATCCGCCCCCGCTCCTCCCGCCGAATCCGGCGTCTGGCTCACCTGCTGGCCGCCCGGATCGCCGTGGATATCGATGATCAACCGGTACGGATTCGGCAGGCAAAACGCCGAATACGCCGTCACCTGATGAACATCCAGCACCACCCGGGTCACATCGTTCTTGAACTGCGCCGCCCGAACCCTCTTGAGAAACCCATCATCGGTCACCGTAATGCTCTTGCCCACCAACGCGTTGCCCAGCCGCGCATGTTCCAGGTCAAAAAAGATCCGGTCAGGATGCTCCACCCGCGCGGCCTCGTACTTCACCACCTCTCCCGGCGCTACGTTCAGGTCGATCGCCACTCGCGTATAGCTGGCCGTTGACCAGTGCCGAATCCCGGTCACCACCTCCAGCGGCCCACTCGCCGCTCCCGTCGCCCCTTGCCCCTGCGTTGCGCTCGTGTCTGCCAGCCTCGCGCCCATCCCTGCCGCCGTCCCGCTCTCGCGCAGCCCCACCCTCGCTGCGCCCGCGCCATCCGATCCGGACTTCGGAACGGAAGCCTCCGAGCTCTTCTCCCTTCCATCCTCCATCGAATCGGAAGCGGCTGGCAGCATCTCGGCAACCCCCTTCGCACCCTCCGTCTCTCCTCCGCCAGCCGCCGCACTACCGCTTCGCTCCGCCTGCGGATAATCCTCCGCCAGCTCCGCTCGAATCTTCTTCTCCTCTGCCGCGTCGCCTGCTCCCGGCGCAGCCTCCGATCCCAACAGCTTCAGCGCCCGCTCCAACGCCACCGGAGCCAATCTGTCTCCGGGATAGGCCTTGGCCAGATACTCATACTGCCCCACTGCGGCTGCCAGGCTCTTGGCATCGTGCAGCTCGCGTCCCCGCTCGGCAAACAACTCGGCCACCGCCTCCACCGCTGCGGCCGCATGTTCACCCCCGGGGTCGCCGCGATAGATCACACGAAACTCATTCATCACATGCTCATAGGCCTCGCGAGTATGCATCCTCACCGGCTCAGCCTCAAACTGCCGCCGCACCTGTAACGCCTCTTTCCAGGCGGAAGCGGACCCTCCCCCGGAGCTTTCGACGGCCAAGCGCACCCCGGCCCCGCTCGCAGCCCATCCCGTGGCCGCTCCCACACCTCCCACACACAACCCCAAAAGCGCAAAAACCACCAACCCCCGGCGGCTGGCACCCCCCCCACCACCCTGACTATTACCGCTCCGCAAGGGATCCATACCCTCAAGTGTAAGGTTCCACCCCTGCTCCACCTGCCTGTGAATCCGCCAGAGGTACCGCGTCGAATACCTCGCCGTCTCCGTCCTTTTACAACAACTCCCCCACCACATCCTTGGCCCCGGCCAGCGCCGCGTCCAGCCCGGCAGCATCGCTTCCACCAGCCTCGGCCAGGTCCGGCCTTCCACCGCCCTTGCCGCCGACCTTGGCCGCAATCGCGCCCACAATCTTGCCCGCCTGCACCCTCCCGGTCAGGTCCTTGCTCACGCCCACAATCAGGTTCACTCGCCCCTCCGCATTGGCCGCGCCCAGCACCACCACGCCGCTGCCCAGCTTTCCGCGCAGCTCATCCACCAGGTTCCGCATCTGCGCCTTTGCCTCTGGCGAAGCCCCCAGCGCATCCACCCTCTGCGCCAGCACCTTCACTCCCTTCACCTCCACGGCCAAAGCTACCCCATCGGCCGCGGCCGCGCTGGCAGACTTCATCCGCAACCCCTCCAGTTCCTTGCGCAGCCTCCTCATCTCCTCCTCCAGGGCGTTTATCCTGGCCCGCAGAGCTTCGCCACTCACCTCACCCCCACCCACAAACTGGCCCGCCGCCCTCGCTACCTCCGCATCCCGCCGGAACACGCCCAGTGCTCCCATCCCGGTCACAGCCTCCACCCGGCGCACCCCACTGGCCACGGCCCCTTCGCCCAGTAGCTTCAACACCCCAATCTCTCCGGTCGCCCCGGTATGCGTTCCTCCGCACAGCTCCGTGGAAAAGTCTCCAATCTTCACCACCCTCACCTTGTCTCCATACTTCTCGCCAAACAGGGCCATGGCTCCCAGCTCATGCACCGCCACATCAATCGGCACATCCACCAGCGTCTCCACCGGGGTATTCTTCAGCACCTGCGCATTCACCATGCTTTCAATCTCTTCCATCTCCTGCTCGGCCACGCCGGTAAAGTGGCTAAAGTCGAATCGCAACCGCGTCCGGTCATTCAACGAACCCGCCTGCTTCACATGCGTACCCAGTACCTGCCGCAAAGCCGCATGCAGCAGATGCGTTCCAGTATGGTTGCGCATCACAGCCTGACGAACGGCCGGGTCTACCACCGCATCCACCAGATCGCCCACCGCCAGGGTCTGCTTCGCCACCACCTGATGCGCATACACCCCCTGCACCGGCTTCCTGCACCCGCGCACCTCAGCCACCACGGACTGGTGATCGCTCGCATAAAACCAGCCCACATCTCCCACCTGTCCACCGGAATCCGCATAGAAGCTCGTAGCATCCAGCACCACCTCGCCCGCCTCGCCGGCGCCGAGCGCAGGCACGCCCACGCCATCCTTCACCAACGCCAGCACCTTGGCGCCCTCCACCCGCAGCGACGTGTACCCCTCAAACTCCGTCTTCGCCAGCTCCCTGTAGACCGGCGCGGCCGTCTTCTGCGACCCACCCTTCCAGGAGGCCCGCGCCCGCGCCTGCTCCTCTTCTTTGGCCCGGTCAAATCCGGCTGTATCAAAATCCAGGCCGGCATCTCTCGCCGCATCCACCATAAAGTCCAGCGGCAGGCCAAAGGTCTCGTAGAGGTGGAAGCCCTCCCGCCCCTCGATCCTCAGCCCCTTCTCAACCTCCTGCTCTGCGGAAGCGCTCCCGGCCTCACCCGCCATCCCAGCCGCGGCCAGCCGTTTCGCGGCGATAAGCTGGTCCAGTTGTCCAGATCCAATCTCCATCACCCGTGCAAACTGCTCTTCCTCCGCCAGCACCACCTTGGCAACCCGCTCCGCGCTCTCCTTCAGCTCGGGATACGCAGACTGCATCTCATCGCGAACCGCCCCCACCATGGCGTGCAGAAACGGCTTCTCCTGCCCCAGCAGCCGCCCATGCCGAATGCCGCGGCGCAGAATCTTGCGCAGCACATAGCCTCGTCCGTCGTTCCCCGGCATCACCCCATCGGAGATCAGGAACGTCGCCGCCCGCGCGTGGTCGGCGATAATCCGCAGCGACGCGGCGCCCTTCTCGTCGCTCACCGCCAGTTCCCCGATCCGCTCGCTGGCCAACCCACCTCCGCCAAACTCCACCAGATCCGCGGCTCTTTGGATCAGCGGCGTAAACAGATCGCTCTCGTAGTTGCTCAGCTTGCCTTGCAACACGCATGCCACCCGCTCCAATCCCATCCCTGTATCAATGGAGGGCTTGGGCAGCGGCGTCAGCACTCCATCGCTGCTGCGGTCAAACTGCATGAACACCAGGTTCCAGATCTCCATATAGCGCTGATCGTCCTCGGGAAAAGGACGGTCCTCTCCAGTCTCGCTGGCCTCCAACCCCAGGTCGATGAAGATCTCCGAACACGGGCCGCACGGGCCCGTATCGCCCATCTGCCAGAAGTTGTCTTTCATCCCCATGGCGAAGATGCGCTCCTTGGGAACGCCCACCTCCATCCACAACCGCTCGGCCTCGTCGTCCCGTGGCACCGCCCCAACCCCTTCAAACACGGTCACATACAGCCTGTCCTTGTCGATCCCGAACCACTCCGGGCTGGTCAGCAGCTCCCAGGCAAAGGCGATCGCATCCTTCTTGAAATAATCGCCAAAGCTGAAGTTTCCCAGCATCTCAAAGAAGGTATGGTGCCGCCGCGTAAATCCCACATTCTCCAGGTCATTATGTTTACCCCCGGCGCGTACGCACTTCTGGCTGCTCGCGGCCCGGCAGTACTCCCGCGTCTCCGCTCCCAGAAAGACGTCTTTGAACTGATTCATCCCCGCATTGGTAAACAACAGCGTCGGATCGTTAGCCGGCTTCAAGCTGGACGAATGCACCCTGCGATGACCTTTGCCCTCGAAAAACCTCAAAAACTCTTCCCGAATCTCATTCCCTGACAAGTAGCGCATAGATTTTTTCAGTCTATCAGCGCCC
>DAHXNO010000101.1 GCA_027365345.1 Granulicella sp.
GATAGCGCACCATGAACTCCAACCCACCATCGGCATACTGCAACCGGGACTCGATCTTGGGACGTTCGGTATGGATGTCCCAGCGCAGCTCCAGGCCCCCATGCTGGCGTTCAATCTCCGGTTGATATTTCTGGTAGATGGAGGTGACCAACTCCGTCATTTTTTTTGCGGCCTTCTGAAATTCCGCGGTCTCATCCAGCTTGACAACAACTTCGTGCCATCCATACTGCGTGCCGGGGACCTGTTTATAGAGCGGCGTCGTGGGCTGAAAGAGCACCGCGTTGGAAAAGACGGCCACGCGCCCCGTGGGCGATAGGTCCATGCCCGTGCCGGCCAGTTCCAAAATGTAAAGGCGGACAATGCCGATGTTGATCACATCGCCAGTAACTCCAGCAATGCTGATGCGGTCCCCAATGCGGACGCCGTAACGTCCAACGATGAAGAAGTACGCGGCGACGGACAGAAGGACGGTCTGCAGTCCGACCGCGATGCCCGCGGTGATAAATCCTGCAAATGTGGCCAGCGAACTGAACTGGGTGACAAAGCCCAGAACCAGCACCAGACCCATGAAGAAGCCCATGACGAAACGGCGCACAACCAACAGTTGCCGGCGCCGGCGAAGGTCCTGCACGTACCGGATGGAGGCGCGGCGCCAGCCCTCACCCAAGAGAAGGACCACGAAGATGGACAACGCAATCAGGCACACCCGCAGCAGCAGAGAACGAAAGATACCGTCGTACTCGTTGTCCATGGAGTCGCGCCATTGTTGCAGATTTTCCGCGCTCTGGTCCAGCAGCAATCCTTCCTGCATCAAGGGCACGGAGGCCGCGGAAATTAGTTTGAACCGCGCCACCAGATGTTCGTAATCCTGCAATGTCGGCGCTGGTTGCGCTGGCGTGGCCTTGTTGGCTTTGGCAGATGGCGTTGGCGGAGTGACAACGGGCGCGTTCTGCGTCAGCACCTGTCCTTGCTGGATGGTCTGGCGCAGCAGTGCGACCAGCGGTGCGTGGAGCGCAGTCGCCCGGTCACGGAGGCGCTTGGTATGCGCAATCCACTCATCCATCTGGTGAAGGTTGCTTACCAGGCCAAACAATATCTCCGCCTGGCCGATGACCCCGGTGGACTGAGCGCCATAGACGAACGCCATGGGCGGCCCCGCGCTGGGGACTGGCTTTGCGGCACCTGAAGCGGTCGAGGACGCCACCGGGACTGAACGTGCCAGGCGGCTGATGTCGCCGCTCAAACCCGACGCGCTGGATCCATTGGCGTCCGTAAATGTGGTGATCCTTTCGAGCGACTGCTGCATTGTCTGGATCAGGTCCAGTTGGCCCTGCAAGCTCTCCCGCTGCAGCCCCAACTGGCGATATTTTGTGGCCGAGGCCCGCCCCATCTGCTGGGTGATCGTGGCAATCTGCGCCTTCAACTGCCCGCTCCGTGCCGCGTAGCTGGTTTCCAGATCGGTCAGTCGTTTTTGCTGTGTGCTCTCTGCCCCACTCGGCTGGCTGGGGCTGGAACCCGCCGCCTGCTGCTGCTCGCTGAGCAGGGCCGCCTCAGCATTGGCGGACTGGAAGGCGAGTTGGACAATCTGCGTGGCCTGCGACACGGCAGCATCATGGTAAAGGGCATCACTGGGCTCGCCCGCCTTTTGCGTAAAGGTGGTGGCGCTGCGGTAGAGATGTATGGCCGCATTGAGATGGGCCAGGATGTCCTTGCCGCGCATTCCAGATCCAGGGGCCTCCGCCAGGCCTGCCCTTCCGATGACGCAAGCCACAATGGCCGCGCAGGCTACAACGGACCTGCGCCGATGACCGGCCATTGACGGAGGACAGATTGACTTTGTTCTGAACATGCGAAAACTTCCTTTACAGATCAAGAGAAGTTTACCGGAGACCAACCCTTTAGAAAGGTCCACGCAAAATCCTCACTCACAAAATGGACCTTGAAACTGGGTGTCTCCGATCAATGGGGCAAATGCCCAGCGATGACAGAAAACTACCGTCTTCTACCGCAGGATCTCCTCATCGTATTCCACCTGCATTGAGAGGCCTTTAACCTGACAGCGCCTGCTCTTCGGCGGACCAGGACGACGAAAGGATGATCTACCCTCTTACAATAGACGCAGGATGAACACTCGTGTGCTGGAATGTGACCGTTTGACGCGCACCGTGTCCGTAGGTGGCGTGGGCAGAAGTCTGGTGCAGGAAATCACCTTTCCCTTGGAACGTGGGCAGGTGTTGGCCATTCTGGGGCCCAGCGGTTCTGGCAAAACAACCCTGCTGCGGATGCTGGACCGGCTGGACGAACCTACTTCTGGCACAGTCCTGCTGGATGGCAAAGACTATCGCCTGACGCCGCCACAGGCGTTGCGCCGTCATGTTGGCATGGTGATGCAACGGGCCTATCTGTTTCCCGGTACCGTCGCCGACAACATCCGATATGGTCCGATGCAGCGCGGCATCTACCTGGAAGACGCAAAGGTTGAGGCGCTGCTTGCGCAAGTGGGACTGTCTGGGCTCGCACCGCGCGATGTCGCGACCCTTTCCGGTGGAGAGGCGCAACGGGCCGCCACTGCGCGAGCGCTTGCCAACGACCCGGAGGTGCTGCTGCTGGATGAGCCCACCTCGGCTCTGGACGACCTTTCCAAACAGAGCGTGGAGCAGTTTCTTTCCTCCGTGGTGCATGCCCGCCATCTGACCTGCATCTGGGTTACGCATGACCGCGCCCAAGCCAGGCGCGTGGCAGACGTGGTGCTGCTGCTGGAAGCGGGCCATGCCGTCGCCTTTGGCACGGCAAAGGAGGTGCTTCCTGCTTAGCCGGATTTTCCATACAGAACTTGGCCTGGGGTTGGCGCAGGCGGCCGTGGTCTCTTTGACGGCGATCCTGGTGGCCATTCTCGCCAGCCGCCGCGGGGCACGCCTGCAGAGGGAAATCCCGCTGGCCCTGCTGCGCGGGCTGATGCAAATCCTGCTGATTGGGGCCTTGCTGGCCATGCTGTTACGCGGCCCTTGGTGGACGGCCATACCTCTGCTCACAGGGATGGTCCTGATGGCGGCCAGCATCGTGCATCGCCGTGCCCGCGCGATCCCTGGGGCCTATGCTCTGTCGCTGGCCTGCCTGTTGACCGGGGCTGGCGTGGTCATCACCGTGATGACGCTGCTTGGCATCATTGCGCCGGACATCAAAATGCTGGTCCCTGTCGGCAGCATGGTGATTGCCCAGAACATGAACATCCAGTCGCTGTTTCTCAACCGATTTCTGGGTGAGCTACGCAGCCACACCGGAGAAATTGAGTCGGCGCTGGCGTTGGGCTCCTCCCCGGACACTGCAGTTTCCCCCTACCTTCAGGCCGCTTTCCACGCCAGCTTGATCCCTGCTGTAGACAATCTGCGCTCCCTGGGCATTGTCTGGGTCCCTGGCATCATGGCTGGCATGGTGCTCTCTGGTTCCTCGCCAGTTTATGCCGCGCTGTATCAATTCGTGGTGCTGGGCATGATCTTTACCTCCGGCGGTCTTAGCTGCCTTATGGCGACCTACCTGGCGCCCCGTCGCGTCTTTACCCCGTATCAACAGCTACGGATACGCGACTAGTCTACCCGCTGGAGCGTTGCCCACTGAAACCCTGGCATGTACGGTCATGGGCAGCAAAAGACCCGTTGCCCAAGGCTGACCTTGCGCGGTCGTGGTCGGCGGACCAATGGAAGCAGCTTCAGGCCAAGTGTCTGCGCAGCCTGGACACCCCAGTTCCCCTGCCTTCATAGCACTTGTACTTTACGTAGCGCTTACCGTCTCTCCAGGGAAACAGCCTCCAACCTCCCTCAAGGAAAATATCAAGACCTGATCAGAGGCTTCCTTAGCCTGGCAGAGCGCTAGGCCATATCGGCATATACACTTTGCAGCTTGGTTTCTATCTGCTGGACAGTGCCAAGTTCTCCGTTTGGTCAGGAGCGCTTGTTGGCCAGGCGGAGGTTGGATAGTTCGGTAGCCAGATCGATCCAGCGGTCCACCAGCGTCTTCATGACCTGGTAGTTTTTCAGCTCCCGACGGATGGCGGCGAGATCTTCCTTGCGCACGAACTTCGAACTGCTCTTTCCCTTGCGCGTAAAGCTGACCTGATAGTAGGGCCCGTGCTTCTCGGGCGGTGTGGCCTTGCACCGGCATCCCGGTGTGCCGCAGACGTTGTACTGTGTCGAGAGGCTGCCCGGACGCAGATCGCCGAGCGCGGCCAGCTGCCCCTTCACTTTCTCGATTTGCCGCAGCAAGAGCTTTTCCCTGGAGATGGTCATTGACTAAAAGCATAACGCCGAAGCTGCCCTTTTGTGTGTGCTGTGACCGATAGTGCTGCACTGCTAGTGGTATTCATGCTTCCATCAGCATGATGCCCCTCTGGACTGTCTGGTTCGATGCCGTGCGCACACTCCGCCCCGCTTGCCGAAGATTGCATACCTTTCTCTGGATGATTCTGGCTTTGGTCGGCCTCTCCTGCCGCCCGGAGCGGGCCGGCGTCAC
>DAHXNO010000120.1 GCA_027365345.1 Granulicella sp.
GAATATGCCTCCACCGAAAGGTGGAGAGCCTCATCATGCGTGATACAGATCACAATTTTGCCGAATCGCGCCTCGCGGCCCACCGAAAAGGGCGAGAAGAAGAAGAAGAGGAGGAGGAGATCAGACGGTGGCCGACGGCGGCGGACGGTAGCCAAAGGCGGCATCTACTACGGCTGCAATGCCCAAGGCGATTTCATCCTCAAATGGCCGGGCGGCGATCTGCACGCCGATGGGCAGGCCCTGTTGCGATGCACCCACCGGAACCACCGCAGCGGGGCAGGCCAGCGCGTTGAACCACTGGGTGTAACGCACCGCGTCGAGGTACTTCACCGGCTTGCCCTCCACCATCCACTCGCGCTCCTGGTGGCCAAACGCGGGAACACTGGCAACCGGGCAGAGCAGCACCGGGAACTCGCTCATTGCGGCGAGCGTCTTGGCGCGCAGCAGGTCCAGCTCGGTCCAGGCGTGGAGCAACTCCGTCGCCGTAAGCGGCGGCGCAGCTTCCGCAATGCCGAGGAACTCCCGGAAGATGGGGCTCAAGTCCTCCCGTCTGCCGCGAATCGCTGGTTCATAGAACATGGCGCCGCACTGCACAAAAAACTTCCACCACAGTTGCCGCAGAGGCTCCAGCGTGGAAGGACGAAACGGCTCAACTCGGAATCCTGCCTGGCGCAGCGCCTCCGCGGCGGCGCTCACCGCAGATCTGGTCTCAGCCGTTACAGGAACCAGGCCATCGTCTTCGAAATAGCCGATCGGCCGGGCGCGCAGCTCATCAAAACTCGTTTCACGCAATGGAACAGGCGGGCTCGCGGGGTCTTCCGCATCCTGCCCGCTCAGGGTGCGGAAGAGCAACTCCACGTCTTGCATCGTGCGCGCCATGGGACCAATGGCGCCAAGAATCGAGAACGGCCCCACGCAGGGTGGCAGGTGGCCCCGGGCTGGAATCCGTCCGGGCGTGGGCTTCAGCGCGCAGATGCCCGTGAAGTGCGCGGGCACGCGCACGGAACCGCCGCTGTCGCTGCCCATTCCCGCTGCCGACATCCCTGCGGCGATGGCTGCCGACTCGCCTCCACTCGATCCTCCCGGCGTGCGCTCCAGATCCCAGGGGTTGCGCGTTTCACCGTGCAGCAGGTTCGCCGTTTCATAGGCCATCAGAAACTCCGGGCAGTTGGTTGTGCCCAGGATCAGCGCTCCGGCCGCGCGCAATCGCGCCACCACAACGGCATCTTCACGCGGCCTATCACCGCGATGCAGCAGGCTGCCCATCTCACAGCGCAACCCGGCTGTGGCAATGGAGGACTTCACCGTGACCGGCAGGCCGTAGAGCGGCCCGCGCGATTCCCCTTGCCACGTCCCGCGCCGCGCACCAGCAGCATCCATGCGCAGGGCCTCAGCGCGCACGCGATCCGCATCGAAGTCTGCAAAGGCGTTCAGCGCGGGATTAAGCCGTTCGATCTGCGCGATATGCGCTTCGGCCAGCTCTGCCACGGAGAGTTGCCCGCTGCGCAACAGCTCCAACTGCTGCACCGCGGACTTCAACACAATCCCTCTCTCAGCCCTACTCATCGTTTTGATTCCCTGACTGCCTTTGCGGGTGCGCCAGTCGATCACCTGCCGGAGTCGACGGGATCCACTGGTAGTCGAATCGGTGCAGCCCCGTCGGACTTCCTGAAATGAAGCGATTGTTCCAGTTCAGCCGATAATCCAGCGCAGCCGGGCTCGCCGGGAAGCGTTCGCCGGCAGGATACGGATAGGCGATCATCTTGTGGAAGGGCAGTTGCTCCACCGTAAACGGCGAAGCATCCCACCAGTCCATATCCTTCACATAGCCGTTGGCGTAAAAGAAGTAATCGCGCTTCCAGCCCGTGGGCAATGGAGGCAGCTTCGCAGTGTCGAACTCCGCCGCAATCCCCTCGCCGCTGCCGAAGATCGCATAGCGGTCGTCGATGCTCTTCAGCAGCGGCGTCACATCGCCCAGATGCGTGTAACTGCCACGCTCGCGCTGAAACGGACCGGTAAGACTCACAAGGTTGTAATCGTAGTCCAGGTCGCCGGGGCTGGCGCCGTCTATCTGCTTTGGATAGCCGTTGAACTGCTCCGTCGCAAACGCCATGGGTAGATCCGTGGCGCGGAACACGCCCGCCGCGTGGTCGTCGATCAGCACCTGGTCCCAGTAGATCTGCAGGTTGGTCATCAGCCGGATGCGCCGCACGCCCGGCGGCAGCTTGCCCGTCAGATCGACCACAATGGTGCGCTCCAGGCCGGCCGGAAAGCCGGCCTCGCCGGAGATGCGCTTCCAGGCGCCGTTCGGCAGTTGTGCCTCGACGTACGGTGCGATCGGCTTCACCCCTCCCTGCCACGCGGCATAGAGCGACGTTGCGCTGAAGTAGTTCACATAGCCTGTCATCAGCAACCGCAACGGAGCTCCCGGCCGGACCTCGCCCAGATCGAGCGTCAACGCATGCAGATTGGCAAAGCCGTCATACGGCAGCGTCTTAAACCCGCTGGCAAACTGGTGATCGCGCCGACTCAGCTTGTCCAGCACATCGCGTCCATTGCCGTCCCACGCGCCAACCGGCAGCCGCGGGCCCACGCTGGCAACCACACGACCAGAGGCAAACGGAGGATCGTCAAGAAACCGTTCGTCGGGATTCACTTCCACGCTCTCCGGATGATCTACGGCGACCAGGCGTAGCTGATCGATGTAGTTCACCTCTTCCATCGGCTCCATAAACCGCAAACTCACCTTGCCGTCTACCGGCGCCACGTCAGCGCCGTCGATTTTGATCCACTCGCTGGGCCGGGGAGTGTTTCGCCGCGTAGGCGTAAACCAGTGCCCAACCACAGCCGCGCCGATCACGTCGGTCACAAACTTGTAGCGATGCCCGTTCCAGACAAACAGCACCGGGCACGAACTCCCACGCCGATCCACTTCCTTCATCGCAATGGTTTCCGTATGGGGCAGATCGATCTCATCCTGCAACACTCCGGTGGGCCACAGCATGCGCAGCAGGTCAATGTGATCGGCTTTACCCAGTCCAATCAGGATCTGCGGCGGCCCTTGCGTCTGATAGCCGGAAGCTCCGGCCAACTCCCACTTCTGCCAGAGCCCGTTGGCGAACACCTCCACCTTCACGCCCAATCCGGTCTTGTTATCCGCATTGCCGGTCAGATCAAGCCGCACAAAGTGATTCTTGTTCGCGCCGATATTGCGCAGCAAAACAGGCCCGGCATGCCACTGCGTCACAATGAGGTCCGCGGCTCCGTCTCCGCCCACATCGGCGGCGATCAACCCGCGTGGAGCCTGCAACTTCACCTTGTCCAGGCCCAGGGCGTGGCTCACATCTTCAAACCTGCCATCGCCGCGATTGCGCAACACCCGCACCTGCGGTCCCGCATCCGTATCCACAATCGCCGCCAGATCAATCCATCCGTCATTGTCAATATCAATAGGCGTCAGCCCCCAGCCGCGCAGCACGCCATGCAAGGGTAGCGGCACACGCTCAAACTGCCGACTCAGATGATCCGCAGATGGCGCATTGCGCCACAACGTCACTCCCGGCGGTCCGGCATGCGTCACAGCAATATCCATCCAGCCGTCCTTGTTGTAGTCCAGCACGGTTACGCCAACGGTTGGCGGTAGCTTCTGGTTCTGATACAGCGGCTGGGTGGGATACTTGCCTTCGCGCGGATTGATATACAAAACCGGCGCGGCTCCGTCGCCGGTAACAGCCACATCCACAGCGCGGTCATTGTTGAAGTCGGTTAGCATCGCCGCCGCGCTCTTCACGCTTCCACCCAGCCCGGTCTCCGCCGTCTGTTCGGTAAACGTGTCATTGCCGTTATTCCGCCAAAGAACGTTGTCTTCCCCGCCGGGCGTCAAAGGCGAACCGGGGAGCAGCAGATCCAGGTCGCCATCATGGGCGTAGTCAATAAACGTGATTCCTGTTGGCCGGTTCCGCGGTCCCAGGCCGACTTGCGCGGTCACATCCTGAAATTTGCCGTGGCCAAGGTTGTGGAAGAGTAGAACGGAGTTGTCCAGCGCCACCGCCAGATCGTTCAAGCCGTCGCGGTCATAGTCTCCCACAGCGCAGGCCACAGCATGGCCTGTGGCCTTTAGCCCCATGGCCGCAGCGTTCAGTTCTTCAAAGCTTCCATCGCTGCGGCGATGCAGGATGCGAATGGCCTGCGCGCCAGACTGCATCAGCAAAAGATCCATCCGGCCGGAGCCGGTGGTGTCCATCATGCAAGCTCCGCCGGTAAGCGATGCATTGGAACCCGCCTTCCCGGAGGTCATCGGCTGCGCCACCAGCCGCACGGGAATCATCCTCTGCGGCATCGTCTCCGGTTCTCTCACGGCCGTCACGGTCGAATAATGTCCCTGCTCTCCGTAGGTCAGGCCGATCGGCGTACCGATCTTGGTGCTGGTCACATGCTGAAAGATTCTGAAGTCCGCTCGCGCCTGCTCCGTGTTGCCGGAGCGCTGCAAAGCCCGCGCCAGGCCGAACTCAGCCGACGCATGCAGCGGATTGACCGCGAGCACTCTTTGGAAGACGGCTGCCGCCTGGGCAAATTGATTCATCTCCGCCAGGCATGCGCCTTCAAAGTAGAGGGAATCTGTATCCTGAGGATCGAGCGCAGAGGCGCGCTGAAAACTGGCCAGCGCCTGCTGCAGATCGTTGCCGGAGTGCTGCGCCAGGCCAAGGTTATACCATGCCTGCGGGCTATCTCCATCAAGAGCAATGGCTTGGCGCAGCACCTGCTCGGCGGCACTCCGCTGCTGCAACGTGAGCAGCGCGATGCCTTCATTGATGGCCGCCTGCGCAAATTGGGGATCCATCTTGAACGCTTGGGCAAACGCCGCCTCGGCCCGCTCCGTGAACTGCTGGCCCATCAGGGCTACGCCTCGATTGTTCAGGCGTATCGCTTCCAGCTTTGTCTGGGCGCCCACAGCGGCCATGGCAACGCTCGCGGGAAGAAATAGAAGCAGCCAATACGCTGCCATTCGCAATCGCATCGCAATTTCACCTTGGTGCAGCGGAATACTCCCAGCCTGGGATGCAGCGCCAACCGTCAGTATATGCTGACCGATACGGCCAGCCCGCCGCTGCATGCGCCTGCTGCATGGATGCAAGCGGCGCATCTGCCCGGAGCACATCCTCTGCGGATGGATGCGCCGCCGGCGAGCGCCGGCGGCATATAGAAACGCGGGACACAGGGATTATTTATACTGCGGCTGTGATCTTCCCCTCAACGATTGTGGATTGGAGCGGGTTCCTCGCTCGCCCAGGTATGGCGCCGCCGACTCGCAGCATGTTGGAAGGGCTGCGCAAAGCGCCCATTCTTGTTCTTGGCGCCGGTGGATCCATCGGCTCCGCACTCGCCCTGCGCGTCGCTGCGCTTGAGCCTCCCAAACTCGTGCTCCTAGAGGCTTCGGAGAGCCACCTGGATGCGTTGCAGCGCCAGTGGGCCCAGGCCCGCATCGCCGTTCCGACAGTATTCCATCTGGGCAGCGTGGCAGATCGCTCCCTGCTGGAAGAGATCTTCGCCTTGCACGCGCCGGCGCTGGTCTTCCATGCGGCTGCCTTCAAATACGTTCCCCTGCTGGAAGAGCAGCCTCTGGCGGCAATCGAAAACAACGTTTTCGGGACGCTCACTTTGATGGAGGCTGCGGCCGGAGCGCGCGTTCTTCTGCTCTCCACCGATAAAGCCGTCGAACCGGCATCCGTGCTGGGCGCTACCAAGCGCGTGGCAGAGCAGATCGTCCTCTCCGCGGGCGGCGCGGCGTTACGCCTGGGCAATGTGCTGGCTTCGCGTGGCAGCGTCGCAGAGGTGTTTGCCCACCAGATTGCCGCAGGCGGTCCGCTCACCCTCACGGACCCCACCGCCCGCCGCTACTTCCTCACCCTGGATGAGGCGGTAAACCTGCTGCTCTCCGCCGCGCTAGAGCCGGAGCCGCCTGTGCTGCTCGCTCCCACGCTGCCAGATCCGCATTGCATTGCGGATCTGGCGCGCTTCATGATCCAGGAACTCGCTCCGGGTCACACAATTCCCGTGGATGTGACGGGCCTGCGCGCGGGCGACAAGGAAACCGAAACGTTCTGGTCCGCGGCGGAGACTGCAAGGCCGGCAAAGAACCAAGGCTTGCTTTCCATCGCATCTCCGATCCTGGCCAGAGGCAAGTTGCGCAGCGCGCTTGTCCAACTACGTACCGCGCTCGAGGCTCGCGACCTGCCCGGCGCGCTTCATCTCCTGCAGGCGCTGGTCCCAGGCTACACGCCAAGCCCGGCAGTGCTGGCGCTGGCCGCTGCAAACACTCCGCGAGTTCCCGCATGACCAGCCGCCAAACCACACGCGGCAAGCGGCGCATCGGCGTGGTAACCACCTCGCGCGCGGACTACAGCCATCTCTACTGGCCGCTGCGCGAATTGGACGATCATCCCAACGTGGAACTTGGCGTCTTCGCGCTCGGTCCGCATCTTTCACCCGCATTCGGCGCCACCATCGCCGAGATCGAACGGGACGGCTTTCCTATCCAGGCCCGCATCGAGTGTCTGCTCAGCTCCGACACGGATACAGGCATGGCCAAGACGATCGGGCTGGCTATGCTGGGTCTCGCCGACGCTCTGACCGCGTGGCGGCCGGATCTTCTGCTGCTGATCGCCGACCGCTATGAGATGCTGGCTCCCGCCGCAACCGCGCTCGCGCTGCGCATTCCCATGGCGCACATCGAAGGCGGCGAGGTCACTCAGGGGGCCATCGATGATGCCGTGCGCAATGCGCTGACCAAGCTGGCGCACATCCATTTCACCTCCACAGAGACCGCTCGTCGGCGCGTGATCGCCATGGGTGAAGAGCCCTGGCGCGTGCATCGCGCGGGTGCACCCTCTCTGGATCATCTGCGCCGTTCCACGCTCCTCACCCGCTCCGCGCTCCAGGACCGCCTTGGCTTGGCGTTCGCTGCTCCCACGCTGCTCGCCGCCTGGCATCCGGTCACCCTGCTGCGCGACACCAATGCAGAGGCGGAAGCTCTCTTTGCCGCGCTGGCCTCTGCTCCCGGGCAGTTGATCTTCGTGTATCCCAATGCAGACGCGGGCAGCCATGCGCTCATCGAACGTACCCGGGCGCTGGCGGCGACGCGCGCGCAGACCCATCTCTTCGTCAACCTTGACGCCGTTACCTACTGGAGCCTGCTCGGCCAGGCGGACGCTCTGATCGGCAACTCCTCCAGCGGCATCATGGAAGCCGCTTCCTTCGCCTTGCCCGTGGTCAATGTCGGCATTCGCCAGCAGGGCCGCGAGCGCGCCTCCAACGTCATCGATGTGCCGGCCGACCTCACCGCCATTCGCCGGGCGATCAAGCGCGCTCTCAGCCGGGAGTTCCGCAACGGCCTGGTCGGCATGGCCAATCCGTATGGCGAGGGAACCGCTGCCGCCACCATCGCCGCCGTGCTCACCAGCTTCCCTCTGCAAGGTCTGCTGATCAAAGCGCCCGTTCCCATCGCTGCTCAGACAGAAGCATGACGCCCATGCGCATTCCGCTCTCCAATCCCGATATCACCCAGGCAGAGATCGACGCTGTCACCGCTGTTCTGCGAACATCGCGCCTCAGCCTGGGACCGGAGCTGGAAGCCTTTGAAGCCGAACTAGCAGCCTACCACTCCCTGGAACACGCTGTGGCCGTCAGCTCAGGAACCGCCGGATTGCATCTTGCGCTGCTGGTTCTTGGCGTGGGAGAAGGCGATCAGGTGATCCTCCCCTCCTTCAGTTTTGTCGCCGTCGCCAACGTGGCGCTCCAGGTGCGCGCCACGCCGGTCTTTGTGGAGATTGATCCGCTCACGTTGAACCTCGATCCTGTCGCCGTGGAACAGGCAATTACCCCGCGCACGCGCGCCATCCTGGCGGTGGATACCTTCGGCGTACCGGCTCAGATGGATGCGCTGCAAGCGATCGCGCAGCGTCATGGCCTGGCCTTGCTGGAAGATGCGTGTGAAGCCGTGGGAGCTCGATTCGGCGATCCGCCCACGGCCTGCCGCGCAGGAAGCTTCGGCGACCTCGCCGTGCTCGGCTTCTATCCCAACAAGCAGCTCACAACCGGAGAAGGTGGAGCCGTGCTCTGCCGCGATGCGGCCCTTGCAAAGCGGCTGCGAAGCTTGAGAAACCAGGGGCGCAACGCGGAGGCCAATCCATCGGCAGCCGCCGTGCAAGGCAGTCCTGAATCCTCCGCCTGGCTGGACCACGTGGAATGGGGTTACAACTACCGCCTGTCAGAGATGGCCTGCGCCCTTGGCCGGGTCCAGTTGCGCCGGCTGGAGTCGATGCTCGCGCTGCGCGAGGCTGCCGCCCGGCGCTACGATGCCTTGCTCGCACCCATCCCCGGCCTGGAGCGCCCTCCGTTGGCGCTTCCTCGCCGCAGCATCAGTTGGTTCGTCTATGTTGTCCGGCTGCCGCAGCATGTGGATCGCGATCGCGTGCAGTCCATCCTCACAGCTCGCGGCATCGCCACCGGACGCTACTTCCCGCCCATCCATCTGCAACCAGCCTGGCAGGGACACGCCAGCGCTGCTGTCCGGCTGCCACTTACGGAGGCGATCGCGTGCCGCATGATCGCTCTTCCCTTCTTCAACCGCATCACCGCAGACCAGCAGCAAGAGGTAGCCGAGGCGTTGGGCGAAGCGATACTTTCTTCAAGGTGACGCGGCCCAGACCCTGCCGTGTCGCCAATCGCCGCGCTCCCTGGGTTCTGTCCGGACCTGCGTGGATTCCCCACAGACAACAAAAGACTTTGCTACACACACGACTCCCGCCATCCCTTGGGCAGGGGTCATGCAGTGGCGCATGCGAGCGGACGTAGGAAGGCAACCGCTGTGCCGGGGCCCTGCGACATGCTAGCAGGCCGCGTTGTACCATGTTCGGGAGAGGTAAAAAAGCGGTGCAATTCAACCGGCTGTGGCCTCACCGGCCGTTCACTCGTAAGTGGTGGAGCAACCTTCCAAAAAGCTGCGGAGAGGCTCAGCAGGCCACGCTCTTTCCGCTCGCCACAGTTGTCCCACGCCTCGCGTTGCTTCTCTTCGTGCTCGGTCTGGCTTGGGCGCCGGGGAACGCGGCCAGCGGCCAGAGCCCTATGCAAGGGCAGGCGGCAGGCGGAGGGATGGCCAACGCCGGTCCTCAAACCGCCATCTTTGACAGCCAGCACCGCCCCATCACCGCCGGCGGCTTTGTCAAGACAGGACCCATTGTCTTTCAGGATATTGCCAAACAGGCAGGCCTCACCTCCTGGCATCACCAGGCCGGCACTCCCGAGAAGCGCCTCATCCTTGAAGCCAAGGGCCCGGGAGTCTGTCTGATCGATTACGACAACGATGGCTGGCTGGACATCTACCTGATCAATGGATCGACCTATGACGCGCTCGCAGGCAAAGCCCCACCACCGCATGCGGCGCTCTTCCACAACAATCACGACGGCACCTTCACCAACGTCACCGAACATGCCGGCGTGGCCAACGACCGGTGGGGATATGGGTGTGTGGTGGGCGATTACGATAACGAGGGCTGGCCCGATCTCTACGTCACCAACTACGGCAAGAACCGCCTCTATCACAACAACCACGACGGCACCTTCACCGACGTTGCCGAACAGGCAGGCGTGGCGCTTGATTCCTGGTCAACCGGCGCTACCTTTGGCGACTATGACGGCGACGGCAATCTCGATCTGTTTGTGGGCGGCTATATCCATATTGATCTGAAGAATCCTCCGTACTCCGGCTCCAAGGCCGTCGCCTATGCCTCTTGCCAGTTCCGGGGGGTGCAAGTGATGTGCGGCCCGCGCGGCTTGCGAGGAGAACCGGACCATCTCTTTCACAACAACGGCAATGGGACCTTCACCGACGTAAGCAAGAAATTGGGCGTAGACAATCCCAACGGGTATTACACCCTGGGCACGCTCTTTGCCGACGTCAACAACGACGGCAAACCCGATCTTCTGGTGGCCGACGACTCCACCCCGAACTACCTCTATATCAATAAGGGAGACGGCACCTTCGAAGACGACAGCTATCTAAGCGGCTACGCGCTCAACGCCGACGGACGCGAAGTTGCCAACATGGGCATCGCCGCCGGAGATTACCTGAACAATGGGCATCTGGACGTCGTCAATACCGACTTTGCCGACGATTACAACGTTTTGTTCCAGAATGACGGCAAAGGTAATTTTACGGATGTCAGCTATCAGGCCGGCATTGCCGTTTCATCGATTCCATTCGTCAGTTTTGGCGACGGATTCCTGGATTACGATAACGATGGCTGGAAGGATCTGCTCATCATCAACGGCCACGTGTATCCCCAGGTTGACCAGCATCCGGAGTGGGGAGAGAGCTATGCCGAACGCCCGCTGCTCTATCACAACCTGAAGAACGGCAAGTTCGCGCTGGTTCCAGCCGTCGAAGGGACGGGGCTTGCCCGGGTAACGGTGGGCCGCGGCGCCGCCTTCGGCGATCTATTCAACGACGGCAAGATCGATGTGGTCATCAATAACATGGACGGCATTCCAGTCCTGCTGCGCAACGTGAATCCCGACCATCATCACTGGGTGGACCTGAAGCTGATCGGCGGACCCAAAAGCCCCCGGGATGCGGTAGGAGCCACCGTCTACCTGACTGCAGACGGATTGCGCCAGCGAGGAGACGTTTTGAGCGGCGGAAGCTATCTCTCCTCGAATGATTTTCGCGTCCATTTTGGCCTGGGCGATGCTGCCGATCCCGGTACGGCGGACATTCACTGGCCTGACGGCAGTAAACAGACCTTGAAGCTGCCGGCGGTGGATCGCATCTACACCATCACCGAAGGCAATGGCATTACGGGCGCGCTCTGCGGGGGCAAACCATGCGCACAACCCACCATGCCGCAGACTCCCTGATTCGCTCTGCGTTAAGTCTGGCATGATCGGAGCAACGCAGCCGAATCATGCGGGCGGTGAAAGGAACGGACACCGCGCCAGAGATGGCGGTGCGTCGGCTTGTCCACCGCATGGGCTTTCGCTTCCGGTTGCATCGCAAAGATCTTCCCGGGAAGCCGGATCTTGTCTTGCCCCGATTGCATAAGGCGGTGTTTGTGCATGGATGTTTCTGGCATGGACATGATTGCGTACGCGGCGCTCGGGAGCCAAAAACAAATACCGAATATTGGCGCGCAAAGATTGCCAGGAATAGCTTGAGAGACGCCGCCAATCGAAAGGCGCTCGCAGCCCAGGGCTGGCGCGCAACCGTGATCTGGGAATGCGAACTCAAGCGAGTAGAGCAAGTACAAGCGCGGTTATCGCGGTTCTTGCGCTAACTCCGGTCGCGCAACATGAATGCGAGATCGGAATCGGCCACGGCAACAGGCTTTTCCTGGCGTTTTCAAAACACCCGAAAAGACGATGGAAAGACGACAAACAACTGGCGGCGCGCACGGGCCGTGCCTGGCAACCCATCTTGGCGGCTCCTGGAGCGGTGAAACTGTGCGTGTTTGCGGCAAGATTCGCAGTGGCTGGAGACCGAGCCCAGCGCCTAAAGATTCCATTCTTCTTCTTCGTCGTCGTGTTGTGCGTGCTTGACGAAATGGCTGGGAAAGATGGCTTTGCAGCCAAACGCGATCGACCCCAGCAGAGCCACAATTCCAGCCAGGAACAACTCGCGATGGAAGTCAGGCCGTGAGACCACAATGTACCCAAACCCAGCCAGCGCCAACAATGGCGGCAACGGATAGAGCCACATCCGAAACGGTCTGCGCATCTCCGGCCGGCGCAACCGCAACGCAATCACCCCTACCTGCTGTAACCCGAACTGCAAGAGGATCCGCATCACCACCAGCGCCGCAATCACCTCCGCCAGAGAAAGGAAACAGAACACGCAGGCCACCGCGGAGAGCGCCAGCAGCGAGACATACGGAAATCTCCCCTGCGGATGCAGCCGGGCAAAGATTCTGGGAAAGTTGCCATCCTTCGCTGCCGCATAGGGAATCCGTGAGTATCCCAGCAGCAGTGAGAAGACGCTGGCAAACGCCGTGATCATCACCAGTACCGCCGCCAGCCGCCCCAGCCACATGCCCGCCGACGCGCCCCATTGGGGCGAATAGGCGATCCGCATCATCTCACTGAGCAAGGCTCGCCGAGC
>DAHXNO010000157.1 GCA_027365345.1 Granulicella sp.
CGACCCCCATAAACTCATGCTCGAAGAGGTTCAGCAATTCATTCTGCGCCTGTACCGGTGACATTTGGGAGCCGACGGCCACCTTCGCATTTGGTGAACCCGATTGCGCAGAGGCCACCAGCGTACAGCCTCCTAGAATCAAAGCGGTGCAAAAGTACCGAAGACGCATAGATCACCCCACTCGCAAATTTCCTCAACAGTGTAGCAGACGCCTACGTTCGGGATGTTGGCAGTCATTTGGTGAGTTTTCAGGCCAAACCGCTGATTGAGCTCAAGTCGATCAGCAATCTAGGCAAGTTGCAGCAAAACGGTCAACGCACTCTCTTGGTCGCAGGCGTCACGGGCGGGTCGGCACAAGAGCGCATCGGCGACTATAAAGCCATGTGGATTAGCGACCAGTGCAATGGCGAGGCGCCGCCAGCGCCAAAATCCTGCCCGTCTGTTGCTCAACTTGTTCCTGCTTCTCCGTCATGCCGCGAACCTTCTGGATAATTGGGTGACGAACGATCGTCTCCACCACTTTGTGATCGAGAAACGGGACGCGCCCTTCAATCGAATACGCCATCTCCATGCGGTCCCCGAGCATGGTCAGGATGTAACCCGCCATCGCCGTCCGCGAACAAAGATACAAAGACTGGTTCAGCTCATCGCGTCCCTTCAATTGTTGCCGCACGTCCACTTCGTCCAATATCCCGGAATGGTCTTCTGAGGCGCCGTACTTCTCCTGCAGCCCCGCATCCAACAGCGGTCGCATTTTTACCTGCCTGTTCGAAAATGTCTCAATCCACGAGGGAGCGTAGCCCAGAATTTGCTTCACCGAGTCCATGGGCCCAAACTCGCGGCCGGGCAGCAGCAGCCCCCGCGACACGGTGTTGTGCTGATCCAGCCAGGCGAGCAACTCTGCAATCGCACTCTCGTCCTGCCCTTCGCGGTTGTAGAGCAGCATGTCACGCCGGAAGTGGGGATACTCCCCCGGGATCTCATCCGATCCTTCGCCGGTAATCACCACCTTGTAGCCAGCGGCACGGACTGCGCGGCTCAGCATATATATTTGGCAACGCCGTGCGCATTCACACACAGAGTCTCGGCCTGAGCAATGGTGTCTGCAAAGTTGTCTGCCAGGTCTCGCTGCACAATTGGAATCGGATGGAACTCCGCCCCAGCCAGCGCCGCCATCTCCCGAGCAATAGGCCTCTCGTCGCAAGCAGCCTGCTCAAACGTCAGTGTGAATGCCTTCACCGCTCCGGGATGGTGCTTCGCTGCAAGCCCAAGCACTGCGCACGAGTCAGTCCACCGCTCAGATTTACGCCCACCGCCACGCCGGCGCGACGTCTGATCCGTACAGCCTCCTCCAGCGCCGTGCGAAACTCTTCCGCGTACTCCTGGTCGCGCAGGTTCGGCTTGTTGTTTTCCTTCGTTGGGTAGTCGAAATCCCAGTACTGGTTCAGCTGCACATGTTTCTCAGTAGCAATCAGAAAATGGCCTGGCGGAATCTGGAAGATGCCGCCGTACAGCGTCCTTCCCATGTGGCCGCTCAGCGCCACGGAGTTGTACACCCCGTGCTCATCCCAGCGCGCCGGGACTCCCGCGGCCCATAGCGCCTTCACCTCGGACGCCAGGTACAGCTTCTCCTCGTGCCAGGCGTCAAAGAGCGGCTTGATTCCGAACCGGTCTCGCGCCGCCATCAACTGCAGCCGCGTCTGATCCCAGATCACCATCGCGAACTCACCCCGAAGGTGATGCGGGCACTACGTTCCGAAGTCCTCGTAGAGGTGCAGCGCGATCTCGCTGTCCGACCGCGTCCGCAGCCGGTGTCCGCGGCTCTCGAGTTCCTTCTGGATTACCTCAAACTCGTATAACTCCCCGTTCACGATGATTCGCGTCCGCTCATCTTCGCTGGCGATCGGATGGTCCCCGGTCGAGAGATTGATAATGCTCAGCCGGGCGTGACCCAGTCCTACTTTGCCATCGCTGGAAGCCCAATGTCGCTGACCGCCGGGGCCGCGGTGGAACATGCACATCGTGGCGCGTTCCTGCACCGCCGGAGACGCAGGGTCCCGGCGGGAAAAGACTCCAATGATTCCACGCATACCTTGGTTCTCTTTGTCTTGTTGTTCGGATTTTGGCCCTGGAGGAAAGGTAGGATTCGGGGGAGAGACGCCGACCGTCGTTATTTGTACCACCCAAGTCTCAACGGATTCAATGATTTTCATGCGCGCCTACCCGCTTGCTGGGACGCTCACCGCTCAGAACACGAAACCTCGACCGGATTTGGAGCTACTTCCGGTTGACGCATAACCTCGGCCTCCCCGGCTTTTACCTTATAGTCGCCCTACTCAGAATCGCCGATTTTTCTTCGCAGGTAGCCTGTGCCGCAGTGCCTGCATCCCGTGCCTTCCGGCCCAGCCCTGGAATCATGAGCATTAGCACTCCCGCGGCCGTCCAGCACACCGCCATCGCCGTATACCCGCTCGCCAGCGACCCAGTTCGCGTGTGCAGGCACCCAAATGCCGACGGCCCGAAGAAGCCCGCAATCTTCGCGATCGTGCTCACCACACCCAACGCGCCGGCAGCCGCCGCTTCGCTCAGAATCGCGTATTGGAAAAGAGTGGGGTATGCGTGTCGGCAAGTCTGATGCTAATATTATAAACAGACGGGGGAATGTCCAGCACAATGTCACGCCGAACGGAACAGAGTGTCCAGAAAGCCCACACGCGGATCGCCGCTATCCAAAACGCCATCCATGCCGTGGATTATCTCTGTTCGGGGACGCTGCTGGAACATCGGACGCGATGCGGCAAGCCGGGCTGCCGTTGCGCCACAGGCCCCGAGGCGCGCCATGGACCCTACTACGACTGGGGACATATGCGGGCGGGCAAGCTCGTCCATCGTAGGGTTACGCCAGAACAGGCCGCTGTGTTGCGTCTTGCCATAGCCAACTATCGCAAGGTCAAGAAGCTGCTAGTCGACTGGGAAAAGGAAACCGAACGCCTCATCGACATCGAACCGCCCAGACAACCCCGACCTTGACGCTGGATCAATACGCGGATATTAGAACGGCAACCTGCGGAATGTAAGTTCCGAAGTTCACCACCACTACCACCACGCCGGCACTGAGGCAGAGGGAGTTCTAGACGTTGGTGGTGGAGTTGGGGAACTGCATGCACAGATAGCCGGCGCGGAGCACGCGGACCGCGAAGCGATGCTTGAGCCGCACATCCAGGCCGCCACCGATGTCCACTGCAAACGCGTTGGATCTGGTCGTGGTACCCGCATTCACCGCGCGGACCGGTCCCGAGCCCTTGGAGAACAGGCTGTGAAAGCCGTTCGCGATCCCCACAAGCCTCTCGCCAAAGAGGGCATAGCGGTGATTGCGTGACTCTACTGCATAACGCGGACCGAAGACCGCCGTGATAGGGCTGAGCGGCACGCTGTTCGTCGAGCTGGCGCCGACTTGCCTTCAGCCCGCGACTCTGGTGAGGCAGGATGAGGCAGGCGGCGATTGCAGGAGAAGGTTGCGAGGTGATGGTGACCGTGGGCCGTGGCCACGTTCTGGCCCTGCCGTAGTGGAGGAAGACTAAGATCCTGCAAACCCACATCTCAAAGAACGAGATGTGGGGCACCCACCGTTAAGGGCGAGATGTCGGGCGCCCGCATGTTGCCTGAGGATGCGGCTTGAGGACGCGGCCTGGGGTTGCTATTTGGGGCCGTCTTCCTGGGGAACTTCTGCGCCTTCGCCGGAGAAGGGCCAGTTCTGGTTGAGGATGAGTTCTTTCTCGCGCTCGGCTCTGGGAACGTGATTGATCATGAGATTCTCAAGGTAATGCACGCCGGACTTGCCCGCAGTTGCGATGTCCAGGTCGCCATCCTTATCGAAGTCCGCAGTGATGATCTGCGTTCCTACCCCTGCCGTGCCGTTGACCGAGATGGCATAACGGGTGAACGTGGCCGTTTTGCGATTGATCTTGTAGTAGTAGACGACCAACGGATCGTGGGATCCAGGGTCGTTGCCGGAGTGACCACGGTAGCGCTTGCCGGTGATCAGCTCCAGTTGACCATCGCCGTCAACGTCTGCCATCGCCAGAGCGTGGCTTTGTGAGAAAGACTCGTCAATGGTATGGCGAATCCAATGCCGATTGGATCCGCTACCTTGCTGCTCCAGCCAGAAGAGCCCGTAACTGTGGCCTTGACCATAGATGATGTCCATCTTGCCGTCGTTATTGACGTCATAGCCGATGATGGGAAATCCTGCATCGCCGAGGTTCCAATCAGGGTGCCACTTCCATTTGTCGTGATTGGCGTCAATATTTTCAAACCATCCGTAGGGAGTGAGGATGTCCGGCTTGCCGTCTCCA
Organism: Granulicella sp.; assembly: GCA_027365345.1. Taxonomy (GTDB): domain Bacteria; phylum Acidobacteriota; class Terriglobia; order Terriglobales; family Acidobacteriaceae; genus Granulicella. The sequence goes on from DAHXNO010000157.1 coordinate 4,356, forward strand.
TTGATATCGGCGATGCCGATCCCGTGGCCGTCCTGCGCCCGGCTTTCCGGAGAGACGGTATGGACGATTCCATCTGGATTGGAGACGCCCTGGTCATGGCTGGTGTCTAGCCCGACGCGATGGCAGACCGGCGTGGGTCCGGAGAAATCTACCCAGATGATGCCAGAGTGGTTGTAGTGCGACACCACCAGATCCGGCTTGCCGTCTCCGTTCAGGTCGCCCATCCATCCGCCTTCCGTATCGTAACTGTTGCAGATGAAATGGCGTTTCCACATGACATTGGGCTTCTTTGGATTTTCATACCACCAGATGCCATTGGAGATCCATCCGTAGGTGACAACGTCAGGAGCTCCATCGTGATTGACGTCGACGGTCCATTCGCCGGAGTCGGAGACAAATTCATTGTGAATGCCGACGGTGCGATACTGATGCCGCTTCCAGACGCCGCCGTTGGGCCCAGGGTTCTGGTACCAGTAGGCTCCGCTGAGTATGTCCAGGTATCCATCGCCGTTCATGTCCATGGTGGTGATTCCTTCAGCGTGATCTGTGCCCAGACGATGGACCAGAAAGGTGGCCTGGGGAACGCCATACGGACCGTTGCCGGGAGTGGTCAAGCGCGGGGTCTGTGCCCTTTGCGCATGAACAGGAGCTGCGCAGCCGAAGGCTATGGCGAGGAGACTGAGTCTGATGGAAGCTGCAAGATGTTTCATCGCCTTCTCCTTATCCTCTTGTTGATCTTCTTGTTGATCTTCTTGTTGCCGTCTGGTGGGCGAATTACGCCTCCAGTTGCATGGTCTCCGGATTCCAATGCTTGATGTTGCCGCTGTAGTAGCTGAGATTGCTGAGCAGAGCTGCTCCGGCGGCGCGATAGCCGAAGACAGCGTCTTCTACCACGGGCTGACGGGTGCGGACGGAGTGGAAGAAGTTGTAGAAATGACTGTAGACATCGTCATAGCCACGAGCCGCTGCGTAGACCTCTGAGCGCATGGGCGGCGCGCCCATAGGATGCCGGACTGGATACTTCTCACGGTACTTCTGAATGAACTGCTTCTGCATGGCGAAGGTGAAGGTATCGACGGTATAGCCTGGTTCCTTTTCGAGTGGCGTGCTGCTGAGGGTGACGCTGTTTCCGTAGATTGCCATGGTTCCTTCGTCGCCGGTGAAGATGAGGCCTTCGCTTTCAGAACCGCCGTTGACGAAATTGACGCGCAGACTGAGGTTGAAAGCTTCGGGATAATCGTACAAGGCCACCATGACATCCGGAACGTTGCGGCCATCTTTCCAGAAGCGGAGTCCGCCGGTGGCCATGGCGCGGGTTGGCCCATGGACTCCGGCTACGAAGTGTGTACCGCTGAAGAGATGCACAAATAAATCGCCTGCAACGCCCGATCCGTAGGCTTTCCATTTGCGCCATTGGAAGAACTGCTCTGCACTGAAGGGGATCTGCGGCGCAGTGCCTAAAAACTGCGGCCAGTCGCAGGTCTGCGGGGAAGCGTCCAGCGGGATGGAGTAGTCCCAGGCGCCAAGAGCGGAGTTGCGGTCCCACCAGGCCGTGACCATGTTGAGCTTGCCGATGGCGCCGGCGGCGAGCAGCTCTTTGGCTTTGATGTAGGCGACGTTGCTGACCCGCTGGCTGCCGATTTGAAGGATGCGATTGGTGGCGCGCGCTGCTGCAATCATCTCCGGGCCGTCCGAGTAGCGATGGATCATGGGCTTTTCACAGTAGACATCTTTGCCCGCATGCATGGCGTCCACGGCAACTTGCTTGTGCCAGTGGTCAGGAGTGGCAATGACCACCGCATCAATGTCTTTCCGCGCCAGGATCTCTTTGTAATCGACAGTAGTAAAGAGGTCGTTTCCCCACAGCTCTTTGCTGTGGTCGCGTCTTCCCTGGTAGGTATCCGAGACGGCGACCAGTTTGGCTCCGGGGATCTGCAGGGCCACTTTGGTAATTTCTTGCCCGCGGATCCCAGCGCCAATGAGCGCAAATTGAATGTGGTCGTTGGCTGCAATCGGTTCAGGAGTGTCGCTTTGCGGTTCCGCTAAGGCATGCAAGTTGCTCCCAACCAGCGTTTCAGCCGTAGCCAGGCTTGCCGCTTTGAGAAAATTCCGACGATCCAGCATGTTCACCATGTCCTTTGGGTCCAAGAGATGTGTTTGTTTGTCAGCGCACTACACGATTCCTTATCAGGCTTTGAGGCTAACCGTTTGTACGGCTGGGTAGACGTAACTGTCAAGGACGCTTTGGGCGACGGAGGCTTGAGCCCGCATAGGAGAATCGCCAGAACGCGGCAGCGGCGAGGGCGGGTTGTCTGGGCGCCGAGGTGGGATTCTACAGTTGAGCCGGGCGGATACATGAGGCAAGTTTTCTTCGCGGCGCCTGCAAACCCACATGGCAAAGAACGAGATGTGGGGCGCCCGCCCTGGTGGAGGTGAGGAAGCACACGCACGCGCGGTTTACGGGACGAAGAGACCGGATGGAGCCACCCACCATCGCCAAGATTCTCCTGGAGACAACGTACTTTTTCCTGGCTCCATTGCGGGGGGCGGAACGGGGCAGCGCACGCGCTGAGATGCCGGTCCGCATCTGCATGGTCGGCTGCTGCGTGGCCAGCGCCTACTTGCGCTTCTCCCTGCCGATCAGCATCATCATCTTGAGGTTGATGGCTGCGAATCGCCACAACTGCCAGGGCAGAAACGTGCGCATGAACAGCGTGAAGCGCGTCGGTTGGGTTGCGTATTCGTTGGTGTTGATCTCTCCCACGGTCTGCAGATTCCTTTCGATCGCTTCAATCTTGAGTCTGCTGCACGCTTACTCGGGGATCAGTCTCCAGCCCGGACGCAGTTGGGCCTTGTAGAGAAACATGTAGTGCAGCATCAACTTGATCCAGTGCCCGGCCAGTCCAATTTCTCCGCTCGTGTACTTCAAATCGCGCCCGTACTTTGGATAGCGCTCGTAATCCGGCACGATGGGATACACCGTCATGGAGGCGGCCGTGCCTTTGAGCAGACTGGAGCCGGAGGACGCGACGCACGCCGCACCGAGTTCCGCCATGGATGCGGAGTGCAGGGGGGCTTGCTTGCCTGTGATCTTATCCGCAATGCTACGCGCCACGATGCGGCCAATGGTAGCCGAGGGCTGGCCGGTACGCGGCGCGGTCGCGAATATGGTTATCCCCTTGGGACTGACACGCGGTCGGGAAATGGGGTGCGGGGGCGCAAACGCGATCCCAGCAGCGAACACATTGGGATACGCCGGACTCTGGTAGGTATGCGGCCAGTCCGCGGCCTTCCATTGTTCGTAGGGCTTGGCCGTGTAATCCGCATCCACCTTCATAAAGCCGTTGGCTGCAAACATGGTTGAAGTGACGTCCTGGCCCGCGCGGTCAAAGGCTTTGAGCCCCACGCCGGCAAACGGCGGCAGCAACATCGCCATGTCGAACGTCAACTCATATTCCTCATCCTCCAACGTCACGTAGGTGAGCTTGCCCTCTTCGATCTTGCGCACGTGAGCTCGTGTAATGGCACGAATCTCTCGCTCCGCCATTACCGAGGCGGTGAAGATGCTGGTGGGCGTGATGTAGCCATTGCGGCGG
>DAHXNO010000173.1 GCA_027365345.1 Granulicella sp.
AAGTCCGACGCCCACAATCTCTGGGAACGCCTCAAAGAACACGAAACCGCCGTGCTGCTGTTCGCCACAGACGCCAACGTCCCCTTCACGAACAACCGCGCCGAGCGCGACCTGCGCATGAGCAAGGTCAAGCAGAAGGTCTCGGGATGCTTCCGCAAGGCCGAGTTCGCCCAGGCCTACTGTCGTATCTCGAGCTACCTGCAAACCATGGCCAATCAAGGCGTCAACCCTCTCGTCGCTATCCAAATGGCCCTATCCGGTCAGCTATACGCCGAAACCGGGTGAGCAGTTGTGTGACGTGAATGAACGACTGATGGACTGGCCGTTCAATGCTGCAATGGAAGATGAGGGTAGGCCCCTCGGAGTCGGCGTGCAGAAGCTGGCTCCAAACCAGGCAGTGCTGCTGTGATCCAAAAGGTCATGGTGGTGAACGACTGTCGAAAAGTCAGCCGAATAGGCTGGCAGGTGAGAGTTGAGAAGAGGAGCGAAAGCAAACCGTCCGAAGACGCATCGAAAACCCATAGATGCTGCCAAAACCGTGGGCGAACTGCTCTCGCGGGATGAGCTGGGAGGGTGATCTGCTTACCGATCCAGCGGCAGCCGGTGTATAGGCGGCCTGAGCTCAACTCATTGGCTTCCACTGCGGAACACGTGAACTCTGACTGGTGGTGTGTAGGAAAACGACAAGTGATGAAAGTCATGAGGAGGAATACCGATACACCAGTCAGTGGCGGAGCCACCGGTATGAGCGTTGAAGCGTCCGTAATGGGCGTGGAGCAAAGCGGTGGCGTCGTCCGGTCGAGGCTATGTGCCAACTCGGCAACGAGGACGAGTGCATGACATCGACCAAACCGTTTGACATATCCAAGAGACGGGTACTGGAAGCCTATTGGCACGTAAAGGCCAATCGGGGCGCAGCGGGCATCGATGGCGAGAGCCTGGCGATGTTCGACGCGGACCTGAGCAGGAATCTCTACAAGCTATGGAATCGCCTGTCGTCGGGGAGCTACTTCCCGCCGCCGGTGAAGCAAGTGGAGATACCGAAGAAGGACAAAGGAGTCAGAATCTTGGGAATACCTACTGTCGCCGACAGAATCGCTCAGCAAGTTGTCAAGGCGAGAATCGAAGGAGAGCTGGAACAGCTCTTTCATCCGGACTCGTACGGGTATCGGCCCAAGAAATCGGCCGCGGATGCGGTGGCTGTGACCCGGGAGCGATGCTGGAAGTACGACTGGTGTGTCGAGTTTGACATCCGTCGTGCGTTCGATGAACTCGACTGGGACCTGTTGCGAAAGGCGATCAGGAAGCACGTCAAGGACCCCTGGGCACTGCTATACATCGAGCGGTGGCTGACAGCGCCGGCGGTGAGTCCGGACGGTGTCCCCGTCCAACGCACCAAAGGCGTGCCGCAAGGCTCCGTGATCGGCCCCGCGTTGATGAACTTGTTCATGCACTACGGCTTCGATGCGTGGATGCAGCGGGAACACCCGCGTAATCCATTTGCCCGATACTGCGATGACGCGGTGGCGCATTGCCGAAGCGAAAGCGAAGCCAAGGCGCTGCTGGCAGCCATTGATGAGCGGTTGCGGGCATGCAAGCTCGAAATGCACCCGGAGAAATCCGGCGTGGTGTATTGCAAGGACGAGAACCGACGCGGGTCGTATCCCCGGATACAGTTCACGTTCCTGGGGTATACGTTCCGCCCGAGAAGTGCCCAGCGCTGTGACGGGAAGCTATGGACCAGCTTCCTTCCGGCGGTCAGTGCAGCGGCGATCCAGCGGATGCATCAGCGCATCCGCCAGTGGCGTATCCCGAGACAAACCTCTGTCGACCTGAACGAGCTGGCTAGGCGCCTCAATCCCACCTTGCGAGGATGGTTGAACTACTATGGCCGCTTCTACAAGTCCGCGATGCGACGGATCTTTGATCACCTCGATCAACACTTCCTT
>DAHXNO010000181.1 GCA_027365345.1 Granulicella sp.
GCTGCCGTCCTTGGTGGTGTGGTTGCCGTCATGGCAGCGGAAGCAGCCGGGGAAGTCAATATGTCCGATGTTGTTCGGGTAGGTTCCCCAGGTTACGTTCATGTCCGGGAAGACGTTCCGGTCATAGATGGCGATGAGTTCGCGGGCCGCCGCCTCAACCTGATCGTGTTGGCCGCTAAAGATGGCTGGGTATTGGGAGCGATAGAACTCCTCAAGACCGTTCTTGATGGCTACGGCGGCCGCCGCCTGCGAAGCGTACTTGCCCTGGATAAGCTCCATGCCCTCCTTATGCACAAAGGGGAGAGATGGGGAGGGGGTGCCTTCGGCCATCGCTGTGTCGATTGCCTTCCCAGGAGTGGAATAAGTGTGAGCCGCCATGTTGTGGCAGTCCATGCAATCCATCACGCGCCGGAAGCCTTTCACGGGACCCTTCCAGTCTGACCGATACTCGATGGTCTGCCCGTTGGGCCCAGGGGTAGAAACGGAGATGATGTTCTGGTCCATGTCGTCGGTGGCAACATACTCAATGTGATTGAGATGGTGACCATGGATTCCACTGAACTGGTCCAGAGAGTCCACGCCGCCGAGATGAAGCACCAGAACGGTCTTAGTCATGGAGTTCTGCGCATCGCTGGCGAAGTCCGTCAGGACCAGCAGGCGGTCACCGAGGAAGCGTTTGGGGTCGTGACACTTCTCGCAGGTTGCGCGGGCGGGGCGAAGCACATCGAGCGGGGCCAGGATGGGGCGCGGGTAGGTGTCAAAGGTGACCTCGACGAGCTGCCTGGTTCCTTCCATCTTGGCGTGAACATAGTTGTCAAACCCACTGCCCACGTGGCACTCCACGCATTGCACATGAGAGTGGGGACCAGCCTGGTAGGCGTCCCACTGGGGCTGCATGGCAACATGGCAGGCCGTGCCGCAGAAGTTGGGCGAATCCATGTAGGCGACGCCGCGATAGCTGGCAACGCCGACGATCACGAAGTTGATGACCGTGGCTACAACCACAAAGTTGAGCGCGTGACGAAACATCGGCTCGTTGAAGTCGACGTCTGGATAGAGCGAGGGAAGCTCGCCCTTGACGAGCAACTTGCGCCGCTGACCCATGATCCCGATGGGGATCACAATGAGGCCCAGGATGAAAAACGCCGGCAGAAAGAAGAAGAGGATGAGGCCGAGGTAGGGGTTGGATGAGCCGCCATGCCCAAAGATACTTACCATCCAGAAACCGATCAGGACGAAGGCGGATGCGGAAGCAATAGCGCCGCCGACTAGGCTGAGCTTGTTCCTTCCTAGAAAAAAGAAAGGTCTAAGCCAATGTTTCACGATGTGATCGATGATGGGCACTCGGAACTCCTCGTAATTGGATTTTGCACCTCGGTGCGCTCAAGGAGCGGGACAAAGCCAGGCATTGGGGCGCCTGGCTAAATCCGGAAGTAGGCACGCACAGTTAATACCAGTAACACAAGACCGATGAACACTGCTGTGAAACCCATCACTTTGGCAAACGTGACAAATCCTGCTTGTGGCTTCACAGTCAGCTTTTCCTCCAGCTTGCCCTCGGCTGCCAGACGCTGGTACTCGTCCAGATGCCGTTGCTTGAACTCCTCCTCCGTAAGAACGCCGGTAAACACTGTCGTATCCATAGGGAAACAGTCTGGCCGCAGGTGAGAGTTGACGAAGTGGATCGAAAAGATGAACGTAATGGCGAGCAGGGCCTCTTCACCGTGTACGATCTGGACGGCGTTCAATGCCCAGCCGGGTAGGAACCTGCCGAAGAAGGGCCCGAACCACATGACGTAGCCTGAAGACCCGATGATGACCATCCCCCAGAAGACAGCCCAGTAGTCAAACTTCTCCCAGTAGGCGTAGCGCTCGGCCGTTGGCTTGGGTCCCAACCCCAGGAACCAGCGGAAGTTGCCGATCATATGCTTGAGATCCTTGAGATTGGGCACCATGGAGGTCGGCCCCCAAAGGATGCCCTTCTCCTTTTTGATGAAGATCCGCACCATAAGGTCGTACACGTGATAGAGAAATACTGCGGTTAGGGTGACGGCACAGAGCTTATGCAGGAAGAGAATGGCGTCAAAGCCACCCACAAGAGCCGCGAATCGCTGAGCCCAGGCATTGCTGCTGAAGAGGATGGTGAGACCGGTTGCGGCCAGCCCCAGAAACGTGGTGAGCATGATGGCATGAGACCAACGCTGCTTGACCGTAAAGCGCTGGAAGTACCGCTCTTCCGGCTGTGTGATAGGACCGCCAGTGGTTTGCTGCGCTGAAGTTTGCTGGGCTGGGGCTGGCTGGGTGACCGGTTCGGTTTGGCCTGCGCCGGGGCGACCTGAGGGATCGTCCCCGGTTACCGGATGCTGCGACTGGGTCGGCGTTACTGGTTTTGGCATGGCTTGGTCTGGCACAATCTGGCTCCTTTCGCTGACGAGTCTTACGCCCTGTCGATCAAGGAGCGTATCAGCCACAACAGGGTGTGAATGAGGAAAAAGGTAAGCACGCTGCTTAGCAATACAACCATGAACAGGTGAATGGAGAAGAGCACCGGGCTCTGGCGCCAGCTCCTGTCATTGGCGTGCGGTTGATATCGAACGAAGCCGGCATTTGCGCCCTGATGGCACTTGCCACAGGTCTTCACCAGATTCCTGGGGTTGACCGTAGAGAGTGGATCGGAGGGGGGAAGGATGTCGTGCTCGCCATGGCAGTCGGAGCACCTGGCGACCTCCACGTAGGCGCCAAGATGACTAACTTTGGAGTGAAAGGTATCGCGATAGGTGGTGAGTTGGGCCTGGTGGCAGCGGCCGCAAGCATCTGTGGAAAGCGCGCTCGTCGCAGCCGTGATGCCATGGGCTGTGTGGCAGTCTGTGCATACGGGAGCGTTCGGGTTCCCCGCCTTTAGCTGCTGGCCGTGGACGCCGGCCATGTACTTCGTAAGAATGCCGGCGTGGCATTTCCCGCAGGTTTGCGGGATGTTGGCGCGGTAGGTGGGGCTCTGTGGGTCAGTGGGGCTAAGGATGTGATGCGATCCGTGGCAACTGGAGCAATTTGCCGCCACCAGCAGCCCCTCTTTGCTCACAGCGAACCCATGGATGGAGTCGATATACTCCGGGTAGACGTTGGTCAGATGGTGCTGTTTGGCGAACTGGGCGTTGCCATGGCACTTGCCACACGTGGCGGGAACGTTGAGCGGATAGACCGCGGACTGGGGATTGCTTTTGGGCAGAATGTAGTGAGGATTGCCGTGGCAACTGACGCAAGGCTGCGCGCTGGCGTGTTGGTGCACGCTGCCGACCAGATCAGCGGCTTCAGTCGCGTGGCAGGTCCCGCAGTCCACTTTGCTGGGCTGGGCCGGATGCGGGTAGCCTTTGATGTCGCTGTGGCAGTCTGTGCAGTGCAGAGAGCCGTGGATTCCAGCATGAAACTTTGTGGCATCCACGCCGACGTTATGGCCGGCGCCGTCCGTCATGGTCACATCACCGTGACAGGCCAGGCAGTCGGTCTGCGCACGCGCAGGAGTGGCCGGCAGCGCAAGCAGGAGCAGGACACAGCCTGCGGAGAGCAGGGGAGCGGCGAGGGTGCGTCGATATCGCGATAGCCGAGAGAAGAGCGAGGAAGGAAGGAAAGCTCGCTGGTCGGGGTTGGACAGTTGCGCCGGGGTATAAGCCCAAACGGGTCCAACAAGGGAAGAGCGGTTGGCTGGCGTAGACGTTGAGGATGTCTTGGCAGGCTCTTGCGTCTCTAAGATTAGCCTCTTGGAGGACGGCCGCTTCGAGAAAAACAGATCCGCGAGGGGTTTTCTGCTGGGGAGCGGGGGAATCGCCCCCCCGCTCCGTGCTCTACCCGACAGAGACATGACTAACCTCTTTCAGTTAGCAACTATTTTTGGAGAGTGTGGATATACGCCACAACCTCCTTGACCTGACTGGCACTCAGCTTGCTTCCGAATGCGGGCATCATTCCCTTGCCCTTCATCACATCGTTGACGAGCGAGGCGGTAGATTCACTCTTCAGTTGTGGGGATTTGAAGGAAGGAACATGCATGGCTGCCATGCCAGAACCATCCGCTTCGTGGCACATCTGGCACTTCGATTTATAGATTGCGGCGCCTGAGTTTTGAGCAAAGGCAGGTGCAACAACGGACAGGGCGAAGAGAGAAGTGGCTGCGAGGGTCAGAATACGCTTCATGATTGCTCCTTAGTTAGTTATTTTCCTGGAACGCTTGATGGGTGCCACGCTTCCGCACCCATTCTGCTTTCTAAATAGTAACGGATACAATCACACAGCACCTGAGGGACTTGCGAGCGTGATCCTTCCAGAAAGATGACGCTAGCGGAAGAGAAAAAGGCACCTACGTCTTCACGATCTTCACTCCTTGAGAGCGTGATCGAACGGCTACAGCTTTCCTGTGGGCATCCGGTCAGTCTGCTGACGTAGCAGCGCAGACTGACCGCTCCCTTACCTGGTTACGACGACTGGGCTCCCCTTGCCACACTTTGGTTGAACGCAGCCAACTTCGTCACTGGCTTCCCGAAGGCGCTGGAGTAAGAGCAGATGGGATGCTTTGGGCGATAGATTCCGCAACCCGACCATACTGCAACCCCTGGCGCGACGAAGCTACAGATCGAGAGATGGCGCAGGCTGCCGTTCCCGTTCTCAGCCCGCGTCACCTATATTTCTCATTTCTGGAGCTTGCGGATGTAGCCGACCACATCATGGATCTGGGCGTCAGATAGCCTGCTCGCGTAGGCCGGCATCCGTCCCTTTCCATTCTTCGTCTCTGCAAGCAGTTCCGCATCTGTGGCCTTGACGACGGCTGGTGATTTGAAGGAACCAACCTTCATCGCCTTTCCGGCGGGAGTGTTCCCAGTACCATCCGCGCCGTGACACATTTGACATTTCGATTGATAGATGGCCGCTGCTGTGTTCTGAGCGAAGGGTGTTGCCGCACAGGTTGCCAGAAAGGCAACCAACAAGATACCTGGCTTGACTTTCGATGCCATGTTATCTCCTCATCGATCCATCTGATTCATTTGAAGCACCGTGCTAGCCGGCTAGAACTCGTAATGCATGGAGAGCACTAACAGGTTGGCATGGAAGTTTCTTGGCGCGGTAAGTCCGGAAGACGGCTCAGTTAGCCCGGTTGGGCCGACGACCGTGGAAGAGGTACACGGAACGCCTGGCGCCGATGTCGTCGCAGTCGGATTGACGTTGCTGCACAGCGGAGCGCCGGACGGGCCGCCTTCGCCGTATCCGAAGTAGTTGTACCGGATCTTCCAGATCCAGTTGGGACGGACCGCCCATGCCAGCTTGACATAAGGCGACTGGTAGGCAGACTGCAAGGAGCCATTGACCTCTTGGGCGTTATTGAAGAACTGATTGCCGCTCACAGAGCTGATGGTGTATCCCAGATCCGCCTGGAGCACCTGAAGGGGTGAAAGGTCCAGGCCAACAGAGGCATACTGCGTGGGAGCATCCATGAAGTCCTTGACCGGCCCATACTCATAGGCGGTTGACCCCCGAACCGTGGCGCCAGGGCAGGCTGTGCCTGAGGCCGTGGCAGCCCCAGGTAGCGTGCTGGTGGCTCCGGCGTAATAGCAGATATTGGTCGAAGTATAGACATCGCTGAAGGAATAGCTGATATCCAATGCATAATACTTGCTCGGCGCGAGAACCGTACCCAGGCTCGCTATCCTGCTGTGAGCTACGTGATCCAGCGGACCGTCTATGGGTGTTGTACCGGTGTTGTTCGTGTTGTTGTGCAGTTCCATGTCATTGTAGTTCGCTGAGAGCGAAGCCCACGGCTTTGGCCTGTACAGAGAGTGGAATCTGTAGTGCTGCAATTCACGCGGCTCCACGGGATCCAGCACATTATTGTTGTAGATCGCCTCTACCGTGCCGCTCATGTCCAGATGATTGGTGGGGTGCAGGGCGACGTTTAGAATTCCGCCATTCTGGTTGATGGTTACCGTTCCGTTCGTATCTGCGCCCGGAGCCAAGGGAGCGTTATTGGGAATGCCTTCGCCAACCACATTGTTGCTATAGCGATAGGTGAGCGAGATCATGGTGCGCGGGGTGACATCCCAGCTTACCGTCGCATTGTTCGTGGTAACCCTCTGACCGAAGTAGTCCGGTAGCGGGGTACCGTTGCTGGCGCCTTCAACAGTTATATTTTTTCCGGGAACCAGAGGGCCGGAGTACGTCATCGTTTCATCGCCGGGGGTGGTAGGCGTGTTCGCAGTGATTCCGGCAGAGATATTTGACGTGCCTGGCTCATGCACATCCGAGTAGTAGACCTGATCGGCGAACAGAAACTTCTTGGATAGCTGCCAGGTGATGCCATACTCTGCGCCCACGGCTTCCCGCTGCGCATAGGCGTTGCCCGTGTAGGTTGCGGCACGGACGGATCCATCCAACCCTTGAAACGTCTCATAGTAGTTGGGCAGGTTGGTGTTCGCCTTGGTGAAGTAGAAGTTGCCGTTCATCTCGATGTTCTTGATGCTCGTGGTCTGGAAGCGGAAGATCTCGGTAGGATAGATGGTCCGCGTCGGCTGCGAGCGCAGGTAACTGGTGAGGCCGTCGCACGCTGGATTCAGGATGGGCTTGCCGCCTGGGGTCTGGGGAGCAGACAGGATGGTGTAGGCAGTGGAGTTGGTGTACGCGCTGCCCATGCTGCTGGTATTGCAAGAGCTGATGCCATAGGGCGTTGGGCTATTCCAAGCGCCAAGATCGACCGGCTGACCGTCCGCCTCCTGCACCAGGAAGTCGTGCGGGTTCAGCGTAAAGTAGGTGTTTTCCTTGTAGTGGGTGACCTCTTCCTCATAAGTGAACTTGGTTCCGGGAATCGGCTTCCAGTCGACTGCTCCGTCGAAGTCATCGATGCTGTTGCGCTCATACTGCTCCAGCAGCGGAGTATTGTTTCCGACCGCTCCGAAGGGACCCGGGATCAGGCTCGGCCCCTGAAAGACGTTCTGATTATAGGAGAAGCGGAACGTCACCTTCGAGAGTGGAAGAATGGTCAGGTTCGTGTTCGTCATTCTCCGCACGGTGTTCATCATCTCTGGAGAGTTTTCCATCTGCGGCCAGGCGAGAGAGCCGGTCGGCGCATTGGATGGCCCGATTGGGATGGAGAGCCCGGACGGGATATTCGGATTGCCCAGAAGGTCATAGTCGAAGTACTGACGATTGCGGTGGAAGGTTCCGCTGAACTCATAGAGCTTGCCCTTGGAGAAGTCCAGCTTCGCAAAGTTGTAGGGATCGCCGCCAAACCCGGAGATAAACGCGGTCAAAGAATCGAGCAACTGATGCTTGGTTCCCGGAACCGCGTGCATGGTGAAGGTCTGGCCGAAGACTCGCGGCCCGGACTGGAAGTTGACCAGCGTGTCATACATGGCGCCGCTGCCGCTTCTCTCCACTACATTGCCGCCCAGATCCGCACTCTGATGGATTACAAAGCCGTTTTGAACAACGGGCGTCGAGCCCTCGAGAGCGCTGGAAGGCGGCGCCATCTCCGTGGTGTTGGGAATCGTCGACAACTGAGCGGATGCAATTCCAGTCGTAAGCAGCAGTATGGCGGTTCCAATGCCTACGCCGACCCTTCCGGTCGCCATACTGCTTTGACACGTGTCGGTCAGCCGAGAAAACCATTCGATATTCTTCATCTCAAGCCTCATTTGCAAATACGTTGCTTGTGTCGAACCGCTGATTTGCGGCC
>DAHXNO010000002.1 GCA_027365345.1 Granulicella sp.
TTGAAATGGGCGGATCAGAGAATATGCTTCACGAGGCGCAGGATTTGAACATGGCCAAGGAAACCGGGAGTGCTACGGTCAGGGCGAAACAGCCGGAAGCCGCGAAACAACCAGAAGCCACACAGCAGGCGGAGTCTGCGCGGGTGATCGAGGCCGCGCAGGCGCACTTGGCTGGGATGACCGGCAAGCGCTACTGGCGTAGCGTGGATGAATTGGCGGGAACCCCGGAGTTTGAGCAGGCATTGCAGCGGGAGTTTCCGCAGCACGCCTCCGAATGGGTCGATCCCGTCTCCCGTCGCGGATTTATGAAGCTGATGGGCGCTTCTTTGGCGCTGGCCGGGTTGACCGGATGCACCAAGCAGCCGGAGGAGCCGATCTATCCATACGTCAAGCAGCCGGAAGATTTGGTTCTGGGCAAGCCTGTGTACTTTGCCACGGCGCACCCGTTTCCAATGGGTTCGGTGCCGCTGCTGGTCAAGAGCGAAGCCTATCGCCCCATCAAGGTGGACGGCAATCCAGAGCATCCCATGAACCACGGCACGACGGATGCCTACACGCAGGGAACGCTGCTCGGGCTGTATGATCCTGACCGTTCGCAGCGCGTGCTGTATCGCGGCGAAAATCGTCAATATGCCAATTTCTTGACGGACTTCAGCGCCATGTTGTCGGCCAGCAGCGCCACGGGCGGGCAGGGCCTCTATTTTCTGAGCGGCACGGTGGTGTCCCCCACGCTGGCCGCGCAGTGGAAGCAGGCGCAGCAGACCTATCCGAAGGCCAAGTGGGTGCAGTATGACGCCGTTAATCGTGATTCGGCGCGCGCGGCATCCAAGGCGGCCTTTGGCGAGTATGTCGATGCGCAGTACAAGCTCGACGTGGCCGATATCGTTCTTTCGCTCGACGCGGATTTTCTCTCCGGCCTCTGGCATCCGGGATTCTTGAAGCTGGCTGGCGATTACGCCAAGCGGCGTAAGCTCGATCCGGGCGTGCCCATGAACCGCCTATATGTAGCGGAAAGCACGCCCACCACGACTGGATTCAAAGCCGATCATCGGCTGTCCCTGCGCGCCTCACAGGTGGAGGGTTTTGCCGCTGCGTTGGCGGCTGCGTTAGGCGTGGGTTCCGCGCCGACGGGCTATGCCTGGACTTCAGCGCAAACGGCCTTCCTCGCCGCAGTTGCAAAAGATTTGAAGGCCAATGCGGGCAAGTCGGTGGTTATTCCCGGCGAGCAGGCTTCGCCTGCGGTTCACTTGGCTGCCATCGCCATCAATCAAGCGCTAGGCAACGTGGGCAAGACTGTGGTCTACACGGAAACCATTGTGCCGATGCCGACCGAGCAGACAGCGGAGATTCGGCAATTGGCGGACGATCTGCGCGCGGGAAAAGTGGATTGGCTGGTGATTTTAGACAGCAACCCGGTTTACTCGGCCCCGGCGGATATTGAGTTCAAAAAGGCTCTGGGCCACGCCAAGGTTGTTGTGCATCTGGGCCTGTACCCGGATGAGACGGCGCAGATGGCCGATTGGCACATCAACGGGACGCATTATCTGGAAATGTGGTCGGATGTGCGCGCCTATGACGGCACGGTAAGCATTGTGCAGCCGATGATTGATCCGCTCTACGGCGGCAAGTCGGCGCACGAGATTGTGCAGGCCATGCTGACAAGTCCCGATCTCTCCGCATATGAGGCCGTGCGCGCGACGTGGAAGTCGGTACTCTCGGCCAAGGGCGATTTTGACTTTCAGTGGCGCAAGGCGCTGCACGATGGCTGGATTGCGGACACGGCCTTTGCGCCGAAGACTGCCCCGGCCAAGATTGCCGCCATCCCTGTTGCTGCGGCTTCCGATGCGGCAGCGATGGAAGTGATCTTCCGCCCCGATCCGACGATCTACGACGGGCGCTATTCCAACCTGGGCTGGATGCAGGAGCTTCCCAAGCCAGTTACGAATCTCTCTTGGGACAATGCCGCGTTGATGAGCATTCAGACGCTCTCCTCACTCCAGGCCGTCGAGGGCGATGTGATTGAGATTGCCGTGCAGGGTCGCAAGATCAAGGCTCCGGCGCTGGTGATGCCCGGCCATCCCGATCAGAGCATCTCGGTGTATCTGGGCTATGGACGGCGCAATGCAGGGCGCGTA